>NZ_JAKJSI010000020.1:0-148435 GCF_050336695.1 Photobacterium minamisatsumaniensis | reverse complement strand
TAATTATTGGGTGGATAAGTATGCCTTGTAGTTACCGATTACCTAAGGGTGATCAAAAAAGGAAAATAAAATGAAAAAGACTGTTCTTGCCCTAGCTTGCGCTGGCTTGTTTGGGGGCGCAGTTAGCTCTACTGCATCTGCTGTAACGCTTTACCAATCGAATGATGGCGATTACGTCCAAATGAATGGCCGTGTTGAAGTTGGAGGTTGGTTTGGTAAACGTCGTAATGACAATGGTGAAAAGTGGACTTGGTATCAAGGCTACGTTGACGATACCTTTGGCGACTTGGCGTTTAAAGCACGTACTGGGGATATCTACGGTGTATTCGATTTTGACTTTGAACGCACACCTTGGACAGTCGATAACGAATTTCAGATTGTACTTGATAAAGCCTATGTGGGCTGGGAGTTTCTTGACGGTCATTTCGTTGAGCTTGGGCGCAATGATACTGCGTATGATGACTTTGACAGCCACGGTGACTTTTCTATCAATGAAGCGGTAGAGGTCAAAGAAGCGGGCGATCAGGATAATACTGTTAAATACCATGGTCAGATAAATCACTGGGCAATGGGTGTTTCTTACTCATTAACGGGTTGGGATGAGCACTTAACCGATTCACGCGAAGGGGCTGTTCTGAATGGTTATCTAGGTTATTTTGCTGATAGCTGGACGTTGCTTGCTGGTGCAGAAACAGTTAAAGAGCATGGCGAAATTTATTCATTACATGGCACCTATCATCTTGGCCAATGGGATTTTGGTGGCTTGATCTCTTATGCCGACCGCAATGAAGTAAACGGCTATGTTTCGAAAGATAATACCATTGGTGTTGCATCGGCCGCTTATCAACTTACCCGTCAAATTCAGCTTGTCGCTACTTATTCAAACATTAATTACAAAGAAGAATACCAGTATTACAGCGAAGAACAGCTTAGCGATGATTGGTTCACCGCTGGCGTTAATTTCCAGTATCGCCCCAATGTACGCTTAGCTGGTGAAGTCGTGACAGGTGGCGAGCAAGGTACATTCGCCTATAGCAAGGTTTACTTCCGCTTCTAATACAACAGACCCTTGATGGATGCTTACGTTATAGAGACTAACGGTTATAACACCGTCGTTTTATATCTGTGCTCGGGGGGAATCACTACGCCCAGCACTCAGCTACCAGCTGAAATTTCCTAGGTGCGTAGTGACGTAATAATTAAAGGTTAATGAATGAATTTATTTAGATATTCCGCAGTAATGCTGGCGTTAATCGCGCCGCAAGTTAATGCGGATGTGTTTATCTCGCAGGTTGTTCATGCGGGAAGTAATAGTAAAGCCATTGAAATTGCCAACAGTGGTGATCAAGCTGTTGAACTCAAAGGCTACGAGTTATTTACCATCCGTGATGGCGTAGCCGATCATAACAAGCCATATGTGGCGTATGCGTTAGATGGAGTAACACTGGAGTCCGGTGAAGTGTGGGTATTGGTTCGTTCAGACGCGGGCGGAACTCATGGCGCAGAACTTAAAAAAAAGGCGAGTGAACTAGCAAATTCTCAGGTATTGAATTTTAACGGCAATGATCCGATCACATTACGCAAAAATGGTCAGATCATCGATATCGTTGGCGAAATGAATGGTGTTGAGTTTCTCCCTCGAGAAACTTGGGTACGTAGAGAAGCGGCTTGGCACGCCCAAACTGACTATAGTCGTGGCGACTGGAGCGCTCTGAAAGAAGGCAGCATCGATTATCTGGGTCAACTAGCCGATCCAGGCGATGAGCCTGAGCCGGTTGAACCAGACTTCGACCAAGTAGCAACTATTATGGAACTGCAAGGGGAAGGTTTCCATTCTCCATATACTGATCCAGATAACTACAAGTTCTATTCTGATGAGACCTTTAAGGTTAATGGCATTGTTACTTATGTCCAGTCATCTAATGGCGTATTATCCCGCGGTTTTTATATTCAGGATCAACAAGGTGGCGGTAACGCTTGTGCTTCAAGTGGTATTTTTGTTCATGGTGCAACAACAGGGCTAAGTGTTGGCGATAAGGTCGATGTCTATGGCAAAGTGCAAGAATATTATGGTGCGACTCAGCTCTCCGTCGGTAAAAACCCGATCATTAAAACAGGGACTGGCAACATTGAACCAACGGCACTGCGCATAGGAAATTGTGAGGTTGATGGGGTTGCAGAGAAGGATAACTTTGAGATCACGTTAGAGCGCCACGAAGGTATGTGGGTGAAATTGGACAAAGATACAGACATGAAGGTTGCACGTACCTTCGGTTTTGACTTTGGCCCATTTCGCAACAACATGGTTGCCAGCTACGGAGCTGTGAATTATCACCCGAATCAGAAATATGCCCCAGGCTCTGAAGATGCGATTGCGGTATCTCGCAGTAATAAGCAGCGTCGCCTGTTCATTGAGTCGCCGAAAAAAGCACCAAATGGTGTTATCCCTTGGTATCCAGAGTTTGGTACAGACAATGGCACTGGCACGACGGATGACTATATTCGAGTCGGTGCGACAATCGACGGGATGGAAGGCTTTATTGGCTTCTCACATGATGAATACCGTTTGTTTGTTACTAATAAGGCTGACGCCAGCTTCTTTAATCATGAGGGCATAGAGCGAACCGAGCACCCTGAAGTGAAAGAAGGTGATATTAAAATTGGCGCCTTCAATGTCCTAAACTACTTCACCTCACCTTTTGGTGGTGCGAGTAATCCGTTAGAGCAAAACCGTGGTGCTGATAATGGTGATGACTTCCAAGTGCAAGGAGATAAGCTCGCAGCTGCGATGCTGGCGATTGATGCTGATATCTGGAGCTTCTTAGAGGTTGAGAACAACGGTTACGACTATATGTCATCGATTGTTGAAATTACTCGGAGACTAAACGAGCAGCTGCCGCCTGAAAAACACTACGCGATAATGCGCCACCCAGAGATGAAAACGGTTGGCACTGATGCAATCAGCACGAAAGTGATTTATCGCCCAACGGTGGTTAGCCTTGAACGTGCCGAAGTGATTGAAATGCCTGCTCAACATGTTCCGGCGCGTTACTGGCCTGAGGGTGTTGAAGCTAAATCAGCGTTTCAGCGCCATTCTATGACCGGAGTATTTACTGTTAACGGTAACGGTGAGCGACTGATCCTGTCTTCTAACCATTTTAAGTCGAAGGGCTCTGAGTGTTGGGAAGATCACGACATGGAAACAGGTGAAGTCGTTGATGCTGATGAACAAGGCCAGTGTGAGAACTTCCGTGTTTCGGCGGCTTACACGTTAGCTGAAGCGCTTGATGAGCTGGATGGTCATAAGATTATTCTAGGTGATTTAAATTCCTATGCCCATGAAGACCCAATCATGTTGCTGACCAACTCAGCACCTGAAGGGTATGAGATCAAAGCGGCACGCAATACCTTCCTTGGCGGGAAAGAATTACATGGTAACGATGGCGCACTCTTCAACCATACCCCATATAACTACATCGATATTATTGCCAAATTGCACCCTGATGGTTTTAGTTATTCTTACAGTGATACTGTTGGTAACCTCGATTATGCGCTGATTTCACCAAGCCTATTGCCACATGTTGTTGATGCTACCGAGTGGAATATTAACTCACGTGAATCAACGCTGTTTGAGTACCCAACCAAGAATACTGGCAAGTTTGGTAAATATGATGACCCATTCCGTTCATCGGATCATGATCCTGCGATATTGACGCTGGACTTTTTACCAAGCGTTAAATTGGGCAGTAAAGTTCAATTACCGGAATCACCCATTAATATGCCAAGTGAGAACCGTCCGAGCGAAGGTGAAACCTTTACCGCTGTGGTTGATCTCACTCTATTAAACCGAGCGTATTTACAAGTTGGTGAAGCCGTGCAGGTTATCATTGATGATCGCAATATTTATGATGTGTCGACCTATTCTCGTAGCCAAATTCGACGCTTAAGCCGAGCGGATATTCAACGCGGTTGGGTGTCTATCGACTTGGTTAATGTAGGCGCTGGCGAAAGTCGGGTGACTTACTTGTATAACGGTCAGATCGTTAATGATCGCCAGTTGATGATCAAAGAGAAAGAAGCTGCCTACAGTGGCGGTGCTGTGAACATGTTGTTGTTAATGGCACTGGCATCGCTTGCGTATTTACGCCGCCGTGGTCAAATTGGAAAATAAGGATAAGGTTATGACATTTAAAAAGATCCTTGCAGCCGCAGCGTTGTCATTACTTGCCGTGGGATGCTCGAAAGACCACGAGGAAGAAAATACCATGCTGGTCATTGAGTTAATGACTGACCGAGCTGCGAACGAAATTTCATGGGAGTTGTATGACGGTGATGCCAAATTGATCCGCCAAGGCAGCGGGTACGACAATGAAACCTACTATGAAATTCCAGTTGCTCTTCAACCACAGAGTTACCGTTTTGTACTGAAAGATATTGGTAAAGACGGGATTTGCTGTACCTCTGGTGCTGGCAGTGTAACGTTAAAGCTCGATGGTGAAGTGATCGCTCACGTTTCAGATGTGGTTCACGTTATAGATGAAGATAATCAGGCGGGTTATGATAACCAGCGTTTTATTGATGAATATATCAAACGCTTTGATGTTGCGGGTTATTCCGGGCATTTGGCCAAAGACTTGCGACCAGAGTATGAAAATGCAGAAGGGTTGCGTGGCTACGAGCTGAAAACAGCGCTGCATCAGATTGTGAAAAAAAGCCATCAGAGCCAGCCAGCAGATAACATCAATGGCTTTATCGCACAGAACGATCTTGATTTTTATTACGGTGACAAGGACGGAAAATATTTGGTAGATATTTTCTCGAAGAATCCGAAAGGGGTTGATTCATATAATTACGAGCCAGATATAAGTCAATGTAGCAATATATCGCATGATACTGAGTTGTTAGAAGAAGGTATCTGCTATGCCTATTCTCAAATGTTCCGCCCTGAGATGATAAAGAGTCGTTACCGTAAGGATATGGAAAATGATATTCATCATATCTTCGGGACGGATCAATATATTAACTCTTTGCATAACACAGATAATAATAACGCGAAGCCTTTTGGTTGGGTTGACCCTTATGCTGTTATCGAAAAAGGGCTAAATGGTACCCAGATTGGTTATGGGCACCCTGAATTTGGTAAACGTAATTTCTTTGTATTTGAGCCGATCAATGAATTCAAAGGCGATATTGCGCGAGCAATGCTTTACTTTGCAGTTCGATATGAAGATGTTGTGGTTAGCTGGATGGAAGACTTAAGTAATAATCATAACTCAGCGGGTCGAATTCTTGATGGAAGCGATGATCAATTCTTTCAAACATGGCAACTTCGTACATTAATGCGCTGGCATGAAGGCGATCCGGTTAGCCAGAAAGAGCGTGATCGCAATGATGCCGCTGAAAAATACCAAGGTAACCGCAACCCGTTTATTGATCACCCTGAATTGGTTGATTTAATCTGGCGTGTTGAGGGTAATAAACCTTGGATTGATAATGAATAGCCGACAAGTTAATCGGCGGTTGATTATCAAATCAGAGAGATAAAGGAAAACTATTATAACAGCCAGCCTATTCTAGGCTGGCTATTTTATATCGTTCGTAAATCGTATATTTAATTTATACATTCCCTACTGATATTTTTGTATTTATCAATAACCGTGACTGACGGATGTTGCTCAACGGGTACGCTGAAGTAATAATCCGTGAATATGGGGATTGTTTTGTACGGGCGTTTCATAAGGGGTAGCTGTTGATGTATGAGGGCTAGTGGTTTGAGTATAGGAGCTAGCTTGTATTAGCTGGCTCAGTACGATCACTCTGAGCAGGATGAAAAAGATAATGAAGAGCGGAATGGTATTGGACATAGGCATACCTCGCTAGATGTGTGGAGTACTATAAATACTTCAGGTTAAATTTTACCAGTCCTTATGTTGCATATCAAACTCATAATGTGGGGACGAATCAAACTTTTATTATCTAAGCGGAATAATATGCTGACTGCAACGGAAACGGCCTGAGCGGAAAGCTCAGGCCGTTAGCTGGTTAACAACTAACGATTAAAACGTGATGTGATAAACGTTCGAAGTACCGTTATTTTCAGCGTGTTTGAGCTTTAATTCTGAATAGTCAGAAAAGCCTGCCAACTTCTGCTTATTGTTTTTTGCTTCGAAGACATACTCTTTGCCTTTTTCACCCACTAAGCGCCAGTTATCACTCACATTGATATCTTGCTCTGGCTGCGATAGATATGTTTGCAATACATCACGGCTGTTTGGCGAGTCGATATCGATAAAATCACGCCCTCGTTTCATTTCTCGGGCAAAGAACGGTGCGTAGCTGCTGGCGATAATGACAAAGGTATCGTCCGCTGCTACTGGTTTTCCTTGGTAGGTAATATTTTCGACACGTCCGTTACCATCTGCAATCTTGTTACCAAACTGGTTGTAGGTTGATGGCTTGGTGATATTAATGTCGTAATCAATACCGTCAATCACATAGTAAAGAAAAGTCAGAGAATTCGGTTTAACAATCTCGTTGCCTTCATCTGTTGGCTCTGCATACATGGATGCTGACATCTCTAGCCATTCTTTGACTTCTGCGCCTGTTACTTCAAGTGCCGCTAGGGTTGAAGAGTAGACCAATGATGCGATATCACGCTTGTTAATATCCCCTTTTTCAATATCAAGGAAATACGCGGGATCATTGCGGTGGATAGCTGGAGCTGTGGCAGAAATCACTTTGTCTGTTGATTTGATGTATGGCGCTAGGTAGCGCTTTTGTGATTCGCTCACCACTTGGTAGACGGTATCGTTACCCAGTAGGTTGAAGTCATTGCTTAGCGATGTATTGACTTGGCCGATGGTTTTACCAAAATCTTCAATTACTTCGTTGTGCTGTTTAGCGATACACGCTTCAAGCGGTGCTTTTTGCTCGGCAGTTTCTTCAATTTCATTGGCAGAAACAACAAAGGCTTTGCCATTGGTCATTTCCCACTGGTCGTTATTTTTCGTCATTGTGACATCAACAACACCAATGTGATCGCCCCACTTACCTGGTTGTGCGGCAGGTTTTCCTTGAATTAACCCTTGCTCAATATCAACGTCTTTTAAATCAGCATAACGTTCATTGGGGTAGGTGTTATGAGAGTGGCCAAAAAGGATCGCATCAACGTTATCGACGCCAGCCAAGTGCCATACCACGTCCTCCATACCTTCAGTGTAATCATCATCGTTAAGCCCAGAGTGAGCTAAAGCAACCACAATATCGGCACCGGCTTTTTTGGCTTCGTCAGCCCATTTTTCAGCATCAGCCAGTTGATCTGCAATGGTAATTTTGCCTTCAAGGTGCTGTCGGTTTAACTGCATGGTTTGTGGTGGAACAAGGCCGATATAACCAATATTTAGCGTGTGCTCTGTGCCTTGTTCGGACATGACTTTGCGCGGCACAATGAGGTAAGGGTCAAAGTAAGGCTGTTCCCCATCTTCGCGGTAAACGTTAGAGGCAAAGTACGGAAAATTACCGCTGCTGTAACTCAGTTGAAGGTAATCAAGGCCGTAGTCAAAATCGTGGTTACCTGGAACGGCAACATCAAAATCAAGGGCATTCATTGCACAGATGATTGGTGACTGACGCGCATAAGATTCAGGGCTCACTCGCGCGAGGTAATCACCCAAAGGGTTACCAACCAGCAAATCGCCCGTATCGGCAAGGAAGCTATTTTTCACCTCATTGCGATAGTGTTCTATCTCAGCGACCAGCCCGACCAAGCCGTAGTTCTGGCTATTCTGATTATTGTAGTAATCAAACTGGCTAATGTACGAATGGAGATCAGAGGTACCGATAAAGCGAAGTTTGACCTCTTCGCTATGGGCTATCGTACTAAAAGATAGCCCTAAAGTGAGTGCTGAGATAAACGCTGTTTTCATCTTTAGGCCTTTTATGTGCTTGCAAGTAAATCGATAAGTTTTCGAGTTTTTAACGGTATGACGGCATTGTTGGGGTAGACGGCATACAATTCGGTTTTCCATGTAAAATCATTCAGTAGGCTGACGAGCTCACCTGACTGAATATAAGATTCAGTAATGAAATCAAGAGTGGTGGTTATCCCCATACCTTTTAGTGCATACCGAGTAAGTAATGACTCACTCTCTAGTTGCAAAAATGGTGCAATTTCAATTTTTGTTTCTTTACCAGCATCAATAAACATCCACTTATCTTTGGTAAGGCAGTGGGTGTAATTCATACACTTGTGGCTATTTAAATCTGCTGGTTTTTCAGGCGTGCCATAAGCATCTAAATACTCAGGTGAAGCAACGACATAGGTGCTAATGTTTTTGATTTTTTTGCACTTATATGAGCTGTCTTCGAGCGCACCAATTTTCAAAACCAAGTCAACTTGCTCTTGGATCAGATCGCCAATTTGGTTATCAAAAATAATGTCGAGTTCAAGTTCCGGGTAGGTCGATAACAGCTGTGCAAAAGTGTCAGTAATAAAGTCGTCAAACTCTAGAACTGCGGGCATTTTTACTCGCAATTTTCCCCTGACAATGTCTTTGCGCTCATCAATGAAGTCGTAGCATTTATCAACACTGTCAAAAATCTCGGTACATCTTTCATAAAGAAACTGCCCTTCTTCCGTTAGGCTAATTTGCCGCGTTGTCCGTTGGATAAGTGAGCAACGTAATTCATGCTCAAGCTGTTTTACATGTTTACTGATCACTGATTTAGATAAACATAATTTATCAGCCGCGACTGAAAATGAGTTGTTCATGACCACGCTATAAAAGGTCGCGAGTAAGTTCAGATTCATGGTTTTCACCGGTTAGCTCCTTAATGAGTATTTTAAAAGGGAAACGTTTGCTTTTTGGTGATCCTAGTATGATTACTGTTTCCAATATGGAAACTAATAGTTGCTGTATAACGTAATAATCCCTGAAATTAGATGTAAAGTGACATTTTGATGCGAATTCTGTGAAATATCACATTATTTTACACGTAAGGGAAACTATAAGTTCTTAATAAGTTGATTAACGTGCTGCTGTTTATCGGGGATGATTTCGGGGTCTACCAAACGTCCCTATATCAGAGGCCCCAATGGAAAATAATATCCACCCTGAACACGATGTTGCTGATCTCTCTCTTGCGCCGCAAGGCAGTCGCCGAATTGCATGGGCGCGTAATCATATGCCTATCATGCGCAGCATTATTGAGCGCTTTGAGATAGAGAAGCCATTTACTGGTTTAACAATTGGTATTTGCTTGCATGTTGAAGCGAAAACAGGCGTGTGGCTGGAAGCTTTAACCAAAGGTGGTGCGAAGGTTGTGATCACTGGCTCACCAGGCTCAACGCAAGATGAAACCGCTGCCGCTTTGGTCGAAGACTATGGGGTGAGCGTTTATTCTCGTCGTGATGAAAGCTTTGATGACCACATTGATTACTGCCGTAAAGTGCTATCGCATAAGCCGGATATTATTGCTGATAACGGTGCCGATTTGCATGAGCTCATTTTTACAGAAGCAGAGTTTTCTCAGTTTAAGCACTCGCTACTCGGGGCGACAGAAGAAACCACCACTGGTGCCAACCGTCTGCGTGAAGACTTTAATGCCGACCAGTTCAGCACACTGATCATCAATGATACCCAAGCCAAGCGCATTATTGAAAACCGCTTTGGCGTAGGCTCATCGGTGGTTGATGGCATCATGCGTGCCACCAACGTTATGCTGCATGGTAAAAAAGTAGTGGTGATTGGTTATGGTTACTGTGGCTCAGGTACTGCGCAGCGACTTCGCGGAATGGGTGCACATGTAACGGTTGTTGAATCAAACCCATTAACGCTACTTGAAGCACATATGGAAGGCTTCTACACCGCCAAGCTTGAAGATGCATTGCCAAACGCTGACATGATTGTGACCATTACCGGCCGTGATAATGTATTGCGTAAAGAGCATTTTGAATTGATGCGTGATAACACCATCATTGCCAATGCGGGTCATTTTCAGCGCGAAATTAATTTGCCAGATCTAGCAGCAATGAGCGAAAGCCAAGATAAGATCCGTCCGCATGTAACGGCTTACCAGCTGGCTGATAAGCAGTTGTTTGTTTTATCAGATGCAAATTTAGTTAACTTGTCAGCTGGTGACGGTAACCCAATCGAGATTATGGATCTTGGTTTGGCGCTGCAATCATTGAGTTTGGAGCGTATCGCGCTAAATCGCGACTCTCTACAGAATATACCCCAACCAGTGCCCTTCGATATTGAAATGCAAGTTGCAGAGCTGGCTGTGAAGCACTGGATTCAACACTAATTTTATCATCGCCCCGAGTACGCTGTGCTCGGGGCATTTTTATATGTCGAGTAGATAAGTTTCTGCTTATCCACCCTGTACAAGGCCGCCAAAATGGACGCTCTGACTAGTTTACTAGGAATGGTAGCACTGCTTGCTATCGCTGTTTTATTTTCAAAAAATCGCCAAGCAATTAATAAACGTACTGTACTGGGAGCTTTCGCTATCCAGTTTATTATCGGGGCTTTTGTCCTGTTCATTCCGATTGGCAAAGACTTACTCGAAGTCGTTTCCAGCGGGGTCAGCTCGGTGTTGGGGTTCTCCCATGCGGGTATTGAATTTTTGTTTGGCGGTTTAGTCAGCGATAAGATGTTTGAAGTGTTTGGTGGCGGCGGCTTTATTTTTGCCTTGCGAGTGCTGCCAGTTATCGTCTTCTTCTCAGCATTGGTATCGGTCTTGTATTACCTCGGTATCATGCAGATATTCATTCGTGTGTTGGGCGGCGCATTACAAAAGCTCCTTGGAACCAGCAAGAACGAGTCAATGTCTGCAACGGCCAATATTTTTGTCGGTCAAACCGAAGCGCCATTGGTTATCGCACCTTACATTAACCGCCTTAGCCGTTCAGAGCTGTTTGCGGTAATGTGTGGTGGTTTAGCCTCGATTGCTGGCACAGTACTTGGTGGTTTTGCAGCAATGGGGGTTGATATGCAATACCTCATTGCGGCGTCGTTCATGGCAGCCCCTGGTGGCTTGCTGTTTGCCAAAATTTTGGTGCCTGAAACTGAAGACCGTAGTAGCGAAACTGTCGAAGAAGATGTTTCGGTTGAAAAGCCGGCAAACGTTATTGATGCTGCTGCCGCTGGTGCATCAAGTGGTTTAATGTTGGCTTTAAATGTTGGTGCCATGCTGCTAGCGTTTATTGGTCTGATTGCCTTGGTAAACGGCATGTTAGGTGGCGTTGGTAGCTATGTGGGTTTACCTGAACTCTCATTAGAGTACTTATTGGGTTACGTGTTCTACCCTGTGGCAGTGATCATCGGTATTCCATTTGATGAGGCCATGGTGTCGGCATCGTTTATTGGCCAGAAACTGGTATTGAATGAATTCGTCGCTTATGTGAATTTTACAGAATACCTAAAAGTGACTGAATTATCGGCTCGTAGTACTGCCATTATTACTTTTGCTCTATGTGGTTTCGCTAACTTCGCCGCTGCGGCAATGTTACTTGGCGGGCTGGGTACAATGGCACCGAAGCGCCGTCATGAAATTTCGACACTGTGTATGTCAGCAATTTTTGCTGCGACCATGTCTAACTTGATGAGTGCAACTATTGCAGGCTTCTTCTTCTCGTTTTAAATAGTTCATTATCTGCATCATTAAACAGCCCTGCTTATTAGCAGGGCTGTTTTTTTGTAAAACGTATTATTTTAGTTTTCTGTGATAGTTAAAACTAATATTCGTGTTTTCTTGCATTCTTTTAACAAATATTCACGGCTACATGTGATTAAGTTAGCAATCTATTAATAAGCGTGTAGTTGCTGTTCACTTTGTTGATTTCCATCAATTTGTATCAACCCCTTTGAGTCGTAGTCTGTCTGTATTGTTTGTATTTTGCACAGGCGGTGACTATGGAAAGTCAAAAATTACAGGTATTAAAAAATGCGGTTTCACGGCGGGAATTTCTTGGTAAATCGGCAAAGATCAGTGGTATAGCGGCGGTGGCTGCGAGTGTTCCGTTACCTTTTTCTTCGGTTTCTCATGCAACAGAGCCAGACACCCTGTCGGACGATGAAATTCATTACAGCGCATGTCTGGTTAACTGTGGAAGCCGATGCCCACTTAAAGTGCATGTTCGAGATGGCGTTGTAACGCAAATATCCAGTGAAGATGGTTTAGATGATGACATCTTTGGTCAGCATCAAATTCGGCCATGTCTTCGTGGACGTTCAGTTAAGTGGAAAACCTATAGCCCAGATCGCATTAAGTATCCGATGAAGCGAACAGGCAAACGTGGTGACGGTAAATTTAAGCGAATTAGCTGGGATGAAGCGACAACATTAATTGCCGATAAGCTTAAACACACGATTGATACCTACGGTAATGAAGCAATTTACTATCAGTATGGCTCTGGCTCTACAGGTGCCAACTTACAGGGACGTAATGCCAACAAGCGTTTTTTACATACTATTGGTGGGTACCTTGACCAGCATGGTACCTATTCGACGGCACAAATTTCGACGGTTGAACCTTATGTCTATGGTAGTGGACAAGGAAGTTTGATTGCCAATATTGCGCATTCTGATCTGGTGGTGATGTTCTGCCAGAACCTCGCGGAAACTCGGATGTCTGGGGGAGGGCAGATCGCTGAAATTTTTAACGCTCTCGAACAAAGCAACGCAAAAGTTATTATTATCGACCCTCGCATGACCGACAGTACGATTGGCTTTGATGCCGAATGGCTGCCTATCCGACCAGGTACCGATGCAGCATTAGTGGCAGCTATAGGGTATACCTTGATCAATGAAGGACTCGCTGATGATGACTTTATTAATCAATATTGTGTCGGATGGGATGCTTCAACACTACCTGCTTCAGCACCTACCAATGCGTCATATAAAGATTACATCTTGGGGAATGGCCCTGACTCGGTAGCGAAAACGCCGGAATGGGCCAGCCAGATTTGTGGTATTGCGCCCGCTCGGATAAAACAGCTTGCGCGTGAAATGGCGACGGCAAAGGCAGCTTGGATTTCACAAGGCTGGGGGCTTCAGCGTACAGCAAATGGCGAGCAAGCTTCACGTGCGATCATGATGTTACCCGCCATGACCAAGCAGTTTGGTAAGCCTGGTACCAATACGGGTAACTGGGGCAGCAGTGTTAAATATAAGGTGCCAGGTTTTGGTACGGCTAACCCAGTAAAAACTTCGATCCCCTGTTTTCTTTGGACCGATGCGATCACGCGTGGAACAGAGATGACGGCGGAGAACAGTTTTGTTCGTAATAAAGACAAGCTTGATACCAATATCAAATTCTTATGGCATTACGCCAGTAATGTCACCATGAATCAGCACTCAGATTTGAATAAAACACATGAGATCCTTCAAGACGAGTCATTGTGTGAGTTCATTTTGGTCTGGGAACACCACATGACATCGTCTGCTCGCTATGCCGATCTTTTGCTGCCCGATGTCACGACGCTTGAGTCCAATGATTTAATTGATAATTCTTATGCGACGGGGGCTTACCACTATGTCACTCGTTTGCAACAAGCCATTGAGCCACTGTGGGAAAATAGACCTACCTATGATGTGCTGGCCGATGTTGCTCGAAAAATGGGGACCTATGATGCGTTCACTGAAGGACGCTCTTACCCTGAATGGATAGAGCACTGTTACGGACAATTACGCGCGGCGAACCCCCATTTACCATCGTTTAGTGAGACCAATGGAAAAGGCATCATTGATCGCAAACTGGCTGATAGTCTAGATCATATCGCACTTAAAGATTACCGAGATGATCCGGTGGGTAATCCGCTTAACACGCCTTCTGGAAAAATAGAAATGTATTCAGAACGATTAGCGGAGCTGGCGAAAACTTGGGAGCTAACCGATGGTGATCGCATTCCTTCTGTCGCTGAGTATTGTGAAACCTTTGAAGGGCTTGGCGATCGCGAGAGAATGGAACAGTACCCGCTGCAGTTAATAGGTTTCCATACCAAGGGCCGTACACATTCTACTTACCATAATATTCCCCAATTGCGAGAAGCGGTGCGAGATGAAGTGTGGATGAACCCCGTTGATGCTTCCACGCGACAGCTTATGCATGGCGGACAGGTCG
The DNA here is from genome assembly GCF_050336695.1 of Photobacterium minamisatsumaniensis. Lineage (NCBI taxonomy): Bacteria > Pseudomonadati > Pseudomonadota > Gammaproteobacteria > Vibrionales > Vibrionaceae > Photobacterium > Photobacterium minamisatsumaniensis. The sequence goes on along the minus strand of NZ_JAKJSI010000020.1, from coordinate 134,311 downwards.
AGATATTTAATGACCGAGGCCGAATACAGATGCCCGTGCGGGTGACAAGTCGGATCATGCCTGGCGTTGTTGCGGTACCACAAGGTGCTTGGTACCAGCCGACGGCGAAAGGGGTTGATGTCGGAGGCTGTATTAATACATTGACGACGCAACGACCATCTCCTTTGGCAAAAGGTAACCCACAACATTCCAACTTAGTTGAAATTAAACCGATCTAGGGAGCATGAGTATTATGGCGCAATATGGTTTTTATATTAATTCCGCAAAATGTACCGGCTGTAAAACCTGTTCGGTCAGTTGTAAAGATAAAAAGGATCTCGAAGTAGGCCCAAAGCTACGCCGAGTTTACGAATATGGCGGTGGCACATGGATACAGCGAGACGGCCTGTGGTCACAAGATGTGTATAGCTATTACCTGTCGATTGCTTGTAATCACTGTGATGAGCCAGCCTGTGCGCAAGGTTGTCCAACAGGCGCGATGGCCAAACGGGAAAGTGACGGCCTCGTGGTGGTGGATCAGTCTCGCTGTGTCGGTTGCCGATATTGCGAAATGCGCTGTCCTTATGGCGCACCTCAGTTTGATGCCGAAAAGAAAGTCATGAGCAAGTGTGATGGCTGTTTTGATTTGTTAGAGCAGGGGCGCTCGCCAGTATGTGTTGATGCCTGTCCACAGCGAGCCATTGAGTTTGGCCCGATTGAAGAGCTACGACAGAAATACGGCAACTTTAATGAAGTCGCGCCCTTACCCGGTGCAGCATTAACCAAGCCAAATCTGATCATTCATCCTCATTCGAAAGCAAAACCAAGTGGTGACGGCAATGGGTCTGTCCAAAATAGAGCGGAGGTCTAATTATGCATGAGTTACCTTTAGTCTTTTTCACGGTGCTTGGGCAAACAGCGGTAGGGGCGTATCTGATCTTACTGTTGAGTCAAAAAGCGAATGCCACAAGTGAACAGCAATTATCCCGAAGTTTACTCGTGACCACTTTAATACTCAGTATTGGGATGATCGTGGGGATGTTCCATTTAGGGCACCCTTTGCGCGCATTTAATCTGCTTTCTGGTCTTGGCCGTTCGCCGATGAGTAATGAAATCGTGTTAGGGGGATGTTTTGCCGCCTTTGGCTTACTGGCAGGGCTTGCTGGAAATTATGGCGCGGGAACCGCTAAACAGCGTTTAGTATTACGTTGGGTGGGGGCATTGTTTGCCATAGCGTTTGTTGTGATGATCCCATCAGTGTATCAACTGAGTACTGTCGCGACATGGGATACACCACATACCACGTTCCAAATGCTAATAACGGTACTCATTACCGGCGGTGGGTTAGCGGCCGTTATTGGGGCATACCGACAAGGTATGGTTGTTTGTATCGTGGCGACCCTTGCTGCTTTGGTTATGCGTTCAGATTACCTGACCTTTGTGACCAGTGTTAATCCGATATTATCCAGTCAGCAAAGCAGTTTATGGCTAATCCAGTCGGTTGCACTTTGTATCGGTATTAGTGTTGCAATTTATGGCATGTTGAAACACAACACAAGTAAACCTGTTTTATGGTCGGTATGTGGTTTGTTGGTGGTTGGGGAACTAGTCGGGCGAATTTCGTTTTACAATCTTTGGTCGCTGACAATGTAATATTGAAAATAAAGTAGCCACTGTTCAGTGCCGTTCATTTTAGATGAGCGGCATTTTTAATAATTGTACAAGCGATAACCTCACCGCGAATGAATGTGTTTCTTTGCTTTTGCGTAGTTATGCTTGCAGGTTGTAATGCTACAACGATTAAGTAATAGAATTCTTTTTCGGTGCTTAATTGAAAGGGAATTTAAAGTGATGAGTATTTACTCTATGTGTCGTTGTTTGATATTAAAAAGTAACCATTTAGATTGATTTTTGTTGGGTATTTGTTTGCTTAAATATTTTTGGTGATATTGATCACACTTATCGAGCATGGTGATTCGAATTAGAGAGATGTATGTTTTATTCATTATATAGCAGGACATTATTCAGTCTTTGCTTGAAAGTAGAGGCGCATTGCCTATGAGTAATTTAGTGAAGGCCGACAGCCAGTGAAGCTAAATGAAAGGAGTCAGTGCCGAAGTAGTCGAGGTTGTCATCCTTGCTGCTGGGGTTGTTCTTAAGAGGAATAACACTGTCATCTCAGCCAGATCTGAGATGGGGAGCTACAACAAATTTGATATTAGAAACGAACGAACTATCGCTCCTATCTTGTAAAGCCTTTGTCTGTAAAACACTCCTGAACACCCTTCCTCTTTATCATTTTGATATCGTTTTACAGGAGAAATTTACGTATGGCTGATTACGGATTATTGTCCATCGTACCTGCCGTGTTAGCGCTTATACTCGCTTTTACCACTCGGCATGTTGTTTTAGCTTTAGGTGTTGCGGTAATAAGTGGCATGCTGATCCTTACCAAAGGTCACCCCGTTGATACCGCCCTGATGTTTTTGACGGATGGACCGTTTACCCAACTAGCCCAAACCAGTAATGCGCAAATTATTATTGTTATTACTATCATTTCAGGTTTTATTTATTTGGTTGAACAAAGTGGTGGCATGTCAGCTTTTTCAACTACGGCGACCCGTTATGTTTCATCGCCGATAAAGGCGCAACTCGCGACGTGGGCGACGGGTATCGGTATATTTTTTACCGACTCAGGTAACTCGCTCATTTTAGGCCCGATGTTTGCGCCGATTTATCAAAAGCTGAAACTGAGCAAAGAGAAGCTGGCTTTTATTATTGACTCAACGTCATCTCCGATTTGTGTATTGATCCCGATTATTAGCTGGGGTGTCTATTCACAAGGCTTAATTGAAAATGCTTTTGAAAATATGGGGCAGCCCGTCGATGGCTTTTCTACCTTCTTGCAGGTTATTCCTTATCAGCTTTATGCCTTGCTTGCGCTGTTCAGTGTGCCTGTTTACGCGGTTCTGAAAAAAGATTGGGGGCCAATGGCTGATGCAGAGTTCAAGGCTCAACAAAGTACCGAGACTATCATTGAGCCAGCAAACGCAAGCGCGGTTAAATCAGCTTCTATCTCGCTGATCCTGTTCCCGCTATCAGTGCTGTTTGGTTCTCTAATCGTGCTGTTTATCTATAACTATCACTTACATGGTGGGATTAGCGGGCCAGTGATCCGTACGACCTTAGGCACGAGTTATTTGATTGCATCCATTACCGCGATTATTTATTACGCCTATACCAAAACCATGACCGCATCAGCAGCTTTTAATACTTTTGTCGCGGGTATGCAGCGTATCATGCTAATTTTGATCATCTTGCTACTGGCATGGACGCTAGGCGATATTTGTAAATCACTAGGGACTGGCGATTATATTAGCCAAGTAATGAATGACCGTTTACCGGTATTCTTGTTACCCGCTCTGATTTTTATTATCGGTAGTTTTATATCAGTGGCAACAGGCTCGTCATGGGGCACATTTGCCATTTTGATCCCGATTGCCGTGCCTGTCGCAAGTGCATTAGGTGCCGACCCTCTGATTTGTATTGGCGCAGCGCTGAGTGGCGGTATGCTAGGTGATCATTCTTCGCCGATTTCAGACACGACTATTTTGAGTTCAATGTCGACTGGCTGTGATCATGTATCTCATGTCCGTACCCAGTTCCCCTATGCCATTTTGACAGGTGTAACAGCAAGCCTTGGTTTTATGGTTGCAGAAATTACCCGTAGCCCATACACCATTATCTTGGCCGGGTTGTTACAAGTTGCACTTATTACATTGATGGTGCGTCGTCAGGCTGCAAATAGCCCTGCAGTACCCGCTTAAAATTAAAAAGGAATTATCATGAAAACGCTATTTTGGCTCCGAGATGAAGTAAAAGTTGGTGAGCACCGTACTGCGCTTACACCGAGTGGTGCACGAGATTTGATTGCTGCGGGTGCGAACGTAACCGTCGAACGGAGTACGACCCGTATCTTTACCGATCAGGCTTATGTCGATGTTGGCTGTGAGCTTGCAGAGGCTCATAGTTGGGTCGAGGCACCTGAGCATGCCTACATTCTGGGCCTTAAAGAGTTAGCGGAAGCCGATTTTGCACTTAAGCATCAGCATATTTACTTTGCCCATGCGTTTAAAGGCCAAGATGAAGCTCGCCAGATTTTATCTCGTTTCCAGGCTGGTGGCGGCCAGATCCTCGATCTGGAGTTTTTGCAAGATGAACTTGGCAGACGAGTCAGTGCTTTTGGTTACTGGGCAGGCTACGTGGGTGCGGCAATTGGCCTATCTGGTTTCATTCATCATTTACAGTGTAAAGGTGTTTATCCTGCGGTGAGTAGTTACCCTGATCGCTCCGAGTACCTCACTGTTCTTCGTGAGCAAGTTGCTAGTTTGTCAGAGCAGCCACGTGTGTTGGTGATTGGCCAGTTTGGTCGCTGTGGTCGTGGTGCGCTGGATCTCTTTGCTGACCTTGGTATTGCCGCTGATGGATGGGATATTGAAGAAACCAAAGCGGGTGGACCGTTTAAGGCGATTAACGACTACGACATTCTGGTCAACTGCGCTTATCTTGCCGAAGGCACACCTCCGTTTATCACCAAAGATAGCTTGGGTGCATCACCACGCTTGAGCATGATCAGTGATGTGAGTTGTGATCCGAATAATCCGGATAATCCAATTCGTATATACAGCCAATGTACCAAATTGACAAAACCGATCATTGAGTCAGATGTTACCGGTATCCGTGTACAGGCTGTTGACCATTTGCCAACCGTATTACCAAAAGAAAGTAGCGAAGATTTTGCTGGGCAATTATTGCCGCACTTATTGACCTTGTGTAAAGGTGAAGACCCACAAGGCGTATGGGCAAGGGCTCGCGACTTTTACTCATCAGCGTTGACGAGCGTCTTATAATTACGGATTGATTGAAAATAGAATCCGAGTGTATTTAATACACTCGGATTTTTTTATGCCTAGTGAAATGCTTTTTATTGTTTTATATCATTAATTTATATTTGGAATTCTTAATAATCATGGTGTGAATTGGTTGTTATTTACATTGAAGTTCAATAAATACCTTAAAGGATAATAATGAAAGCGATACATGGTTTGATGCTTTTAGCGGGTACTCTGGCGCTAAGCGGTTGTGAGTTAGAGAATGATAAAAAAAAGTCGCTGAGTGAAAATGAAATTAAGAAGTACATATCGGCCTCTAACATAAACCCTAGTTATGTCGGTATGGCACCAAGACAAAACACAAGAACCGTTCGGTTTGATACTACATCGCAGATCCCAATTTATTATGTGGTTAATGGCGGGGGCAGTGTACCTAAAGAGATTTTAAGTGGGGTGCAAAACCTTGAAAATCTCCTTGGCAACGTGTTTGGTGATTTTCAAGTTATCGACGATGATTTATCCATGTATCGTGATGAGAGTAAACCAGGTAATCAACCTGATTATTCTCACTCGATAGAAGATTTTTATAACCGCCATGGGATTGATTACGGCCTTATATTCTCGGTTGGTACGGCATTCTGGGATCCTGCTATGGAAAGTAAGCCAGGAAGCATGTGTGCCAATGCAGGTCAGGCTCCTTATAATGGAGGTTTGTATGTTCGTTATGATGAAGTGAGTGGGTATTATAGTGATACACACAAGGCGTGGGTTAACCTCGGGAATGGTTCATGTTCTTGGGATACTGATATCGTGAAACATGAAATTGCGCATAATTTGGGACTGTTTAACCATTTTTCTCCGTATTTTGGTAAGTGGTCACAAGGCGCTGAGCAAGTGCTCCGTAATCTTTATAGTAATCCGGCGAACCTATCACCAGATGATATGGTAATTACGCGTTAATAATATTCCGCCTGAATAAACAGGTAAAAGCCGAGTGTATTGATGACACTCGGCTTTTTTGTTGGTGTTAGATAAGTAATAGCTTGGCGGTACCGAGGAAAGCGAAGAAGCCCACCACATCGGTGACCGTTGTCAGAATAACCGAGCCAGCCAAAGCTGGGTCGAGTTTGAGTTTTTCCAGCGCAACGGGGATCAGAACGCCAAATAGGGCGGCGGTAATAATATTCACCACAATCCCAACCGCAATGATGATGCCAATAGTGGGTGATTGAAACCATAGGCCTGCCATCAGTCCTATTAATACCGCCCATAGCACGCCGTTGAGAAAGCCTATCCCAAATTCGTTTCGCAGTAATGACCAGCGGTTACCCGCAGTGACTTGGTTTAGTGCCATACCACGGATCATCAAGGTTAAGGTTTGGCTACCCGCAATGCCACCCATCGAAGCGACAATGGGCATTAAGATCGCGAGTGCTACGACTTGAGCGATGACATCTTCAAACAAGCTGATGGTCATCGACGCAAGCACCGCAGTCATGAGGTTGATCCCCAGCCATACCGCACGCCTTTTGGCACTTTTGGTTATAGGGGCGAATAAGTCATCCTCTTCACTCATACCCGCATTGGCCATTAAGGTGCTTTCATAACTCTCACGCATTAAGTCAAGTGCAAGGTGGAGGTCAATTTCTCCCACTAAGGCTAGGTTCTCATCGACGATAGGTAAGCCAATGCGCTGGCTGTGCTCTATCGCTTCAACGGCTTCTGCTAACGAGGCGTCATCTTCTAAAACCAAGCATTCAGTGTCGGCAATATTACTGAGCTTTTGGTGTGGCTCTGCTTCTATTAACTGCTGGTAGTTGATTGCCCCCACAAACTTTTTACTGCGAGTAACTACATAGATAGAGGCTGGATATTGGAAGCCATAACGTTCAAGTAATACTTTGGCTCGTTTAACCGAGATCCCCTGAGGCAATGAGATGACCTTCGGATTGGCATAACGGCCGATTTGGTCTTCGCTGTATTGGTTTGCGCGATCAAACAGTTCGAGATCTTCTTTACTCAGCAGCTCAATGGCGCGTTCAATGATTTCTTCTGGTAGCGAGTCTGCCCACTCTATCAATGACAAGTTATCGAGCTTGGCGAGGACGAGATCGAGTTCAGCTTCACTGAGCGATTGGATCACCCACTCACGTGTATCGGCGCGCATTGCCGTTAACACGTCAACATGGTCGTTCAGTGGTAGTTGGCGCCAAAGTTCCATACGCTGGTCGAGGGGAAGGGCTTCGAATAGGGTTGCGAATGCCCCAGCTTCCAGCTGTTGGATTTCTGGCTCATTAAAGATCTGGCGCTGTAAATCGGTATCGGCGGCAGAGATTCGTTCTATTAGCAGGCTTAAGTCGATGGTGTTGCTCATGCAGTTTTCCTTGTTGCGAACGCAAGCAGCTAGCAATTCTTCAAGTTTCTTTTTTTCATTATTGAAATGCTAAGAGTATGGTTTTATGAGCAAAATAAAAAGCCAGAATAAGCATATTCTGGCTTTCATTTATACAAGGGGGAGGGGAGGTAGTCGATAACGGCTTAAATGATTGCTGCAGAGCCTTGCTGGTGGCGTTTTTGTAGTAACAGATTATCAAGCCCTAGCTTACCTGCGCCTGATACCGCCAATGAAATCGACATCGCCAACAGCGCCAAGCCAAACTCATAGCCGCCGTTAGACATGAATAAACCGTTATCAAGGTGTACGGTAACGATAGCAATAACCATGGTTACAGCCAATACCAATGCGGTAGGGCGAGTTAGCAAGCCAACTAGAATAAATAGACCACCAAAGAATTCGGCACCACCAGCCATCAGTGCCATCAGAAATCCTGGCTCAAGACCAATGGATGCCATCCACTTGCCTGTGCCTTCAAGACCATGACCACCAAACCAGCCAAATAACTTTTGAGCGCCGTGCGCCATGAAGATGATACCAGCAGGGATGCGTAACATCAGTGGTGACCATGATGGCGCGGATGAAAGTGTCTGTTTAACCAATGTATTGCTCATAACGTTTTCCTTTTGGGCCGAACTCGTCCATAAGTGCAGACGGCGATTAAAAGTAGTGTTTCTGTATTATTTAAAGCTAGTGTAAGAAGGTGGCGATGAAATGAACATCACCTGATGTTGAGTATGTTGTTCTAAATATTCGAATGAACCTTTACACTGATTTAAATTCATTGACTTATGAGCTTATGGAGTGGCGATGAACAGTAAAGATAGGCACGGAATATTGGCGTTTTTACGTCACGCTGAACAATTAAAAAATACGCTGAGAAATGCTTATACCAGTGATGGCCGTCAGGAGAGTACAGCAGAGCATACGTGGCGGTTGTGCTTGATGGTAATGGTGTTTGAAGATGCATTACCAGACATTGATCACTCGCGGTTGATGAAGATGTGTGTGATCCATGATTTGGGTGAGGCGATTTCAGGAGATATTGCTGCGGTTGACCAAGACCCAAACATTGATAAGTCGCTGCAAGAGCGTGAGGATTTATTGACTCTGATGAAGCCACTCCCCAACTATTTGCAAGCAGAGATGTTAGAGCTGTGGGATGAATATGAACAGGCTGAGAGCCCCGAAGCGAAAATAGCGAAGGGGTTAGATAAGCTGGAAACAATGATCCAGCATAATCAGGGGCTGAATGCAGTCGATCTCGATTATGATTTTAACTTGAGTTATGGCAAGCAATATACCGATCAATCACCACTGTTGGCTGCAATCCGGGATATCGTGGATGAAGATACCCAGCGGCATGCGACTCGCCAACGAGTTAACCGTTAATCTCTGCTGCTTCGACTGATGGGGGAAGAGTTTATAACATGTTGGGTAAAGGCTTTGATTACAGGGTTCGCGAGTCGGTTAGCAGGGTAGACCAGCGAAACAGGTAAAGCTTCCAAGCAAAAGTCATTGAGAACAGTGACTAATTGGCCACTATCAAGGTAGGGCTGTACGATGAACCTTGGTAATTGTGCAAAGCCATGGCCGAGAGTCGCAAACTCGGCAACGAGATCCCCTTGGTTTACTTCAAGTACTGTGTTGATGCTAATTTGGTGCTCTTTACGATTATCCAGATATTTCCACTTACCAGGCTGACGATTTGAACTATCAGCAATACAAGGCAGGGTCATGAAATCCTTTGGGTCTGAAGGTAGGCCGTGTTGCTGGATCAGGGCTGGACTTGCAACAAATAGAATTTCCATTCGATCAATCTTTCTTGCTACCAATGATGAATCTGCCAGCTCTCCAACTCGCACAGCAATATCAACGCCTTCTTCGACTAAATTGACATAGCGGTTCACCAATAACCAAGACAGGGTGACATCTGGGTGCTGATTTAAGAATTCACTGATCTGTTTTTGTACTCCGAGTCGGCCAGAATTAGCGGGTGCCGTAAGCCTTAGGTGTCCGGCAATACGTTGCTGTCTTTCATAGGCACCGGCTTCAAGCGCATCGAGCTTGGCGATAACGGCTTTGAACTCATCAAGATAGTATTGACCTTCTGCGGTTAGATTCATGGCGCGGGTGGTACGGTAGAGTAATTGGCAATTAAAGTGTTTTTCAAGATCGCTCACCTGTCTGCTGACAGCAGAAGTGACGATATTCAGCTGCCTTGAGGCCACGCTAAAACTATTACACTCGACGACCGTAAGAAAAGTGCGCATGGCTTTGAACAGGTCTATTTTTCTTTCCATGAGAAAAGTGATTTCTATTTGAGGTTGTTTTTCTATTTTAAGCACAAAGATAAGCTATATCCAGCGTCACAAAATGACAAAACAGATGACTTTGGAGCTCAACATGAAAATACTTCTTATCGGCGGCAACGGGACGATTGGCAAGGCTGTGGCAGAATGTTTATCGAATCAGCATGAATTAGTGATTGCTGGATTTTCTTCTGGTGATGTGAGCGTCGACTTAGCTTCTGCAGAGTCAATTCGTAAGATGTTTGAACTCGTTGGTCGGGTCGACGCGGTGATTTCTACCGCAGGCCAAGCGAGCTTTGCACCATTGCATGCACTATCCGATGATGATTACCAACTTGCGCTGCAAAATAAATTAATGGGGCAGGTGAATCTGGTGCGTATCGGCCGTGAATATGTGACTAAGAATGGGGCCATTATTCTGACTTCTGGTGTGCTGTCTCGTCAGCCGATACCGGGTAGCGCAGCAATCAGTATGGCTAACGGAGCACTGGAAAGTTATGTAAAAGCAGCAGCTTTGGAGTTAGATGAACTAAAATTAAATGTAGTTGCGCCAGTGTTCGTTAAGGAAACAATGGCTATGATGGGTATGGATACAGAAAGTGGTGTTTCCGCTTCCGATACGGCGAAAGCTTATGTCGCAGCGGTTGAAGGCGATATGCATGGGCAGACGCTCGACATCACTGACTATATCTAATATCTATCTGTTTTAGTTACAGGTCATCTTCTTGTGTATTGATAGGAGTGACCGCCAACTTATATCGATAGGTATAAGTTTGACTCGCTAATTGTGTCTTTCTTTTAGACATACTTTTTCGCTCAGCGTTATGCTGGGCTTTTTTGTATCTATTGAAAATGGAATTCACGGCGGCAGGCATTAAACATTGAAAAGTCAGGGGCTCTAGAGTGGTTTCTATTATATGCCGAAACAATCAATTTCGTTCAGCCTGCCAGATGAAAGCGTGCGAGCACGATAATGAACATTTTCGAGTTTCGAACTAAAAGTGATACCAAGCATTTAGCTAACATTTTTATGTCAAATAAGCTGATTACTATAGAGTTCAAATTTAGACGAAAACTACGGCTCTAGGATTGTTCTTATTCGAATGAGTTCATCTTCGGTAAAATCACTACGCTCCAAAGCTGCGACATTTTCAGATAACTGCTTCACACTGCTTGCACCGATCAATACTGACGTGACTCGCGTGTCATTAAGCAACCAAGCTAATGACATCTGCGCCAGTGATTGGCCTCGCGATAGTGCAATATCAGACAGCGCTGAAATGATTGGGCGTTGCTGCTTCAATAACTGATGGTCAAAATATGAAATATCATTATTTGCACGGCTTTGTTCCGGTAACCCTTGTAGATATTTATTCGTTAACGCACCTTGAGCTAATGGTGAGAATGCGATCATCCCTACCTGCTCTTCACCCAACACCTGCAATAAGCCATCTTCGACTTTTCTTTCAAGCATCGAATACTCTGATTGCTGTAGTAGGCAAGGCGTACCTAGAGCTTCGAATACCGCAAGGGCTTGTCGCGTCTCTTCCGCATTGTAGTTTGATAGCCCAATATATAACGCTTTACCTTGTCGGACTAATGTGTCCAGAGCCATGGCGGTCTCTTCTATAGGCGTCTCCGGATCTGGACGATGGTGATAAAAAATATCCACATAATCTAACTTCATTCTTTTTAAGGATTGATCGAGGCTCGAGATGAGATACTTACGAGATCCGCCATTACCGTATGGACCAGGCCACATATCGTAGCCCGCTTTAGTTGAAATGAACATTTCATCTCGATATGCTTCAAAATCGAGCTTAAAAAGTTGACCAAATGTTTCTTCGGCTGCGCCGTAAGGAGGACCATAATTGTTCGCTAAATCAAAATGAGTAATACCTAAATCAAAGGCCGTTCGTATGATCTCACGAGAACTTCCAAAGCGATCGTATTGACTGAAGTTGTGCCATAGGCCAAGTGAAAATGCTGGGAGTTTAATCCCGCTGTTTCCACAACGGCGATATAACATATCATCATAGCGCTTCGTATCTGCCACATATGTTTCAAATGGAGCTTTATCATTAATCTTCATACACCCTTCCTCAATAGTAACTGTCCCTCTTTGTCATAAATACTACAGAACGAATTTGTCATAAAAAATAGAACAAAAACAAATTCATTGATTGATATATAATACAATCATTACTCAAGTGGCCTGAGCCCATTATGAAAGAACACAAGAAATTTGAACGCTTAATGCTGTTTAGTGAAGTTGCTCAACAGCTGAGTTTCACCACTGCAGCCAAGAAATTGAAGATCTCTAGAGGACACCTTTCTACTCAAATTAGCTTGCTAGAGAAAGAGATGGCCGTCGTCTTGTTTATTCGTTCCACTCGTTCGGTGCGTTTGACTCAAGAGGGTCAGAGGGTGCTTGAAGGGATGAAGAAAGTTCACATGACTTTGCTTGAAATAGATAGGAATAGTGCTATTGGTTGCTCTCCTGTTGAAGGGTTGATAAAAATCACTGCGCCAGTGCTATTTTCACAAGCTTTTTTGCTCGATATTATGACTCTGTTTCGCAAACAGTATCCTAAAGTGACGTTTTTTGTTGATTCAAGTTATAACCGGTTCGATTTATTGGAAAATGATTTTGATTTAGCGTTTCGTTCGACCAAGCAGCCTCCAGAGAATATGATTGCAAAAAAGCTCCTTAGCTATAAACGTAAATGTTACGCATCGCCTTCTTATCTCAATAGAGAAGGTTACCCTCAAACGCCTGAAAACTTAAGCGAACACCATTGCTTATCTGATAAAGGCAGGACGTATTGGTCATTCGACCATATGGAAGTTCCCATCAACAGTTGGCTTGAAATGAACGACAACGTTCAATTGAAAAGTATGGCAATTTTAGGGCAAGGAATAATAAATATTGCTGAGTACGCGGTATCTAAAGAAACCAAAGATAAACAACTTGTGCCTGTTTTAGAGCAATATAACTCTGACTCGCACTCTTTATATTTACTTCACCCTCATTTAGCACACCGCCCAAATAGAATTTCTCGCTTCATTCAATTTGTGCAAGAGTACTTAGCGAAAGTGTATACATCGAACTAGAACTACACATTAGCGATCTTGTTTCGACAACGTTAACATCGAGCAAGGTTTCAATTAGCAATATACGGGTTAGGTTAAGTACGTTTGTCCCTGACAATCAAAAGGCAAGACTACCCCCCTTCAGCGTATAGCCTTAATCATAAGTCCACTGAATTAGTTCCAATCAAAACATTGTGTGAAGTCATCTCAAAGTCACTTGTTTTGTGTTAGGTTATTCGCTTGGGATTAGATGAGGAAACATCAAATAGGCCTAAATAAGGTCATGGGATGAGACCCATTATTTGTATGGTATTTGCACTTTAATCAGTACTTAATTCGACATGGAGTTGGTCGTTGTATTCGTTTATTCGAATATATAAACCTCATAACTATGAGTTTCAAATCAAAAAAATACAGTATAGATTCTACAGATTATCAAGTTGGCCAGGACAACATTACCAAATGGGGTATGGATGTCCACAACACAGTTTTTACCGCATCCGCGGGCTTATCCATTCTTTTTATCGTCGCGCTTTTAATACTTTCACCAGCAGATGCAAAAGCTGCCATAGATTCCGTAAAGGTTGCGGCACTATCTAAGTTTGACTTCGTCTTTATGTGGGGTGCAAACATATTGCTACTATTGGCCATTGGTATCGCTTTCTCTCCTTTAGGTAAAATTCGCTTAGGTGGCGATAATGCTACTACTGACTATTCGACCCTATCTTGGATCTCCATGTTATTTGCCGCAGGTATGGGGATTGGGCTTATTTTCTGGGGTGTAGCTGAACCCACAGCTTTTTTCACTAATTGGTTTGGTACTCCGTTAAATGTTGAACCATTTACGCAGGAAGGCCGAGAACTGGCACTAGGTGCAGCAGTCTTTCACTGGGGCTTTCATGCTTGGGCCATTTATGGCATGACTGCACTCTCTTTGGCTTATTTTGTTTATAACAAGGGATTGCCGCTTTCAATGCGCTCCGTTTTTTACCCACTACTTGGTGACAGGGTCTGGGGAAAAATTGGTGATGTGATTGACGTCATGGCCGTATTGGTTATTTTATTCGGCCTTGCTACTTCACTGGGTTTAGGCGGCTCTCAAGCCGCAAGTGGTATAAGCCACGTATTCGGTCTTGAAAATAGTCTTTCCCTTCAACTGTTGATCATTCTAGTCATTATGGGGCTCGCTATTGTCTCTGTGGTTCGAGGTATGGACGGTGGTGTTAAGCTGTTGAGTAACCTCAATATGATCATTGCCTTTCTTTTCTTGGGCTTTCTCGCCATTCTTAATTTCACAACCACATTAGATTCATTGTCTACTGCCGTGGTGGGCTATGTGAAAAACATCATTCCGCTAAGTCAAAGTTCTGGCCGTGAGGACACGGCATGGCTACACGGTTGGACCGTATTTTATTGGGCTTGGTGGGTAGCTTATGCGCCATTCTTTGGTATGTTTGTAGCTCGAATTTCAAAGGGGCGCACAATCCGTGAGTTCTTAGCTTGTGTATTAGTTATCCCAACATTGGTTACGACTGCGTGGATGTCTTTCTTTGGAGGTATCGCTATCCAACAGATCATTGATAAAGTTGGTCTACTTGGTAGTGAACAAGGGATTAGTGACGTTTCACTAAGCTTGTTCTACATGCTAGATGCTTATCCAGTCGGAAATCTTCTATCTATCATTGCCGTTGCACTAATCATTGTTTTCTTTGTCACCACGCTTGATTCTGGCTCTATCGTTGTCGATAGCATGACCGCTGGTGGTAAATTAGAACTACCAATTAGACAGAAGGTTGTTTGGGCAGTTATCTCTGCCACAATTGCTATGGTTATGTTGTGGATTGGTGGTACAGACTCCATTCAAGCTCTGCAATCCATTACCATTATTGCAGCACTACCATTTACAATAATTCTAATATTAGGCTCTTTGAGCTTGGTGAGAGGCCTATTAACTGAGGTCGAGCAATCCAAGGTATCCTCCAAAAAGCCAGCTTAAGATTAGGAATACAAAAAAGGCTTATCGAATTAACTCATCGATAAGCCTTTTTTAAATCAAACTCAAATTGCAACCCTCTCACAATCACCTTATCTTTTGAAACTCACGTGACAGAACGCTCTAATCTATAGCGATGATTAAAGAAACAACGCATCTTCTGGGCAAAACAAGTAACGGTATTTTAGCGTTGATAAGGGGAGAATATTACTTGTTACCGATTGCTTGACGAGTAACCCCATTATTTTGTTGAAGTAAGGCCTTCGCTTCCTCTGCGCTTATATCGGTCAACAGCATCACAATGGCTGTTTTACAGTGGCCACCACATGCGTCAAGTGCTGCTTCGGCCTGCTCTCGGCTACAGTCGGTTGCGGTCATAACAATGTTTTTTTGACGTTCAACCAGTTTTGCGTTGGTTGCTTCAACATCGACCATGAGGTTGCCGAACACCTTACCAGTTCGGATCATCGCGCCCGTTGTCAGCATATTAAGCACCAGCTTTTGTGCGGTACCAGCTTTAAGTCGTGAAGAGCCTGTCACAACCTCTGGCCCAACTACAGGGGTAATGGCTATATCGGCCGCTTTCACCATCTCACTATTAGGATTACAACTGATGCAAGCGACAGTTGCACCAATGCTTCGAGCATAAGCCATGGCGCCGAGTACGTAGGGTGTACGGCCACTCGCAGCAATGCCTACGACCACATCGTTATTTGTTAAGGCCAGATCTTGCAGATCTTGAGCGCCCATTTCGTGGTTGTCTTCTGCATTTTCAACCGCGCGAAGAATGGCTCTATGTCCACCAGCGATTAATCCGACAACTTGCTCTGGCTTGCTACCGAAAGTCGGGGGGCACTCACTGGCATCAAGAATACCCAATCGACCAGAGGTACCTGCACCTGTATAAATGAGCCTGCCACCATTTAAGAAGGCTGCTGCAATTGCATCAACGGCAGTTGCGATAGCAGGAAGTGTTGCTTCAACAGCAAGTGCAACTTTTTTATCTTCGTTATTGATCACCTGCAACATTTCAAGGGTCGGCAAAGTATCAATATGTTCACTAGATGGGTTACGGCTTTCAGTAACCAATTTGTTCAGGTCGATGTTCATGGGGATACCTGTTTAAGCAGTCTATAAGCCAATCATATCATTGTTCTAATTGAGTATAAGTTGCATTTTGTCTCTATGTTTGTAAATGGTTTTAATATATGATGTATTTAGACGTAATTTTAATGACGATATTGATTTAAAAAAGGAAGACAAAATGAGCTTTAAAATGACATTTATTGTTATGTTGACCCTAGCACTCTCGCTTTCGATGCTAGCACCACTATTGATTTTGGCTTGATAAATTAGTCTTTATTGTTTGAGGAAGCAGGCAATTGCTTGCTCCTTCTTTGACTGATAAAACAGTGGCTTAATACCCAGACGGTCTTTTATATTATTCGTCCTTGTGTTTATGACACGAGATTGACAAACCCCACTTTTCTCTTCGTCATGATCTGCGTTCATTAAAATAAATAATAAGTCGTAGAACGCATACCATGGCAACTCGAAACACACCGATACTTTTACTCAAGACTGGCATTATTGCTTCAAGCCTTTTTCTCATGGCTTGCGGTGGCTCAAGCAGTAGTGATGAGGGAGCATTACCTCCTGATGACTCGAATGGTAATCCCGTTACGCTTCCTGTGCCTGAACCTGAAGTCCCCGTCGACGATGGGTTGATTAATGTTGATGGTGAAGTGTTCTCGAACCTGACAGAGGCTCAAGCTGCGATCAAGGCTGGTAGCTTAGTGGTATTTGGTAAAGGGGTTTATTCTCAAGGTCTTTATATCGGCCATGATGATGTAACAGTACAGGGCAGTACCGGTACGCATTTTAAAGAGGCGACCATTCAAGGCAAAGCGACCTTCGTCGTCAGTGGAGATGATGTAAGTATTGAAGGTATTGAGTGTAGCGGTGTGTCAGTGCCTGACGAAAATGGTGCCTGTGTTCGCCAGCAAGGCCGAGATTTAACCCTAAGCCATGTTTATTTTCATGACAGTGAACAAGGGGTTTTATCTTCAACCGGTACGGGCAAGCTTACCATTGAGTACAGTACGTTTGATAAACTGGGTAAAGCTGGGCAGGCTCATGCCGTATATAGCCAAAATGACAGCCTAGAGATTCGCTACAGTAAGTTTTATAGCTCTAAAGATCAGGGGCACGAAATAAAAAGCCGTGCGGCTGAAACCTTGATTGAATATAGCGAGATCGCCTCATTATCGGGTGTGGATAGCCGTTTAGTCGATGTACCGAATGGCGGAAAGCTGACTATCCGTGACAGTGTGTTAGAGCAAGGTCCTAATACCTCAAACTATCAGCTGGTGGGATATGGACTTGAAGGCATGAAAGACAGTTATTCTCATACGATCGTGCTGGAAAATAATATTGTATTGATGGAAAGAGTAAACGGAAATGTGTTTTTAGGTTTACCGTCAGATGCATCCGGCATTGATATCTCAATCACAAGTAATGATTTTATTGGTAGCAAGTTCAATGACCAAGGCGAACATGATATTGAAGCTAAGAATGATTTATACCTAGACCGTCCGAGTTATGGCCTCGGTCCCTTTCCTGAATTACCGAGTATTGGCTTGTAATAACGCCGACGAATAGAAGCATGCCTTTTTATTGAAGGCATGCTTTGGTTTAGATGTTTATCAGTGACACCTTATAACTCACAAGTCTTTCATCAGTACTTCGAACTCTTCCGTGGCTTGGGTTATAAGGACATTTAATTCTTCAGCGTCTCGATTATCGAGAGAAAGATGCCATTGCTTATTCACTTTAGGATCAACCCCTACAAGGGTGGTCATCGCGCCCGAACACTTGAACGTTAGATCATCAAATTCCGCTGAATGGTGTTGTTCAGACTCAATGATATCAATGTCTAACTCCCCAATAGGGTTAATGTGGATATGCGCGTGATGCTGGTTATTTCCTTGCAGTAAAAAATTTCGATGTGTTTTGATCATGTCTCTCTCCTTAGCCATGTTAGGGAGCCTACCCATTAGTCTAGAAAAGAAATATCGCACCATTTATGAATCTGATTGCAATGTTGATTTTGGTCAAAAAACAATCAACTTTAATTGATTCTCGACATGTTTTATTAACCTTAGAACGAAGCAATTTTTATTTAGTGAAAGTAGGTTGAATGTAGATATCTAACATTAAGCAAGTTATTGTCTCTTGACCTGTCTAAAGCTTTATAGTTTAGGGTGTATACCTGAGGTGAAGATTGATGTATCGAATTTCTGAGTTAGCCAATAGGGTTGGTTTATCCCGCTCAACCCTGTTGTATTACGAGAAGTTGGGGCTAATTAAAGGGACTCGACTGGCAAATGGCTACCGTACGTACAGCGATAAAGATGTTCAACGGTTGAGGCTTTTACAACAGTTGCATGCTGGTGGACTGACTCTAAAAGAATGTCAGGCCAGTCTTGAGGCTAAGATAGATCGCAAGCTGTTGCTAAACCGTATGAGTCAGTTAGATGAAGAAATTGCCCAAAAGCAACAATCTCGAAACCTACTAGCAGCGATGTTGGGTGAGTCGGAAATGAAGACATGGCACCAATCTTTGGAGCAAACAGCCCCAGACGCTCACTTCGCTTGGTTATTAAAACAAGGCTTTAATGAAAAAGAAGCGTTGAGACTTAAATGGTTGTCTAAAGATATGAACGAACACGAACAATATATGGCTGACTTTAATATCATTTTTGATGGTTTAAAGCGTTGGGGCCCCGGCTCTGAAGCAGAGACAGTAAAAGCATTAGGTAAAATTCCATTTACTCCGAAAGCTATTTTAGAAATAGGCTGTGGTAAGGGGATCGCGACCACTGTTTTGGCGCATCACTCTTCTGCAAATATTATGGCAATCGACAATCATCAACCCGCATTGGATCACCTTGCTGAGGTTGCAGCTGATGCTGGTTTGGCTGATCGAGTGGCAACCAAATGTGCCAGCATGACAGACTTACCTTTTGATGCCGCCAGTTTTGATGTCATTTGGGCTGAAGGTTGCGCTTATATCATGGGGGTGACAAATGCCCTCAAGCAGTGGAGTCCGTTGCTCAAGGATAACGGCGTGCTGGTGGTCAGTGATTTAGTTTGGCACACAGATGCCCCAAGTGCAGACAGACTTGCCTTTTGGCAGAAAGAATACCCAGACATGACGACGGTGGATGAGCGGATTGCTCAAGCCCAAGCAGCGGGCTATCAAGTGCTTGATAATTTTACCTTGAGCGATGATGCGTGGAAAGCGTACTTCGAACCACTGCAGCAGCGGGTCGATGGATTAAAAGAAACCATGACAGAATCGCAAGCCATAAAAGATATTCAAGTCGAACTCGATATCTATCATCAAGGTTTTGAGCAGTTTGGTTATCAAGTGTTTATATTGCAAAAAGTCAGTTAGACGCGATAGCCCAGTAAACACGATAAGCGAGCCGTTTGTTTAGGGCTTAATATTCACAAATGGATATTAAGCCCATTAAGCGAAGTGGCGGCCTTAATTAATGCGTTTCAATTCCTAATTTTATCCATTCCCACCGATGCTGAACTTCACGCACTTTTTGGTTGAGGATAATGTCCCGAATATCGTGAACAAATTGTTCAAGCAATTCGCCAGACTCCCCCTTACGGCAGATAACAGCCAGTTGACGGGTAATACTCGGTGCTGGCATTGGTATGCAGTCGAGTTGATCAAGCAGGGTAAGTTGGCGTGCTAAGAACGTCGGTGTCGTGATCGACCAGCCAAGACCTTGTGCGACCAAACCAAGTACGTTGTCGGCACGATCAAGCGAGAATTGTTTGTTAACGTTGATATTGCGCCACCTTAACCAGTTATTGGTTTGAGTGCCCGTTGGCGTCCAATTTTCATAACCAATGTACGGCTTGTTACGAGCGAGCTCTGTAATCGTGCTTTGTTCCCAATCTTTAGGTGTCACTATTACGTACTGCTCACTGAGTAATGGCAGCATTGCCAATTCTTGGGGAATGTCTTGGTTAGACATTGTGATAATGAGATCACTTTTACCTGACTGTAAAGACGCTAATAGCTCGGGGGCAGTCCCTGTGATTTGGTGAATGTGTGCGACTTTAGGCTGCATGTATTTGAGCAATTCGATACCCGCCAGTTGCGTGACAGAATCGACCATCCCTATGCGTAACCTTGGCAGTTTTCCTGTTTCGAGTGAATGCATCCAGTCTTGGAGCTTTTTGGATTCCACCAACAGTTTACTGCCTTGCTCATAAAGTTCTCGACCTGAGATAGTCAGCTGGATCGGACGCTTGCTTCGATCAAGGAGTTTGCTTTCAAGTGCTTGCTCTAAGCTTTGCACCAGCTGTGAGACCGCCGATTGGGTCTGATTAAGTTGCTTCGCTGCTTGGCTAAACGAGCCTGACTCAACCACGGTAATGAAAGCGCGTAGTTGGCGGAGATCGAAGGCAAGACTGTCCATATAAAACCAATACTATAAGTTAAACTAATAGTGTTAATTATAATATCCACTGCTTATAAAGTACCGATCTACCTCAACTTTTCCTTTTATATCCTGAAATACAATTGCTGCAATTGAATACAGTTGTGGAATAGAGCAATGAGAAAAGAATTTGATGTATTAGGTGAAATGATTTTATCAGACGATGCTTATTATGGCATCCAGACCCAAAGAGCATGTGAAAACTTTGCCGTGTCTGGTCGTACAGCAATCGATGTGCCCCATTACATTTGGTCGGTTGCCGCGATTAAGCAAGCAGCCGCGAAGGCGAACTGCAAAATCGGCGCGCTTGATAAGACTATTGCGGATGCGATTGTTCAGGCTTCCCAAGAAGTGATGGATCAGCGCTTTAACGACCATTTCCCAATCGATATTTTCCAAGGTGGTGGCGGTACGTCTACTAACATGAACGCGAATGAGGTTATTGCCAATCGCGCTAATGAAATTCTTACTGGCAATAAAGGCTACGATGTTGTCCACCCCAATACTCACGTCAATATGGGTCAATCAACAAATGATGTGATCCCAGCGGCAATGAAAATGACCTGCCGTTTGAATATGCATCATTTGATCGCAGAAGTCGCCGCACTAGAGGCAATGCTAGAGCAGAAAACCCAAGCCTTTGAACATGTAGTCAAATTGGCAAGAACTTGCCTACAAGATGCTGTGCCAATTACGCTTGGGCAACAGTTTAGTGGTTATTTGCATCAGGTTCGTCGTTTGAACCAATCGTTGAAAGCGGCTAACCAGCATACGTTGGATTTACCGCTGGGAGCGACGGCGGTTGGTACTGGTCTTTCAACCCACGAAGGGTACTTAGAGCAAGTTTACATTGAACTGCAAGCAATAACCGATGAAGCGTTTGTGGCTGAGGATAATTTCTTCGATGGCTTGCAAAATGGTGATGCTTATTTAGAAGTTGCTGCTCAAATTAAAAAATTAGCCACCTTTTTGTCGAAGATGGCGACTGACTTTAGAATTCAAGGCAGTGGCCCTCGTGCTGGGTTTAACGAATTATTTATCCCTGCGGTGCAGCCGGGTTCATCTATCATGCCCGGAAAAATTAACCCAGTAATGCCAGAGCTGATTAATCAAATCGCTTATCAGGTTATCGGTAATGATGTGGCAATCACCATGGCGGTTGAGGGCGGTGAGCTCGATTTGAATGTGTGGGAGCCTGTGATCATCAAGGCGCTGTTTGAGTCATGTACGTTACTGACCAATGCTATTCCACTCTTTGTCGATAAGTGCTTAAAAGATTTACAGCCTAATGAAGCCGTTTGTCGCGAATATGCAGAAAGAAGTACGGCGCTTGCCACCGTTATCGCCACTTTGTTTGGCTATAAGGTAGGCAGCCACATTGCCGTCCGCGCATTTGAGGAAAACCGCACTGTGCGTGAAGTGGTGCTGGACGAGAAATTATTGACGCCAGAGCAAGCGGATTACTTGCTAGACCCAATGGTGATGACCGATCCGAAAAACAGTGCAGCGGCGGTCAAACGTTATCAACAAGAAACCAAAACGCTGCCAGCATCTGCAGAGGTAACGGCATGATGAGCAGTGAGCCACTACTACGCCAGATCGCCCGTTGGTGTGTCAATTTACAGTGGCAGGCGATCCCTGAACCCGTTGTCGATTTAACCCGAATCGCGTTGACCGACTATGTTGCTGTAACCATTGCTGGTAGTGAAATGCCTGTTGCTCGAAATATTCAAGCGTTTGCCGCCTCGAGGGCAGCTCAGGGTAAATGCAGTGTATTTGGCACGACACATACCAGTAATGCGGCTTATGCCAGTTATGCCAATGGTGCAGCTTCCCATGCATTGGACTTTGATGATGTGAGTTGGGCAACCATTGGTCACCCAACGGTTACGGTCGCCCCTGCAGCGTTTGCTGTTGCCGAGGAGCATGGATTAAGCGGCAAAGATATTATGCGAGCCTATATTGCTGGTGTCGAAGCTCAGCATCAAATTGCTCGCTGGTTGATGCCAACGCTATCCGAACAAGGCTGGCACACTACCCCGACAATTGGTGTTTTCGGGGCAACTGTTGCCGCAGGTCTGTTAATGGGGTTAGACGAAGAGGCTCTTACACATGCCTTAGCCATTGCAGCATCTTCTGCTTCCGGTGTTAGGGGGAATTTTGGTAGTCAAACTAAAGCAATGCATGCGGGGTTAGCCGCGTTCAATGGGGTTAATGCGGCTGAACTTGCGCAGATTGGTGTTACCGGGCAGCCAAATGTCATCGAAGCTGCTGATGGCTTTGGTCAATGCTTTGCTCAATGTACCGATTTAACCCATGTTGAGGTAACACTGGGTAAGCAGTGGGATTTGTTAGAGCAGGGTTTGGTGTTTAAACAATACCCATGCTGTAGCGGAAGCCATCCTGCGATTGATTGCTGGGATGAACTGTTAAATCAACGGCAACTTGGCCTTGATGATATCGAGTATATCCAAGTAGGTGTCAGTTTACTTGGACCGCGAGAGCTGGTGTGTAGCCAACCACAAAATGTGATTGAAGCGAAGTTCTCTATGCAATATGCATTGGCTGCACGTTTGATCTACGGCGAGGTCGGGCTGGGTGTTTTCTCCGATCTGAATGTGCAGGATGAGCGTGTTCAAACCCTCATGTCACAAATACACATGCGCGTAGATCCTGAGCTAGAAAAGCTTGGGTTTATCGGCACGGCACCCGTGAAAATTCATGTGTATTTAAAGTCGGGTGAAACATTGTTTATCGAAAATGATTTAGCGAAAGGTAATCCAGAGAAACCGCTATTACTTGCCGACATACAACAGAAATTCACCGCTTGTGTTTCCCCGAAAATGAGCCCTCAAAAATGCCGTCAATGGTTAACGGTGTTAGGGGATTTTGAAACGGCCAACAGTGCTGACATTTACGAACTCCTGAATCAATAACAGGAGCGGAGGTATTCAATGATTATTATCCATACGTGTTTACTCTTAGGCGCCATTATTCTTGCAGCTCGCCTTGGCGGGATTGGTGTCGGTCTTGCTGGTGGTTTGGGAATGGCGATTGCGGTCTTTGGCTTTGGCTTGCCGCCGGGTGATATTCCGGTCGCTGTTATTTTGATTATTATGTCGGTGATCTTGGCATTGTCGGTGATGCAGCAAGCGGGGGGGATGAGCTACATGGTCAGCGTCGCTGAGCGCATGCTCCGTAACCACCCTCGGCATATCAATATTCTGGCACCAGCCACGACATTTATACTGACGACGTTGGCAGGGACAGGCTACACGGCAATGTCGGTGCTGAATGTTATTCAGCAGGTTGCTAAAGAAAACGGGGTACGTCCAAGCCAACCGCTAAGTTCTGCGGTCGTCGCTTCACAAATTGCGATTACGGCTTCCCCTATTTCAGCAGCGACTGCGGCGATGTATGTGGTCGTTGAACAAATGGGGGTAAGCTTCGGTACGGCATTAAGTGTGATTATGCCTGCGGCTTTATTTGGCACCATCGTGGCAGCGTTTGTTGCAAGTCGTCAGGGCTGTGAGCTGAAAGATGACCCTATTTTCCAAGAGCGAGTTGAAAAAGGCTTGGTGAATTTCACCCCAGAACAGCAAAAACACCAAGAACCATCGAAAGAGGCCAAGTACTCGGTATGGCTGTTTTTGAGCGGCGTTGTCTTCATTGTTACCTTGTTGCTGTTCAAACCTTTATTAGGGCACAGTTTAGGCTCACAAGATATCATTGTGATCGTTATGTTGTTGGTTAGCTTTATTATGGCGATGGTCTGTAAAGTGCCATTAACGTCTATCAAGAAAGCGCCCATTTTCGCTGATGGTGCGGAAAGCTTGGTGGTGATCCTCGGTATTGTTTGGTTAAGCTCGACAATTATCGGTGTTTATATTCCTGATATTAAATTAATTGCGGGCGATGTCCTTGCCAATTACCCAGCACTGTTGGCTATTGTATTCTTTGGAACATCTGCATTACTGTTTAGCCAAGGGGCCACCAGTGCGTTGTTGATCCCTATCGCGGCTTCTCTCAGTGTTGATCCTGCGACTATTCTTGCGAGCTTTGTGGCGGTGAGTGCGCTGTATATGACAAACATTTATCCAACCACGGCATTTGCGATTGCGACTGACGATACAGGGTCTTTCCTTAGCCGTCGTTGGAATGGTTCTTACATTATCAATCACCCGTTCTTCTTGCCGGGAATGCTAGGGATCGTTGCCGCCGTACCGTTTGGTTTTGTGTTGGCGAGTATGTTGGTTTAGTGAAGTAGATTGAGCCGACTGGCTCAGCGAGGAAAGTCCCAGCAATATCATTGCTGGGCTTTTTTGTTCGTTGGACTGATGGATTCATTCCATCAGAGTGTTATCAGGGATGAACGAGATCAGCTCTCGTTGCCGAAGTTGCAGTAGATGAAGCAAGCGGCTCCAGAGATCAGAGTTGTGAGTGAAAAAATAACAAATCCCATACGTTTCTCCCTTCAGGCTCAGAATACTAAATAACTTCAAAACACGTATTATCATTATCACGGTTGATAAGGTGGAAACATCAATTTTGATGGATTTTCATCAATGATTCGTTGTCGCTCACAGATCACGATATTTTACACTAATGTTAGTGGCGATATTTGCCTCCTAAAAGCATTTTACGTTGATTAGTGGCTGGGTGATGAAATCAATCTAGTGCTTGTCAATGGTTCGGTGATTCACTAGAGAGCCATTTCATTGGCCGAGCGTGGAGACTATCTCAAACGCAACCTTCACCGCCTCTTCTATCAACAAGCTATCTGGGGTCGTGATATACGAAACGGTAAAAGTGAGGGGATTGGGAGTCCACTCTGAATCGATAATTCTCAGGCGGCCGTTTTCGAGCTGCTCTTTGATGACCTCCTTGGGTAAGGTGGCAACCCCAACACCGCTTTCGACCAGTTTAACACTGGCAGAGAGAGCACTGACTGAGTAGTACTGTGGGTGGATTTTCTGTCCGGTAAAATGGCGGTTTATTTCGTGGTACGGCACTGTATTTCTGGCATAGGTGATAATCGGCCAGCGGGTAAAGCTATGGGTCTCAGCCGGCTCATTTAAACCAAGTGAGGGGCTCGCAACCCAGTATAAAGGATACTCACATATTACTTTATTGATCACTGACGGCTCAGAAATGGGGCCAAGGAGAATGGCGATATCAATATTATGCGCCATCAGCTCTTTGCTTAGGTTCACTGTTGCATCAACAATCAACTCAATTTCAACATCAGGGTATTTTTCATTAATACTTGTCAAAAATTCAGGTAGCCAAGTGTGTACCAGTGTTTCTGATACACCAATGCGGAGTAAGCCAGAAAGGGCGCTGGCTGCGTCGGCTTTATAACAAAGTTGCGCTGTACTATTGAGGATATTTTCCGCTAAAGGGAGTAATTCTCGTCCCTTTGCTGTCAATGTGACGCCGCCTTTTTCTCGATTAAACAGCGTTGTATTAAGCGTGTGCTCTAGGTTGGTAATACGGGTTGAAATGGCGGGCTGGGTTGTACATAAGTGCTCAGCAGCTTGGCGAAAGCTGCCTAAATTGGCAATCCAGACAAACGTTTCAAGCTGTTTTAGGTTCAACATCACAGACCCTTTCCTTATTCCTTTAAGGTATCGATAGCCGTTATTTTATGGCCACATAAATTTTTTTTATCAATATACGCAAAAAATCACGAATAGACATTATCTAAATAAGCCGTATTGTTACTTGGCGTTAACATATTAATTACCAAGGGATGGCATTATGACTGCGTCAGTATCACAACTTCCTCTTCCTGCATTACGTCAACGTATTCGTGAAAATGCATTTACCGACTCGACCAGTGGTTTAGCAAAGGGATATTTGCAAGCCAACCTTGTGATATTGCCGGCTGAGTGGGCGAATGAATTTTTGCTATTTTGCCAGCGTAATCCAGTTGCTTGTCCATTGATCGGAATGACTGAACCCGGTGCTAAAAATTTGGCTGAGATTGGCCTAGATATCGATATTAGTCGTGATGTGCCTGAATACCATGTGTTCTACGATGGTCAGTTTGAGCTTGCGACACCGGATTTAACTCAGCATTGGCGTGATGATTTGGTCACTTTCGTTTTGGGTTGCTCGTTCTCTTTTGAAGAAGCAATGCTTCAGACTGGCCTAAGTGTTCGTAACATTGACCAGCAATGTAATGTCTCTATGTACGATACCAATATTGCCTGTCAGCCCGCAGGGCGATTTCATGGCAACATGGTGGTATCGATGCGTCCGTTCACACCTGCTGATGCTATTCGTGCAATACAGGTGACCACTCGCTTCCCTAAAGCCCACGGTGCCCCCGTTCACTTTGGTACGCCAGATGCGATTGGTATTGAAGACATTAATATTCCAAATTATGGTGACCCGGTAACGATAAACCCGCAGGAAGTACCGGTGTTTTGGGCTTGTGGTGTTACTCCGCAAAACGTCATGCGCAACAGCAAGCCACCGCTGTGTATTACGCATGCTCCAGGCAAGATGCTGATCACCGATCGGCTGAATAACGAATTTGCATTCCTGTAAGGCGAAACCAAGGAGAACGTCATGAAAATTAACTGTGATATGGGTGAGAGCTTTGGCCTCTGGCAGTTAGGCTGCGATGAGCAAGTGATGCCTTATTTGGATATGGCTAATATCGCCTGTGGTATGCATGCGTCAGATCCTGTGGTGATGAAGAAAACCGTCCTGCTAGCCAAGCAACATGATGTCATGATTGGTGCACATCCGGGTTACCCCGATCTACAAGGCTTCGGTCGCCGCTTTATGGCAATGGAAAAAGACGAGCTGGCCGCGTTTTTTATTTATCAGCTTGGTGCGCTACAGGCGATCTGCCAGAGTGAATCGGTGACGCTTAGTTATGTGAAACCCCATGGCGCACTGTATAACGCGATGATGAAAGATGATGACGTTTTTCTCGCGCTGCTCTCTGCCCTTAATCAGTACAATGCTGATCTTCCGTTGGTTGTTATGGCGGTTCCGGATCACCGGAGGTATCAAGATCTAGCGGCAACTTACGGTATTCAGCTTTGGTTTGAAGCATTTGTCGATAGAGCCTATGACGACAGCGGACGTCTTACCCCGCGCTCAGTATCAGGCTCAAGCCTTACCACGATTGAGCAAATCGAGCAGCAGGCTTTAATGCTGATTGAAGAGCAAGCGGTGATCTCGCTGTCGGGACAGAAAATTGCCATTCATGCCGATACCTTATGCATTCATGGCGATGGACCATTATCGCTGCCAACGGCGCAAGTTCTGAGTGCGAGGTTACATCGCCAATGAAGATCTCTGCAGTAAATGAAAACACGTTGATGGTGTATTTTTCGGATACGGTTAGCCCTGAAACGGCTGAGCAGATCGCGGCAGCAATTCCTGTCATCCGTGAGCAGTTAGTATTGTATGTGGTTGATATCGTACCTTCATATACCTCGATATTAATTAGCTTTGATTTGATCACTATCGGGCTTCGCGAATTTAACCTGCGCTTGCAGCATGTTCTGATTGAATGTAGTCGAGCTTCGCTATCTGCGAATCAGGCAAGGTGCATTGAACTACCTGTTTATTATGGGCCTGAAGTTGCGTTGGATGCACAAGAGATCTGCGGTCATACCGGCTTGTCGTTTGATGACGTCGTTAATATCCATGCATCTGCAACATACCGCGTTTACGCGATTGGCTTTGCGCCGGGCTTTGCGTATTTAGGTAATACGGATAAACGGATAGAAATTCCCCGCAAACAAACGCCTCGTTTGAAAGTACCAGCCGGAAGCTTGGCTATCGCAGATCGGCAAACGGCTATTTACCCGAAGCAGTCTCCGGGGGGCTGGCAGATTATTGGTCGAACACCCATTAGTTTGATTGATTACCAACGTGAGAATCTAACGGTGTTTGAAATGGGGGCACAAGTGTCATTTACGCCTATCGATAGGGCGACATTCCTAGACATGGGTGGGGTACTGCTGCCAGAAGAAATCGCGATGGACAGGGAGGTGGCATGACGTTACGAATTTTAACCGCTGGCCCGTTGAGCCTACTGCAAGACCTTGGTCGATTTGGTCATCAGTCTATCGGGGTGAGTACTGGCGGACCAATGGATGAACATGCGTTCTTATGGGGTAATCGCCTGCTAGGTAACGACCGTAATGCGGCACAAATTGAGATTGCGATGGGGCAGTTCAGCTGTGAATTCTATGCCGAAACCACCATTGCTTTAACGGGCGCTGATATGGCAGCCACATTGAATGGCCGGCCTATTGCATTCTGGCAGTCTTATCCTGTTCGTCAGGGCGACCAGTTAGCACTGCGAGGAGCTCGTTCTGGGATGCGGGCATACCTTGCTGTTCAAGGCGGGTTCAAGGTGCCTACACCCCTCAATAGCTGTGCGACTGTCATTCGGGATGAGCTAGGCGGCCTTCAAGGCGTAGGTGAAAAGCTGAATGCCAAGGACTTTATCCGGTACTCGGTGAGTCAACCAATGGCGACTAAGCAAGTACTGCCCCAGTTTATTCCGCAATATAGCCAACAAGTGACACTGGAAGTGATCCCCGGTTATCAATATGACCTATTTACACCAGAGCAACGCCAGCGATTTTTCAATGCGAGTTATACCCTAACACCGCAGATGGATAGGATGGGGTGCCGATTATCTGGTGAAGCCATCGAATGCCAAAAGCGTAACTTGATCTCGGAAGGGATCGCCCTTGGCGCGATCCAGATCCCTGCAGATGGGCAGCCGATTGTCTTACTACGAGATAGGCAAACCATTGGCGGTTACCCGAAAATCGGTTGTGTTACAGCCAAAGGGCTGAGCCAACTTGCGCAATGCCAGCCGGGGGCTGAAATTCGGTTTGTTGAAAAAGATCTCTATGAAGCAGAGGCGGAACGTGCGATTCAACAGCAGTTTTTTCACGGCTACGTCGGGAAAAAATGGATACAAGAACAAACCTTAGTCGGGTAATGTTCATCAAATTATGGAAGAAGCAGCATTCGGATAGTCGCTGCAGAGTAACAATTACAGGAGTTATACATGTCTACAGACAAAGTGATACAGCAACCGGCGAGTGACTCGATCTCAAAGCCGTCAGCTAAAGGGGGCTTTAACTGGTCATTGATCATGGGCGCTGCTTTTTTAATGGCGACCTCTGCAGTTGGTCCGGGATTCCTTACTCAAACCACCGTCTTTACTCAAACACTTGGCGCCAGTTTTGCTTTTGTTATCTTGGTGTCGATCATTCTTGATATCGGCGCTCAACTGAACATATGGCGGGTAATTGTTGTCTCGAAAAAACGTGCTCAAGACATTGCAAATGATCTTTTGCCCGGTTTAGGTTTTGCCATTGCAGGTACTGTTGCGTTGGGGGGACTGGCATTTAATATCGGTAACTTAGGCGGTGCTGGTATGGGAATGAACGTCTTATTTCCGGGGATCACGCCAGTAGCAGGTGCAGCGATTAGTGCGGTGATTGCGATCAGTATCTTTTTATTAAAAGATGCTTCGAAAGTGATGGACCGATTTACCATCGTGATGGGTGGTTCACTGATAGTGATGACGTTATACGTTTTGTTTTCGACTTCGCCACCTGTTGGTGAAGCGCTGTATCGCTCTGTTTGGCCAGAGAAGCTTAATGTGTTGGCTATTGTTACTTTGGTTGGTGGTACCGTTGGCGGCTACATCACATTTGCGGGCGCACACCGATTGATCGATGCTGGTGTGACAGGGCAAGAAGCGTTGCCACAGGTTAACCGAGGTTCAATTTCAGCCATTAGTTTGGCATCTGTAGTTCGAGTAATATTGTTCCTTGCTGCGTTAGGGGTTATTAGTACAGGCGTGATCCTTGACCCTGAAAACCCACCAGCATCAATGTTCCAACATGCGGCAGGTAATATTGGCTACAAGATCTTTGGCTTAGTGCTATGGACTGCAGCTATAACCTCGGTGATCGGTGCGGCATATACCTCTGTTTCATTTTTGAAAACACTTCACCCTTTTATTGAGCGCAACACTCGAGGTTTCATTATTGGCTTTATCTTAGCGTCGAGCCTTATTTTCTGCTTTATTGGTAAGCCAGTTACTCTATTGATTGTAGCGGGTGCATTGAATGGGTTTATTCTACCCGTCACATTAAGCATCATGCTGATTGCTGCTCGTAAATCTGCCATTGTCGGTGACTATAAGCACCCTGTATGGATGTCGGTATTTGGTTGGTTGATCACTATCATGATGGCGGCAATGAGCCTGTACACCCTGTTTATCATGATCTTTGGTTAAGCTAAATTACTAACTATTAAAAAGCCCCACCATGCTTAATGCAGGGTGGGGCTTTGTTTATATATCTATTGGCTAGTGGTTAACCGAATAGATAGGTGTACATGTAGCCTGCACCAATTGCCATGCCTAGGATGACAGCAAGGAAGGCTGCGATCATCTGATTCTTGAAGATAGATTTCAGTAGAATCACTTCCGTCAAACTCGCGCCTGCACTACCAATGATCAGTGCCATAACTGATCCCATCGCCATGCCTTTTTTCACTAATGCCGCACTCAATGGGATAACGGCTTCAGCACGGATATATAGTGGGATACCAATGATCGCGGCCACTGGAATCGCATACCACATACCTTCACCGGCGTACTTGGCGATTAAATCTGTCGGAATGAAACCATAGATGAAAGAGCCAATGAAAATACCCAGCATCAAGTAAGGAAGTACTTGCTTAAAGTCTTTCCAAGTTGAGTGCCAAATACGTATCCAGCGACTTTCTTCTTTCACGGTTAGTACCGCTTCACCACAACCGCTTACTTCAACAGTTGCTTCTTCTTTCGTATTACAGCAAGAGCTTGGTGCTGCTGGTGCGGGTTTTGGCGTTGCTGTCGCCGCACAGCTTGAAGCTACTGGAGCGGGTTTAGTGCCACAGGTTGAGGTCGTGCTACCACAACTTGAGCTGGTATCAGCCGTTTGATAAGCCTCTTCACGGACATAGCGTTCAAAGCCTAGTTTTTCAAGCACGTAGCCAGCTATAACCGATACAGCCATTGCTACGATGAAGTAGAACACTGCTACTTTTATCCCAAAGGTTACGACGAATAAACCAATGATGATTGGATTAAGCAATGGGCTGGCGAACAAGAACACCATCATCGGACCAAACCCTGCTCGGGCACGAAGTAAACCTTTTAAAAAAGGAATGGTCGAGCATGAGCAAAATGGTGTGATAGATCCTAACAGTGCTGCGATCACATAACCTTTCCCGTTACGTGAGCTTAAGATCGACTGGATCTTTTTTGGGGTTAAAAATTCCTGCAATACGCCTACTAGATAGCTAATGGCTAGGAATAATACGGTTAATTCTGCTGCGAGGAATAGGAACATGCCAGCAGCTTCTTTAAACATGGTTACGAATTCAGGGCTCATAATCTTGCCTCGGTTACTCTAATGTTTCGATATATGTCGAAATATAGTGTGATGGTAGATTTCTGTCAATACGTTACTTCTGGTTTTATCGAAATAAATTTGGAGGTGATTTTATGGTATTGATTATTAACGCATAATGTTTTCAGTTTGGTAGACGAAAAATTGCTGGCAAGGTGGCATTTTTAGATTGGTATCTAAAATAGCTCTAAAAATTTGAAAGGGGCATATTGGCTGATAAGGCTTACGTCATAAGGGAAACTTGGGGTGAAGATGAACCGGAATGAAAAGTCAGCTCAATGTTATGAACACTATTTTGAGGTAGCTGGCTGAAAGCATTTGAGTTTGGTTTTTAATCGATGCAGGTGTCGTTTACGAGTCTCATCAGAGATCTGTTTAGCTTTGTCTGTACTGTATAGCTTAGCAATGTGCATTGCTTGAGTTGTACGGCTAATGCTCCACACTGTAGTTTTTCCTCTCACTTGTAGTTATACCCCGTCTCTTATCGTTAGAGAAGGGAATCTATTTCGGCTGGCAACGTTACTGGTCGTGCTTCTTTGTGTCCATATGAATTCTGTTATCAGATTTATAATAGTTGATAGCTTCGCTGTGTTATATAACCCTAATTACCTAAAAAAATTGAAAAAAGTAGTTTGATAAAATGGGCGTCACTATGTAATGACACCCATAGGTTTATATGTGTTCAGAAATCAAAGCGACTATTTATGATGATATTGGCATCGAAGCTGAGAGACTTTTCGCGTTATCTTGGTCTGTAACCAGAAAATCAAACTCGGCCACTAATTGCTCGAAATTGGCAAGATCATCATTGGTGATACTCGATGCGACGGGGAGCTCATAGGTATAGGGGTCAACGGGGCGGTTTCGTACTAATAGTTCAAAATGTAAATGTGGGCCTGTTATTCGCCCAGTTGCGCCAGAGAGGGCAATTTTTTCTCCTCGTTTGATCTCCTGCCCTTTTTGCACAAAGAATTTGCTTAGGTGCAAATAGCGTGTTTTGTAAATATTATTGTGTTCAATAACTAGGTATTTCCCAGCGTATGGGTGGTTACGTACCACAACCACTTTGCCATCCCCAATAGAATATACTGGAGAGCCGACAGGTGTGGCATAGTCAGTACCATTATGTGGGCTAACACGCCCAGTGACAGGGTGCTGCCGCTTTGGATTAAAGTGGGATGTTACTCTTCTAAATATTTTATCTACCGGAAATCGATCAAATGCCTGTTCTAGGCTTTCGCCACTGCGGTCGTAAAACCGACCATCATTTGCCAGAAATGCAGATACTTGTTTACGGTGCGCTTTTATTTCTATCCCTTTTATTTCAGTGTTGCCAGTTTTATGGTCATTCACGTATTGCTCGGCAACAAGGATATTAAATTTGTCGTTTGCTCTTAATTCTTTGGTGAAATTAATGTTATCCCCGACGATGCGTGTGATGTTGGCAATTTGATTTGTAGACAGTCCTTGCTTGTGAGCTGAGAGAGAAAAACTACCCTGTATAAAACCGCTATAAAGGGTATGAATCCATTCCGAAGGGCGCTCATTAAATTCATAACGATAGCTACCGTCATCTGTTAAGTGGTAGATAGCACGATCAACAATACTTTGGTTATAGACTAATTTATTCAGTGTGTTATTGGTTGAATCCATCTCAATCTCTAGGTGGTCACCGGGTTTAATCGTGTCTAAATGCAGATAATCTGAATCTGTTTCTAATACTTTTTGTAAGCTTGTGTAGGGGATCTGCCACTGAGCAAAAATGGTACTAAGTGTATCGCCAACCTTGACGATGTAATCAACATACTCGATAGATGTTATCGCGATTTGATTTTGAGTATCTTCGCTTGCTAACGGAATTTCTATTGATTGTTTGGGGGCTTTTTTTGTCGGTAATATGGCGGCTAGAGAAAATGACGCAGTGGCGACGAGAAGAAGCGTTGATTTCAGGAACTTCATAATAAATAGAGTGATTGGTTTTGTTATGTTATAACATAACCATTGAGGGATGTAACCCGACATAATGAAAAGGCCAGTCTTGCGACTGGCCTAATAGGTATTAAAACTGGCTATTTTTCGGGGCTACTGGCAGTTAGCTGGGCCAAGTTCTTGCCATACACCCCACTCGCCGCTTAATGTTGGATCGTCGCCCTTCGTCCACCACTTAGCGCGCCACTGTTTAGCAGCATGGGTGACTTCATCACCTTCAACATAAATGCTAGTGGCATCCCATGCATTCGGGCAAACAGGAGTATTGTCGTCATAGACTTCAACATTACGATTTTCGCTGATGCTCTGTCCGTTGCCATAAGCGGTGGTGTAGGTGAGAGCATAATTACCGACGGTACTGGTATCAACACTGCCTGATACTGTGGTTTGGTCGGTAATGTCACCATCAGTTGGGTGCGTGACCGTAACCCCTGCCATAGGGTCGAACGTACTATTCAGTACAACGCGTGTATCGTCGATACCCTCGAAGATCGGCAAGAGATCATATACTGTCACTTTTCTTGGCTCGGTAGCACTGTTGCCATCATTATCTGCGACGTTGTAGGTCAATATGTAATCGCCAATTGTGTTGGTATCTACATATCCGTCAACCGTGATATTAGCCGTAATGTCATTGCCATCGGCATCGGCTGCAGTAACTCCCAATAATGGGTCAAAGTTGTCGCCACGTAGTACACGTGCATCAATCAGGCCGCCAAAACTTGGTGTTAAATCGGGGAGGGGCGGCTCTTGATTGTGAATAAAGTAACCGTAGTCTTTAATGAACTGCTCATTGTACTGCTGACCTGCCGAGTTGGTTCCCATATCCCAGTTGACTGACCAGGTCATCACGCCGCGTATAGGTTGGCCTTGGGCTGATAAACGATTGAAGGCGTTGTATAAGTCGCTCGGCGTTTCAACGTAGCCGTTTGCTGCACCGTCGATATTGGCGGGGATACCAAACACTAATTTGTCATGGGTGATTTGGTTGTAACCACGTGTCCCATTTATCAAAGAGTCAGACATGTAGTAGATGAACTCTTCTTTACGTGGGTCATTCTGCGATAGCCAGCCAACACCTTCTACGTAGACACCGTCGCCGCCCTGATTATAAAACTGCGGGTTGATAAAATCGTAGTAACCTTCCAAGCCATCAATGTACGGCATATATTTGCCATTAACTTCTGAGAGGTAAGGGAATTCAGGAGCCATGGTGATCATGAAGTCTTTACCTTGAGCCTTGTAATGATCTTTAACCATTCTTAACGCTGCTGGTATGACGGTGCTGTTGCTGGCAGCCGTAATTGCTAATTGTTCGAGATCGATATCAAGGCCATCAAAGCCGAATTTGTCGGTTAGACGAATGACTTCGTCTGCGAAAGCTTGTTCATCGCCCGCCTGCAATTCAATATGGGCGTCAGCCCCACCTAGTGCAAGTAGGACACTACGTCCCTCGGTATTCAATTGTGCGATTTGAGTAATAAATTCATTTTCAGTTAAGCCAATGGTGGGATCTAGCTTAAAGGTTGGGATACGGCCTTCTGCAGGGTCATAGACCTTCATGAACGAGACATCGACTACGTTATAGTAAGGGTGCACATCCGTTAACTCGATACATGGTGCATTACCACCTTTATAGCCAGCACCATCACACCAGTTATGCCAGTAACCAACGACCACGTTGCCATCTTGTGCCACCATCTCATTTGCCATGACAGTACTGGGGGCGACGAATGCTCCTAGTGCCAACGAGGCGGTGAGAAGACTCATTTTTATTGCCTTCATGTTAACTCCTTTTACAACGTTATTAGTATTCCCATTCTGTAATACAAGCCACTCTCCAAGGGCTTAGTGATACCCCAAACAATATATCCTATGAAGTAAAGGGCATATGTATAAGGTATATTCAGTTATTGATAGAGGATATATTTCTTGTTGCAAATAAAGATCTGCATCCAAAAACAAGCTCTTATTTTGTTGCATTTGTGATCACAGATACGATCGTGATTGTTAATTTGAATAGGGCGTATTAGCTTGCCTCCCTCCTAATATCTCAGTAGTCAGAAACAAGACCTCATGGCTATTGCTAGATTTTTAATATCAGCTTGAATACGCCTGTTTTTTTGGGGACAAATTGCGCTGTTGTAGTATCAAGCTAGATAGTATGCCCAGTGTGCTTACGATGAGTTGATCTAATGTATGCTGGTGAAATTGGTATAAATGGCAGGACAGAAGAACCTGTCAAATAATTATAACCCCCTGAAGTTACCTATTTGGCTAGGTATGGAGTGTTTTAATGAATACTTCCCGTTATCTTTTGGCGGTCGTCATTCTGGCGTCCGTTACTGCTTGTCGTGATGATTCTAACGATGATGATACTAGTGCTGGAATTGCTGCGGCAGGTGAAGGCGAGCAGGTGACAGAACCCGCTGCTGCCTCAGAATCACCACCAGAACCTGGCTCTCAACCCGATGAACCAGCCTTGCCACCGGCTGAAGAGCCGCCACCTGAACCTAAACTTGATATCGATGGCCTGCCGTTGCCTGATTTATCGGTTACTCATGACTATGAGGCTTACCTAGCGGCACGACCTGAATATTACACAAGAATTACGGCGCCTTTTGGCAGTGTTGATGGCCAAGATAATACCCCCTTCAGAAATCCAGTGACCAATGCCGGTGCAAATTTGGGGCGAGTTATTTTTTATGATGTGCGGTTGTCGGCAAACAGTACAATTGCTTGTGCTGACTGTCATATTCAGGAACATGGTTTCACTGATCCCAAAACATTCAGTGATGGGTTTGAGGGAGGCAAAACTGGCCGTCATTCAATGAGCTTATCGAATGCAACGTATTACCGAAATGGTAAGTTCTTCTGGGATGAAAGAGCAGATTCACTAGAAGAACAAGTGTTGATGCCAATTCAAGATTCGGTAGAAATGGGGATGAACCTGTTTGATCTTGAAGTTAAATTAGCTGAAACCAGTTTTTATGGCCCGTTGTTTGAACAAGCTTTCGGTGATGAGGCAATTACCAGCGAACGTATTGGTCATGCCATGGCACAGTTTATTCGTACTATGGTGAGCTATGAATCGAAATACGATCAGGCCTTTGTGGCTGGAGAGTGGGACGACCCAGATTTCTCTGCGGTGTTTACCGAGCAGGAAATGGAAGGGTTACGTTTGTTTTCTGGCTTTCCGGGGCCAGAGCGCTCGTCACTTGGATGTGTGGCTTGCCACCAAACGACAGCACACAGTATGGATCAGGCGCATGTGAATGGTGTAGATGATAGAGATGCTACCGATCAAGGTGCTGGTGGCGGTTTCTTTAAAGCACCATCACTGCGTAATATCGCGGTAGGCGCTCCCTATATGCATGATGGGCGTTTTGAAACACTGGCTGACGTGGTTGAGTTTTATAATAGTGGTGTCCAGCGTCATCCGAACCTCAGTCCCGATCTCACCAGTAATGGTCGAGTAGGCGGTGCGCCAGTTCGTATGGAATTAAGCGAGGAAGAAAAAGCGGCATTAGTGGCATTTTTAGAAACGCTTACTGATGAAGATTTCCTAACGAATTCTATTTTTTCTACGCCATTCGAAGAACGGCCAGAGCAAGATGGTAGCGAAGAGCCAAGCGGTAACGGTACGCCATAATGAAAGTTGTATATTAAGATAAAAACGCCTGCTCAGAATAATGAGCAGGCGATGTTTATTTTGCCGCTATTGAATTGACGTTAGACAAATGGGCCTTGTTTTATATCGTGGCCAACTTTTGTAGCTTAGCCACCCCATCCTTTACTGCCACTAGAAGAACGGCTGCTTCCCCAACTTGATTTCGCCGATACGGTAGAGCCGAATCCCCCGCGTGAAATTGTACGGCTAACCGTTGGTTTCGGCTTCATTTGATCGCGGTTAACTTTTACCTTGGTGTTTTTATAACGGCTGCTGCCATAGTCACGACCATCAGCCGTTGTCCAGCGGTCATAAAAAATACTGCCTGGATAGCTAGAGCGATACATCGGCTGGGAGTAGTAGTTATTGTTGTTCATCATTCGGCCAAACATAAAGCCGGCCATAGCAGGCATAAACCAATTATTACCACGAGGTTGAACACAAGCATCATTACCAAATTCGGCTTCGCAATCATTTTGGCTTTGATACTTTGGTCCAGTACGAGATGCTTCTTGAACCGCATATTGATAGGCGCTTTGACACTCGGCGCTATAATTAGGGTTTTCATCAATACAGTCATCAAGCGATTGATAAATAGACGCA
Source organism: Photobacterium minamisatsumaniensis (assembly GCF_050336695.1). Classification (NCBI taxonomy): domain Bacteria; kingdom Pseudomonadati; phylum Pseudomonadota; class Gammaproteobacteria; order Vibrionales; family Vibrionaceae; genus Photobacterium; species Photobacterium minamisatsumaniensis. The sequence continues at coordinate 96,401 of NZ_JAKJSI010000020.1, read as the reverse complement.
TCTTGCTCGTTGTCACTACAACCACTTAGTACGGCACTGGCGATGACGACAGTGACAGGAGTGAACGTCAGAGGCCGCCAGTTTTTACGCATACTTGCGAGAACGACATGTTTACTGCGTTTCATCTGTCTTCTCCCTAGTAGGTCATACAAGCGGCATTTAATAAGCCAACAGAAACCGATGTTGCTGCCATTACGATTCCCGCTGGAATTTCACCTGCCTCAATACGTTCAACAATTTTAGGCATAAAGCCGAAGCGTAAAATAGCAAAAGCAATGAGCTGTGCAATCAGTGCAACCACGCCCCATAAAATGAAGTCGATAATGTTGACTGAGTTACTAGCCGCGCCAGCGATTGCAAGGCAGTAGCCAAGGATAGATCCTGAAAGGCCAATAGCGGCGGCAATATTTTTGTCTTCTTTTACCAGTTTCCATTCATCGTGCGGTGTGAAGCGAACATAGACAAATTTAAACAATAATAAGAAGGCCAGAGATAGCGAGAAATAAAGTAGGAATGCGCCAAGGCCTGCGAGTGAATTAGTTATTACATCCATGTGAGTTCCATTTAGTTAGCGTTAAAAAAATAATGTAGCTTTTTATTAGGTTAGCCTATGAGTTTAAAATCGGTGGGTGACAGATCAAACCCGGTGCTTATCGCGAGACAGCGTTCGGCCTGTTGGTGTCGGATCTTTTCTTCGCCAGCGACGAGTAGAAATTCAAACTGCTCACTCTCGGTTTCTCGCTCATAAATCATAACAAACTGGTCGGTATCGCTGACCGAACCATTTTCGAGCCACGTCGTTTCAGTCATTGCCACTGGGCGTACGTTGTCCCAAGCCTTGGTAAAATGATGCCCTTCAAGTTCCCATGTCGGCTGAATAAGGGTGTGGTCGAGCAGTTGCTGCCATTGGGTTTGGGTATCAATGGGTTTGGATTCGTAAAAATAATAGAGCTTCACTTCACTAATGTCGGCTTCTGATTCGCCATGTAGCAATACTTGTATGAAACCATCATCATCAGTGTAATAACGGATCAAACGAGTTTGGTCATCGAGTTGAACGACGCCAACGGCTTTAATTAGCTGGGTTCTTGCTGCGCCTTCGATAATCAAATCCGGCTCAATCAAGCGCAGCTTTAGATCATCGAGCTCAAATGCACCACCGAGCCTTAGCCCTAATATTTCAGGGCTCTTAGGTGTTTCCGGTTGAGGTGATGTTTTCTTTTTAAACCAGTCAAACATAATAATTCCTGCGTGGTGCGTGTTATGACACTGAGTTAATGCTGGAGCCAGTTAAAGGTATTGACCCGTTCATCAGCGATATAGAACAGCTTAGTCCCTGCCGGTACGGGGTGATCTAACGGTGGGTTTAATTCAACACCTTGTCCGGTATCAATCGCAATCAATATAGCCTCATAGTGTTGTTTAAAAGCCGTAAACAAAGGTGCGATTGTGGTTGCCTCAGCATCGCTTGGATAACTGACTGAATATTGAGTCATACCTTTATGGGTGCTCAATAATTCGTGGTGTAACTCACTTGAACCTGGGTCTACCGCAGCTTTGGCTAGCATTTCAACGGCAACGGAAGGGATACATTCTGCGTTAGGGCAATGGCGTTTTAGCAACTTGCTGAGTGAGTCGTCATTGAAGTAGGCCAAGAGGTGCGCATCAGGGTTACGGCTGGCACTATAAAGAGCAGCTGAAAGTGTGATGTCATCTTCTGTATTATCTATGACAATACAGCTGGCTGTATCGATTCCGGCTCGGCTCATTCCTTCACTGTCGGTAAAGCTGGCGACACGAACAAACTCAATTTCACCGGGTAATGGATTTTCAATTTCGGGCCTGACACATAACACGATAGGGCGCTGCCCTGACTCTTCATGCTGCAGCATTTTGATTAAATGGAGGGTACGCTGTTCGTTCCACCCCAGTACTAAAATATGATTGTCCACTTTCAGTTTCCTTTTTCCCAGCAAGCCACGCTTCCAATAATCAATAAATAAACTTGCGACACGGCCCACACCTAATGCAAATAGCCCAAGTCCACCAGGTATGACGAAGAGCATGACGATCCATTTACCGGTAACGGTAACGGGAGACATGTCTCCATAACCCACCGTTGAAGCCGTTACGATCAGGTAATAGATGAAATCGGTGGGGGATTGCACGAGCGCTTTTTCGCCCACAAGAGTGAGCAAAATAAAACAGATAACGGCATAACTCAGGGTGAGAAAAAGGAGGTTTTGCCCACTAAGCGCATTAAATTTTGTCGCTGCCCAGCGACGAAAAATCAGCCATAGTGACATGGGCACCTCCTTTCAAAAATAACGTCGCTATTCATTACTTGCCGAGAATACGCTTTAGTTCATCTTCGGCAGAGGATGATTGGCCACTTGTAACCCCAGCTTCTGCTAGTTTTTTGTCTAGGCTTGAGCCTGATTGTTCTTCTGCCATTTCAGCAGCCGCTTCTAACTGAGCCGATTTTTCAGCTTGACGCTGTTTAATCCGTTCTAGCGATTCGACGGCAGTATGCATCTTGGCACTGGCACCCACGTTGGTGGCTGATACAGCGGACTGGGCTTTTTGAACGGCTTCATTGGCTTTCACCACATCAACTTGCTGTTCTAGCTGGCGCAGCTTATCTTTCGCCTGACTAATGTTAGTGCGCATGCGTTGTTCAGACGTTATGAACTGGTCAAGGTATGTTTGCTCTGCTTGTTGTTCGTTGCGAATGGTCGCGACCTTTTGTGCGCATTCAAGCGCAAGCTCTTGCTGGCCTTTCTCCATCGCACTTCGGGCGTGGCCTTCATATTCTTCAATGCCTTGGTTAAAGGCATCGACCTTTTGTTGTGAAAGTTTTCGCTTAGCGACAATGCTGACAAGTGCTTCATCCGAACGGCGAAGTTCTTGTTTCGCATCGCGGATTTCTTGATCCAGAATACGCAATGCTTGACTGTCGGCAACCGACTCTGCAGTTTCATTCACACCGCCCTTAATGGCAGTAAACAGTTTTTTCCAAACGCTCATTATGCGGTCTCCTGAAGGTGGTCTTGATACAGTTCAATAAAGGCTTCGACATTGCGAAATAGGGTCGCGACTTCAATGACGACACTTTCTGCTTTTGATTGGGAAGAGAGTGAGCCAAATGCCACGTAGTAACTTATACCACCCAGAGTGTTAATGCCGATTGTAGAAAGCGGGAACATTTTGTGGGTACGTAGAATTTCTTCGTTTAGTTTGGTGGTATCAGCGACTTGCTCTGCGGGAAACAGCAAGACTTCCACTAAAATTTGCTCGCCCGAAACGGCAAGATACGCTTCAATGCCATCTTCATTTTGTACCGTAAGTACTTCGTTATTATCGGTGACATGCCAGCCATCGTGGCTAGCGAGAATCGGAGTCAGTTCTGCAAGTTGCCAAGTCATGTTAATGCCTTCTAAGTTATGGGCGGATGCTTGTATGAAAAGTGTACTTTTATTATGGGGTTAAACTTATTAATTACCACAGAATACGTTACTTTTGTTGTGTTTTTGTGAGGGGTTTTGAGGGTTTTGGTTAGCTGATGAGTTTAATAGTGGTTCTTGCGCTTGTACCGGAAGTCAGTAGAACCCTTCAGTACTAGTTAAAGCTCGGTATGGATATTAGCAACCAGATAATCGATGAGTGCCCTAACTCGGGTAGATAAATACTCTTGTGAGGAGCAGAAATCCCCAAGATTCTGGCCGCCTTGGCAAAGCTGCCTGTTAGTCGACGGCCCTTTCTTTTATTTCTGGAACTGACGGTTCTGGAAAGTCTATCCAGTCAGGTTATCTAAGAAGGATTTTTTATTTAAAGACTTCTTCAAATCCTCAAGCCACTCAGCCCCTTCTTCCGAGAAGTAGTCCCGGGTCGTTTCATACCCCATAGTATAAAGTGTTGTCAGGCTGTCATTGTTGACGTTGAAGGCTCCCCATTTATCTATGCCTTCCGGCGAAAGGCTGATATCAGGCAGCTTGATACTTTTTAGCAGGTGGGCAGAGCTGTAAATCTCGAATACCCTGTCGATGACATCAAAGGCATCGGAGAACTCATGGTTGGCCTTATGCTCTAATGGGCTTAAGTACATGCCGATATGGGCACGACACTGGTCGTGGATGAGATCAGTCGGGTAATTATTGGTGATACCACCGTCAGCAAAGAGCTTATCGCCGATTTTTACCGGGGTGAACATGCCCGGGTAGGCAGCAGAGGCGAGAAGGGGTTGAATGAGTTCCCCTTCCTTGAACACGACTTGTTGCGCGGCATTAAGATCAGTGGCCACCACATAGAGCGGGATGTCGAGGGCATCGAAGTTATCTCGTTTTATCCAGCCGTGGAAATGGCGGTTGAGCTTTTCGGCGTTGATCAATCCCAGTTTGTTAAAAGAGAAGCTGCTGGCTTTGAACATTTGGCTTTCAACGAAGAAAGAAAGGATGTTCTCAGGATTATGACCAGCAGCATAGAGAGCGCCAACTAACGCGCCGCCGCTTGCTCCAGATATCACATCCGGTTTTACGCCCTGCTCATCGAGGTACTGCAACATGCCGATTTGTGCCATGCACTTGGCGCCACCACCTGAGAGGGTGACTCCGAATTTATAGGGTTTTAAGTTGAATAATGATGACGGCAAAGTCTCTATCCTTTACTAGCCCGGTTCATGAGGTTCAATATATCACTAACTCAGCAAGCTTCATGATGAGATTGTGTTAAATAACATCCTGACTTTCCGATTTTGACCAATTATTTGGACACTCGGTGTTAGTGGGCGTTGCTTCGTCATTGCTAACTTCATTGAAAATGCCGGCGAGTCGTCGGCACTTTTGGTGTGGCTTGAATAGTTAATTGAGAGGTATTTGGGACATTTATAAAAACAAATAGTTAAAACGTTGTGATTGGTAGCAATGTAGTACTTTTCATAACTCCATTGTTTTCTAATAATTAAAATATTTATATCCAGAGTTTATTTAAACGCCACAAATTAATAATTCAATCAAATCAATTAATAAGTAATGAATTTCAATTGTTATTACATCGATTGCTAACAAAAAGAGAAAAATGTCAATAATTGACATAAATAAGAGCGCTGGATATGATTTTTACAGTAGATAATTAATGGATTCATTCAATGAGTAATATTCTTCTTAATACAATTAAGCATTCTGATATTGATGATGTTGCAAATCTAATTTGTTCTGAATTTAGCAAGAGACAAGTCTCTACTTCTGGAGATGAATCAGACGAAGAATTTAAAAGTTTCCTGAAATATACGGCACTTGAGTGTGTCCAAATAGGCCTTGGTTTTACGGCGAAATCAGGAGATAAGCTAGCGGGATGTGTGCTCTGTGTCGACTTGCATAGTACCTTTGATTCTAAAGAGTTTATTGATGCGTCCAAGCAAGAGCCAATGCTGGCGATGATATACCAGCTAAACAAAAAATACTTTCCAGATATGAAGGTCGAAAAAGGCGAGTACCTCAATGTTAAATTTATTGCAGTTGATGAAGAATATTCTGGTCAGGGTATTTCGAAATCATTAATTCAATTAGCATTGAAAGAAGCTAAAGATAACCGTTATATCTTTGCACACACTGAATCGGCCGGAACCGCTTCACAATATGTATTCAAGAAAGAAGGCTTCATTGATGTTGCCGAAACTATTTATGATGAGTTTACCTTTAATGGTAAGAAGTACTTTGTTTCCTCAGAAGGACATCGTTCTATCCAGTTACTAATAACTAAACTGTAACGACAAACCGTAGTGGCGGTGAACCGCAAATTGGTTGGTTGATAAGGCCGCAATCAGTTTAAAAGGCGAGACCAAACGAGTTGGAATCGCCTTAAATAAGTTATCTTCGACGTATTCCCACAAGCGAGTTACAGGAACTTCTCGACCAGAATCTCATCAACATACTCGCTGCGCACGTAGGCAAACAGTTTTTCGTAGCCTTTTACTTTCTCATTGTGATTTTTGAGGGTGTTTTAACGCGTGCATCGGTGTGCTTGCATGCTGTTTTTGAGCCTTAATGACAGCTGATGCAAATCCCTATCGCCGCCCACAATACGCAGTCGTGCATACTCTGTATCCATGGTTGGGTTGGTGATTTTGAAGTGCTGGCCAGAGCACGACAGTATGCCGAGCTGCCTTAGCATTTCGGCCATATCCACTCCTTGTTTATGAACCAATAGTATCGGGGTTTGTTCTGATGTCGGTACAATGTTGAAGCTGTAAGTATGGAGTACATCCATCATTGCTCGCTTGAAGGTGGTGGTTTTTGCTTGATTGTTGGCAACAAAATCGGCGGCATTGGGCAATACATGGCAAGCGATTTTCAGTGCCGGTAGCGACGGGGTAAATATGGTGACTGCCGCCTGCAAATAGGGTGTAAGTTCAGGAGAAGAGACAATATAGCCAAGACGCAGCCCTGCCAGTCCTAACCCTTTAGAAAAAGTCCTCAATACCATCAGGTAGCTGTAATGTTGGCACTCCTTTACCATAGATTGGTCATCAGTTAAGAACTCGCCGTAAGCCTCATCGATGATCAGCAAGCTACCGGCTTCCTCACACACATGGCACAAAGACAGTAAGTGCTCTTTGTCGTAAATTCGGCCGGTTGGGTTGTTCGGGTTATCGATATATACCAAGGTCGGCTTCTCGCGCAGGATCGTATTTTCTAACGCCCCAAACAAATCATTATCACAGTTGAACTCAAACATATTGAGGGCTTGGTATTTGCCGCCAACCAATTGGAACTCTGAGACCCCTTCAACAAACTGTGGGCCGATGCCAATCATGGTTCGTTGCTGATGGTCGATGAGCTTATTGAAAATCAGCTCCAATCCCCCGAGCGAGCCGGTTGTGAACGTGAGGTCATCACTGTTGACGCCTAGATATTTGCCAACGAGATGGCTCAATTGCGCGAGATTGCTAAAGCTGTAGTACTCATTGATTTCATCGAGGATCTCAAGCATTAGATCAGGCGAGATCTCAGGAGATCCAAAAGGATTCGATCCCAGCGCACAGTCAATGGTGTATATCGGGGTGACATACGAAGCCTGATCGTTTTCCAACTCACGGTTTAATTTCACGTTCAACGTCCTTGATGATCTTTTGCAATATCAAGTTTAAAGGTGACCACTTCTACACCTTTTAAATAGGTCAATTGGCGACAAATGGCTTGCCATAGTGGGCAATTGTTCAGTCGCGAAATGACCTATTTGCGGTTGTGGGCTAGGGGTAATATCTGCGCAGAAATTCAAACAAACTTCAGTAAAACGGAGCAACTCAGTATGAAATTAAAAAACGTTGCGTTAATTCTGGCACTCGCCACCTCGATGAGTGCCACTGCTGCTAATGCAGAAGGGCTTCCAGAGGCGATGAAAGAAGCCCTCAAGGTTCCAGGTGCTGATGTCACCTTTGATGTCCAGCGTGCCAAACAGCCTTTTAGCCCGCAGTTTGCCAGTGAAGCCCAGCAAGCCTTTAATAACTTCCATTTGCAGATGGGTGGCGACCACGCGGTTTACTACAACGGCCACATGACTGAGGTAATGAAATCTGCTCTGTCTCGTCCGAACGAAGACTACAAGTCGCTGGCGCGTAATATTAATGCCCGCATTGGCGATCTTAAAGTAGAAACCGGGCAGGGTATACTCCCGCTCGATGAGTACATGGAAAACCCGATGTTCCGTACCCAAGCCATGATCATGGTTCACAAGGGCAAGGTTGTTTATGAGGCCTATCCGGGCATGAACAAAAACGATCGTCATATCTGGTATTCATCGGCAAAAACCACGGTTGGCCTCGTCATGGCGCAACTGGTTCAGGAAGGTAAGGTCGATGTGAATAAGGTGGTGCCTGACTACATTCCAGAGCTAAAGGGCACGACTTGGGATGAGATCACCGTCGAAAGTGTGATTAATATGACAACGGGGTTGGATAACGAAGAAACCCTCGAGTCCATTCTTAACCCAGATTCCCCTGTGGTGCGCTACTTTGCTGCCATCACCGGCTCACCAAGAGCGTCTACGGGCGAGTATGAGGATTGGTTAACGGACGTTTCGGTTGATCAGACAAAACTTGAAGGCGAAAAGCAGGGTGATGTATTCCGCTATGCTTCGATCAATACCAGTATTCTGACCCAGATTATCGAGAATGTAGAAGATAAGACATGGACCAAGATTTTCGAGGAAAAAGTGTGGTCGAAAATGTATGCGAGGGAGCCTGCGGTATTTGGCTTAGCACCTAACGGTCACGCCCTAGCCCTTGGCCTGATGCAAACTACACCGGAAGATATGGTTCGTTTCGCCACGCTGTTTACTCCAAGCTGGCAGGCGGTTGCCGCCGAGCAAGTGGTGACGCCTGAGGTGCTTGATATTATCCGTGGTGAAGTTGACTCTGAGCGCTATGTAGGTACAGCTAAAGAGGCCTCTTCGATCTCTTCATTCCAGGACAAAGCGCATGGTAATGGGTACCAGTTTGACTTCATCTACGATGATGGGGCAATCGCGAAAAGCGGTAACATGAACCAGATGATTTATATGGATCCAGAGCGTGACTTTGCTGCGATTGTAGTATCAACCAGCCCTTATCACTCGGGTTACGGTGAAAGCAAAGCCCCGGCTTATATGCGACAGGCAGCGAAATACCTAAACGGCGAGTTGTTTATTACCCAGTAGTAATGACGAGCTAAAGATAAACGAAGATAACCCCGCATTATTTTGTTATTAATTAATGCGGGGTTTAAAAATACCCGAAGCGCCATATTATTATTATGCCAAGGTGTTGATACTTAATGTTAATTTGCAATGATATAACAGGCGGTTTTGATGGCGGTTATATGGTTGATAAAGTAAGTCGTGGTCGTTGCTAAGTGGTAGAAACATGGAATAATTGGCTAAGCAGCACTGCGACAAACAGTGACTTGGCTTTTATCCTTGGCGATTAGATACAATAATGCCGGCGCTTAGCCGGCATTTTCGTATTACTTACTTTTAATCTTTTAATATTAAGCTAGTAGTTCTTTAGATGTCTCAACTACGTTCTCAACAGTGAAGCCAAACATCTTGAATAGCTCACCTGCAGGTGCTGATTCGCCGAATGTGGTCATACCGATGATACGGCCGTCGAAGCCTACATACTTGTACCAGAAGTCAGCAATACCCGCTTCAACTGCAATACGTGCGGTTACATCAGAAGGTAGTACCGATTCACGGTAAGCCGCGTCTTGCTTATCGAAGGCATCAGTCGCAGGCATTGAAACAACACGCACTTGCTTACCTTCAGCCGTTAGTTGTGCAGCAGCTTGAACGACTAGTTCAACTTCAGAACCTGTTGCGATAAGGATAAGCTCTGGCTTGCCTTCGCAATCTTTCAGGATGTAGCCACCTTTAGCGATGTCAGCAACCTGCGCTTCAGTACGTGCTTGCTGTGCAAGGTTCTGACGCGAGAAGATAAGCGATGTAGGACCATCTTTACGTTCGATTGCTAGCTTCCAAGCCACTGCAGACTCAACCTGATCACATGGGCGCCATGTGCTCATATTTGGTGTCAGACGTAGAGAAGACACTTGTTCTACAGGTTGGTGTGTAGGACCATCTTCGCCCAGACCAATTGAATCGTGCGTGTAAACTTGGATGTTCTGAACTTTCATCAGAGCAGCCATACGCATAGCGTTACGCGCGTATTCCATGAACATTAGGAATGTTGCACCGTATGGTACGAAACCACCGTGTAGCGCAATACCGTTCATGATAGCTGTCATACCGAATTCACGTACACCGTAGTGGATGTAGTTACCCGAGAAGTCATTTGCTTCAAGAGACTTAGAACCAGACCACATAGTCAGGTTAGAAGGTGCAAGGTCAGCAGAGCCGCCCATGAATTCAGGAAGCATTGCTCCGAATGCTTCTAGTGCGTTTTGAGATGCTTTACGTGATGCGATATTCGCTGGGTTAGCTTGCAGATCAGCAATGATTGCGTTGGCTTTTTCTTCCCACTCAGCAGGTAGTTCACCGTTAGTACGACGCTTAAACTCAGCGGCTAGTTCAGGGTAAGCGGCTGCGTATGCGTCAAACTTAGCGTTCCAAGCGGCTTCTTTTGCTGCACCAGCTTCTTGTGCATTCCACTCAGCTGCAATATCAGCAGGAATTTCAAATGCGCCGTGTTCCCAGCCAAGTGCTTTCTTCGTTGCTGCAATTTCATCAGTACCTAGTGGAGCACCGTGACAGTCGTGCGTACCCGCTTTGTTTGGTGAGCCAAAGCCGATAACCGTTTTAGTACAAATTAATGTAGGGCGACCAGTTTCAGCTTTTGCTGCTTCAATCGCAGCATTAATAGCATCAGAATCATGACCGTCTACTGCTGGGATCACATGCCAGCCGTATGCTTCAAAACGCTTAGGGGTATCGTCAGAGAACCAACCTTCTACTTCGCCATCGATAGAGATGCCGTTGTCATCCCAGAAAGCAACTAACTTGCCAAGACCTAGCGTACCCGCTAGAGAACATGCCTCGTGCGAGATGCCTTCCATAAGACAACCATCACCCATGAATGCATAAGTGAAATGGTCAACGATATCGTGACCTTCTTGGTTAAATTGTGCAGCCAACGATTTTTCAGCCATCGCCATACCAACTGCATTGGTAATGCCTTGGCCAAGAGGACCTGTTGTTGTTTCGATACCTGGCGCATAACCGTATTCTGGGTGGCCTGGAGTTTTAGAGTGAAGCTGGCGGAAGTTTTTCAGGTCTTCAATTGAAAGCTCGTAGCCTGATAGATGCAATAGAGAGTAAATCAGCATTGAACCGTGACCGTTCGACAGAATGAAACGGTCGCGATCAGCCCAGTCAGGGTTCTGTGGGTTATGATTTAGGTGACTACGCCATAGAACTTCAGCGATGTCTGCCATACCCATTGGCGCACCAGGGTGGCCAGAATTAGCTTGTTGAACACCGTCCATGCTCAAGGCACGGATTGCATTTGCGAGGACTTTACGTTCCATACTGATATCACCAAAAATTAAATCAATTCAAAAAAGTAAGAAAGCGGCTAAAGGCCGCTTTCTGGAATAGTGCTAAGGCTTATAGACGCTCTGCAATCATCGTTTCAAGCTTGCCTTGGTCAACCGCAAAGTTACGGATACCTTCGGCCAGTTTTTCAACTGCCATTGGGTCTTGGTTGTGATCCCATAGGAACTCGGCGTGAGTCATTGCAGCAGGGCGTGCTTTAGTACCGTTAGAGTCGATCAGCTTTTCTACTACTTCACCTTCTGCTGCTTCTAGTTCAGCTAGAAGTTGAGGTGCGATAGTTAGACGGTCACAACCTGCAAGTTCAAGGATTTCACCGATGTTACGGAAGCTAGCGCCCATAACAACAGTCTTGTAACCGTATTCTTTGTAGTAGTTGTAGATGCTTGCTACAGAGATAACGCCTGGATCTTCAGATGCTTCGAAGTCACGGCCTTCTTTCGCTTTGTACCAGTCCATGATGCGACCAACGAAAGGAGAGATAAGGAATACACCAGCTTCAGCACAAGCACGCGCTTGGGCGAATGAGAATAGAAGCGTTAGGTTACAGTTGATGCCTTCTTTCTCTAGAATTTCAGCAGCGCGAATACCTTCCCAAGTAGAAGCGAGTTTGATAAGGATGCGATCGTTAGTGATGCCAGCGTCGTTGTACATTTTGATAAGTTGACGAGCTTTAGCAACACTGCCTTCCATATCGTAAGAAAGACGAGCATCAACTTCCGTTGAGATACGGCCAGGTACTACTTTAAGGATTTCTTTACCGATGCTTACGTTAAGCATGTCGCAAGTGTCTTGTACTTGCTGTGCTTTGTCATCGCTTTGAGCTTTAGCGTAGGCAATAGACTGATCGATAAGTGGAGCATACTCAGCAATTTGTGCTGCTTTTAGAATTAGCGATGGGTTAGTTGTCGCATCTTCAGGCTTGTATTTGCTGATTGCTTCAATGTCACCCGTGTCAGCAACAACAGTAGTTAGCGCGCGCAATTGTTCCAGTTTAGTGCTCATATCTATCGACCTTATACATGTTGGGCAGTGTTTCAATGCTAGCTTAATGTGAAGCTAGTAAAGTCATTATTACTTGCTCTTAACTAATTTGCTGCAAACCAAAAACATCATCATTGAGCAATTGGGATGCTTAAGAACAATTGATGATTCGATAATTAGCGTTTTTGGGAATTTTGTCAATTAGAAATGGAATCAAAGCGTGTATTGATCCCACTTTTTATCTGGTTATTAGCCATTTAGAGTTGTGGCACTAAATGCTGGCGGTTTTTGTTGCGATTTACAAAGGGTTTGGGTGTGAGCATATGATCAGTGCACTGATCTTATGTTCGAATTTTTGGGCTGGTGGAGTGTGTAGCCTTTGCTAAGTTGTTCGTTAGTGGAATGCATTTTGATGGCTCAAGTTTTAAGGTGACTAAAGTGCGTCCTTCGCCCATTTATCAATAAGCGCTTTTTCATAAGCTAGGGGTTTTTCTTTTGCGCGTCCGATAACACTGCTTTGATAGTTAAGGTTTCTAAGTTGCTCGGTACCTTCTTTTACGATTTCATCCCCTTGCTTAACTTGGTAGCTGAAACTCAGCTTAGGTGGTGTTGTGCTATCTAATATACGGATCTCCTGTGACAGTTCAGATCTGTATTGCACCATACCCGCTAAGTCGAGATCCGTCACAGTGACAATAAGCGTTTGGTCTTTTGCTAGGTGTTTATTTGCTTCTTTACCAAACTGTTTTGACAGCTGCGCAAATACATTTTGTTCATAACGTGACTGACTGCCAGAAGCACTTTTTACATCTTTGTATTGGTCACTGTTGAGCCAAGTAACACTGGCCGGTGGGTTACTGAAAATATTGTCGGCAAAACAGGCGTTGCTAAAGCCTAGAAGCAGTAATGGGACGATTAGTTGTTTAGTACGCATGTGGACTCCGGATACTCGCGAGATAAAGTGGCGATAGCTAATCATATAGACCGGATAAGCATGAACTTGTTCGAAACGGTTTACTCACTGCACGTTGTTTGGTTTTGTAAACGAAGCCAAGCTTTCAGTTCATCATTTTATAAAACAATGCCTTATGTGCTAAATACTGTTGCCAAACGCTGTCCATCTGCTGTTGATAGAGCTGTTGGTTTGCCATATGGTGCAGGCGATTGGATATTAACAGCTCACTTAATTGCATCGCGCTTGCCATCGCATTAAACATGCCTTGCGATGAAATCGGATCAAAACTCATCGCAGCATCACCGATCGCAAACCATTGTTGACCACTACAGGTGGTCAGTTTTGACGAGTTTGCGGCAACTATTCCCTGAAGTTTGACTGATGAGAGATCAATTCTATCAATCAAGGGCTTAAAGCCCGGGGCTTTGCAGGCTGCAGCTAAAAAAGCTTGCGGTGATTTAGACAATGTTTTGTCAATAATGGCTGATTCTGCCTGCCATGAGACAACACGGGCTTGTGCAGAGCTGCTCTTACTTTCTGGCGCGTGATTTGTTGGCAAGGTTGGAATTGGTGCGCTATACCACCAGCTTTTATCCGTACTGCTGATCAGCCCAAATTTTTTATTCACATGTACATTAGCCGTTAGCCATATAGACATTAGCTTATCAAATTGCTGTCTTGCCACGCCCAGCTGGCGAGTGAAAACACAATGCCGGCCTGTCGCATCTATAACAACATCCGCATTGAGTGAGCTTATCTCGCTGCCTTGCTGTAGCGTTAACTCCCAATGTTTAGCCATTTTAGTATGGGTAATTAAATGGCTTGGCCAAAGGCAGGTCACCCCTCGCTCTTGTGCTGCTTGGCGTAGTTGTTGTTCAAATAGAGGCCTATCAATATGCCAACCAAAGCCATCAGGGTTACTCAAGTTGTCAGCAATAGTTGGTTGTTGACTGCCCCAATAAGACAACATTCCTTGGCTTTTCAGGTGATGCTCTTCATCAAGTAGGTGCTCTAACTTGAGTGCTCTTAATATTCGCAGAGTAGCAGATGGCAGGCATTCTCCAACTCTTGGAGGCAAATCTACCTGCTTATCAATGAGTGTGACTGAATAGTGCGGCGCTAGCGCAAGGGCTGCAATACAACCTCCAACGCCAGCGCCAATAATCGCAATATTCGTGTCAGCGTTTGGCTTAACACTCATACGGCCTAGCCTTTTCTTACAAAGCGGTTGGCTTTGTCAGTCAGACTTAAATTAGGACGGCACTTGAGGGTATTCTTCGATTTAACTTCCATGAATGTTTTAGAATCAAAAAGTACCGTACTTTCAGGCTCGTTATGTGTTAAACCTACTTGCATGGTTTTTGGAAACCCAGTAATGCCTACTTTAGACTTCGGTAGAACGATGGCTAGTTTGTCAAAGTTCGTCACCATGCTATTAATTTGTGCTTGATAAATGGCTGAGGGTTCCAAACCTTCGCTTATTGGAAGATCTTCTAACCAAAACTCACGTTCATTAAACGCCTGCTGCCTATCTTCCATCGAGTGGGCTTCATCGATCACTTTTTGGTAATTACTATGGTTTAGCATGTTATTTGGCACGCGAGCAGGCCAGAATGTTGGTAGATACGGGTCATAAGCTTCATTGTAGCCATCTCGACAACTGGCGGTGTCCGTTTGCCACGGGATAGCCATCCAGCGGGTAAGCCCGCCAGCAATTTGACCACTTAATAGTGGGCCATTTGGTTGTTGGGTTATTTGTGGCGTCATCACAGGCCCATAATTAATGTTATGAGTTGGAGCGGTATTATCAGCATGCTGTAAACGGAATGCCTCTGAATACATGCCCGGCGTGCGCATTGGCCATGTCAATTCACAACCTGGGTGGAAAGCATCAGCAAGACAAAACTCCATTGCCGCTTTGGTCAACATATCTGGCTGTTCAGCTAAAGGAACATCTTCAATACTTGTCACTGTGGGGGAGCAAGGGACGTAATCATCTATGAAATCGCCCTCTACCCACTGTGCTAAGGCGCTCAATTGAACTCGCGTTAAACTGGCAAACTGGCGTGGAGAGTCAGTTGCATGCTTATCCATGGCATCACCATATATCCACGGCCATTGTTGTGGTGATAGCGCACTATATTCAGGGTTCCAGCTAGAGACAGAACTTGGAATATCAGCTGTCAGTTTAAAATCGGTGTCTAAGCGACGAAAGTTATTATAGAGCGTGCGACGGAGTTCTTGCCATGTATCGGACTCTTTCGTGGTGTCAAAGCGTTTACTGAGGCGAGATAGCCACTTTTCAGATGTAAAATCAAAGGGACTATCCCAGCCAAAGCCTGCGGCAAACCCAGCATTGACCCACTGTAAGTCTGTCATTCGTTGAAAAATGGGCAATATGTCATGAGTGAAAGAAGGCTCTTTAGGCTCGGGAAGCATTCGGGCAGAGACGGCCACATCACGCATTAAGTCCCACATAGTTCTGACAGACTTTTGCATCGGTGCATAATCTGGTGGCGCGCAAATAACCCAAGCAGGTCTAACATAGATTGGTTTGCCATCGATTGTTACTTCGGCTGTTATTGGCCCGTCAGAGGTATCATCATACCAGCCCTCATTGTTACCAAAGGACACGGCGAGTTCGCCGTTGAGGTTTTCAGCTTTACCGTGCCCACCGAGCATAACTAAGCGACCTTTTTCATCTGTGCGCATTTCACCTAAATAGACGGATGTATCTTTTAACTCTCCTGACTTATTGACTAAGCCAAAGCTTCCAATGAACCGGCTTGATTGACCATCGATGTTACATCCGCTTACTTGCTGCTGGCCGCCATCGATCAGCAGCTTGCTGCGGTCGGGTTGACTTTCATTACGCAGCGTTGATGGTGTCGCATCCACTGCTTCGGGAATATCTAACGCTAATTCAAATTTATACCAAGAGGATTTTTGATTGGCGAGCTGAGCTGTCCAGTTAATTACTGCGTTATCCGTTGTTAGTTCTTTAACGATGTTTCCATGTGTATTTAACCCATAAATCCGAAACCGTGCTGCTTGACGTTTTAATGCCCCACTAGAATCCCGATAATAATTGGCGTCTTGGGCCTGCGGTTGATTGACCTCTGGCCCAATGAAGAATTCATTTAAGCTATTGCCGACACGCGTTACTCCAATAGGTGGATAAATTGCAGCAGAAACGATCGTGGATTCATCTACGTTGGTGGTCATGGTTAGTATCCCTTCATGTATGAGCGGGCTTCATGTTTGAAAAGCTTAGCCAGTACGTACTACGCGCGTTGATGTATAGCGTGAAAAGAAGACTCACAACATCAGTTTCGACAACCCATGATATCGACTAAGAATATGCTGTTGAGTGTATATTAAAGGCCATGGTTAGTTATTACACAATATTACATGGCGTTGTTTATCGTAGGCGAAGGAGTCATTGTGCAGGTGCTAGCGCAGATATGAGGGAGAGCTCTGAGTGGATTTAGTTACACACACACGGCATAAATTACGGCACCTTCATATGAAGGCACCTTACAACCTGCGGGTTAAGACAGCTTTTCTTTGATTTGGCTACAAGCAGCAATGAGGCTTGCTTCAAGGTGGTTGATATCTTGTTCTGATGGGAGCTGTTGTTGCTTTACCTGCTGCTCAACAACGATTGCGGCTTGGTGAACTTTATATGCACAAACACTGCTTGAGACTCCTTTTAATGAATGGCTGATCAATACTGCATTATCAAAATCTCTTTGCTCTAATGTGCGCTTTAAGCGCGACACATCGCCTCCGTGTTCATCGCAGAACATATGAAGGAATTGAACAGAAATATCGTGGTCGTTATCCATCACTTCTAATAATGTATTAATGTCTATTTCTGTAAAAGCATCAGGATCGAGTGTAAAGCCAGAGGGTGCATCATCCACGTCAAAGTCATCAAAGTCATCAAAGCCTTCGTTAACCATATCACTCATGCTTTCTATATGGTTTTCTTCGTTAGTGGTTCGATTTGATGTGGCCGCTGAATGATGCTGAGTGACGATGGTGTGAGGAGCTTCTTGATCGTCATCCTCAGAGAAAGCGAGCGTTAGTTCTTGAACGTTTTCACCGATGGTATTTAGTGAACGGAGTGAAGCCATC
The DNA here is from genome assembly GCF_050336695.1 of Photobacterium minamisatsumaniensis. Taxonomy (NCBI): domain Bacteria; kingdom Pseudomonadati; phylum Pseudomonadota; class Gammaproteobacteria; order Vibrionales; family Vibrionaceae; genus Photobacterium; species Photobacterium minamisatsumaniensis. Next base: position 79,282 of record NZ_JAKJSI010000020.1, on the reverse strand, counting down.
GCAGTGATTCTGCTTTTAAAACGTTGTAGGGCATCAATAAGCTTCCGTTCATCAAGCGGCTTGGTGATCACACATTCGACGCCAGCATTAAGCATGTTTTGCTGAGTTTCTGCAAAAACATCGGCGGTACAGGCGAAAATTGGCGTTTGGCTGGCAATAGTGGGTAGGGCGCGAATACGGCTGGTTGCTTCGATCCCATCCATAACGGGCATATGGTTGTCCATCAAAATAAGGTCGAAGATATTATTTTCTAGCATCGCCAGGGCTTCAGCCCCGTTTTCTGCTACATCTGTTTTGAAACCTCTGTGCTTTAGAAAGGTATCAATGATCATGACGTTCAAGTGATTGTCTTCGACAATAAGGACTTTTAAGTTAGAGAAAGCACTTTGATCAAAAGCGACATCATGCTTCTCCTCCTCTATGTATTGCCCTTTTTCAACGGTTAGATTGACGGTAAAGGTGGACCCTTGCCCTGTTTGGCTTTCGACCTTGATGTCGCCTTTCATCAGCGTTGCAAGCTGGTTAACAATGCTTAATCCCAACCCTGTACCACCGAAACGCCGGCTGGTCGAAGCTTCTGCTTGGGCGAATGGGTTAAAAATCTGGCTGATACGTTCGGTTGGAATACCAATGCCCGTATCTTTGGTAATAATGGTTAAAACGTGGTGATTTTTTTCACGGCTATCACAAAGGCGAAGCGTAATATCCACATGGCCTTTTTCGGTGAACTTGACGGCATTACTGCTTAAGTTAAACAAAATCTGGCGGATTCTCGCTTTATCTGCATAAAACCAACCTGTTTGGTCAAACTCGCAGTGGATATTAAATCCGATACCTTTTTCTTTAGCGAGTGAGTAATAGGTACTTTCAATGGTACCAATGAGATCGGTAAAGCAAAAGTGAGTGGGATCTAGTTTGAGCTGACCTTGCTCAATCTTAGAAAAATCGAGGATGTCATTAAGCAGTGACATCATGTGTTTACCGGAATCAAGCAAGGTATATAAGTGCTGTTCTTGCGCCTTATTTAAATCAGTCTTAAGTAAAAGCTGCGCAAGGCCGAGCATGCCGTTCATCGGAGTGCGTATCTCATGAGAGAGGTTCGCTAAAAAGGCCGATTTAGCACTATCTGCAGATTCTGCTTTATGTAACGCTTGATTTAACCTTCCAGTATCGTAGGAAATTTTATCTGCCCCTTGGTTCAGGGCATCGTGCAGTACTTTAAATTCATGTGGACCATGAAAGTTTTCATTACGGGTATAGTTGCCCAGTCTGAACTGTGCTGCGAATCGAGAAAGCTTGGCGATCGGCACTGTGATACGTCGTGATAGCATCAACGATAAAATTAACACGACACCAGCCGTTGCGAGCAGCGCCAGCATAAAATAGTGATGTAGGTACTCAATCGTCGCAGTAACAGTGTGTTTAGGGGTGATGGAAACGAGTGACCAGTGCGGAACGCCATCTAAACGGAAAGTTAATGGCGACAAGGTTGCGACCATGGTTTCGCCAAGCTGATTGTCGTAGGTTATGAGCTCATTAGCCGCTGTTGGTTGCTTATCCACTGACTGTTGGAAAAAGCGCTTAAAATCGATAAAGGCCGCTGTTGTTTTATCTTGGTCACGGCCTGTTAGTACTGCATTACCTTGCGGATCAATCAGCATAATGTAGTCACTATTGCTAATACGTTCGCCCAAGTAAGTCAGTTGGCGGTTTAGTTCTTCAAGCTTATATTTGATGATTAAAAAACGCTCTTTAGCGTCAGTAGGCTGGTGTGAGTGACGCACTGTCGAGACGATATAAATATACGGGTTACTGTTTTGGTTTTGTGTTGATGAGAAAAATATCGGTGACGGAGTGCTAGGCAAGGTTTCAATGCGTACAGATTGTAAATTAATACCAGCTTGCTTGAGCGCTGAATCTAACTCCGGCAGTGATTGTTCGGTAGAGCCAGCCAATAGTGAAAGTTGCTGTTGTTGATTTTCAAGCAGATATATCTCGCCAAAGCCAGCATCCACAGTCACGAGTTCTTTCAGGTAGCTGGTTATAAAATCATCGGTGATAATGCTGTTATTTGAGGCTAAATCGAAAACGGGAGAACTCGCCAGTTTCTGAATACTGAGTACCCGTTGAGCGAGAATATCATCGAGGTTGTGAGCCGCCAGTTCGTTACGGCTACTAAGCCCTTTGGCTATTTGGCCGATAGCAACCGTCGATAATTTATCGCTACTAAACCAGCTATAAAAAAAGGCAGGAACGATACCAATAAAAAGCATGCTGCCGAGCAAAATTGGTTTTATTCGATTTGAAAAAATATATTGCAAACTACACCTCGAAATCCATTTCGATATTACTTTCTTGTTTTATTAATAATGAGTGTCGTATAGAAGGCTGGTAGGAATCAATCTATTGTCTAGATTGATATGAAGAAATACGATCTCATCGATCATAATAGCGCTCACAATACTAGCGTTGTTGCGTATTGTGAGCGATAAAATAGAGTTTAAATGTACGACGTTAGCTTAGCAGTTGCTCTAGTGTTAACGGACTTGTAATGAGACCAACTTTTTGTGCTGGTGTTTGCCCATTACGGTCTTGATGGCATAGGTTATTCCATGCTCGGTAAATATCGAGCAGTGGCAGTAAACCACCTGGACGAAGCTTTCTACGTGGCTCATTAACCAGCTGGCTAAATTGGTCTTGAAAGCGCTGTTGGTATTCGGTAATTGCGTCATGCGAGGCATGCTCAAGCCAATATCCTTCATTGTCTTTTTCTCCGCCAAGGTGGCAAATACCTTTACTGATACTGTTGTGGCGGGTAAAGGCCCATCGGTCTCGCCACCAACCCATTAAGACAATGTCGATACGCTCTACAGATTGGTTATGTTGCCAGTGAGGATCGTATTCGACATAAATAGGGTGGATGGTTTTGCCTTTTATATGATCGACAAAAATGGAGATACAGGCTGAACGCAACAAGGTTTCTTGCGGCATGTAAATTGACAATGAGTGATTATTTTCGATCATGCCACGTAGATGAAGGTAGTGGGCATATACGGTGTATTGTGGCCGGATTAAACAACCTTTAGCTGGATAATTAATCCTTGGCATACTGGTTAATGGGTCTTCAAGGTTGGGCCTTGACATCATATCACGGTATTTCGTGTCAATTTGTGCCAATAACCCTTGTAGGGGAGCGGTGTTTGTTTCAATCGGATCTTCGATGGGAACAGACATAAACCGTGTCCCATTCACGTATGGGTCATGCTGAGCTGTGCCCTGAATTTCTGCTGTTTGTTGGTAATTAATATCTTGTGCAACAACATAGCCTGTTTGGGCTTCACAGCTGGCCATCCACAGCACACCATTATTACTTTTTGGTTGTAGTGGACGAATGTTTGACGCTAATTCAAGTGACTTTGCATGTTTGAATAAGCGGGCATCAAAGATGGTTAGTTGGCGTCGGCAGCGACTCGCGATGTGAGACAAGTGATCATAAAACGATTTTGGGTTCATATCCAAACGTCGGCAGATATCGCGCACTGAATAGCCCGTAAATAACATAGCCAATAACTTCTGTTGTAATTGGTTTTTATTATTAAACCCAGACCAGCGGTCGACGAAAGTAGCCTGACAACATTTGCATCGATAGCGTTGACGATCACCACTATAACCAAAGGCATGATACAAATGACGGTGAGTGAGAACGGGCAGTCCAAGGTTTTCACACTCAGCATTATTACAAGCGGGTAGACCACAGCGTTGCTGCTGCTGAAGTCGTGTGACTTCAGCGTCGACATCATGGTTATTCACCAATGGTGGGAAAGCACCGCATTCACGGCACACAAGAATCGGCTTTTTCGGATTGCTTCTTTGTAGAACATAATGACTGGTATCGGTTGACCCAAAATGTTTGCAACTGACGGTTTTACAGTGATTAAGCTGGGTACCGTGACTTGCTTCAGGAAGCAAAAGGGTGTGATTATCGCTGTGGGGTGTTTTCATCATGCCAGCCTAACGTTATTCCATGGGCTTGAGTAACCGTTGTGTTATCCGTTTCGCTTGTCTTTATAAATAATGAAGAGGGAAGGGAAGTACAGGGTAGGTAATTCTTAACCCTGCACATAATTAGTACCTGCAATTTGTTGTCGCCATTATTTACCGCTTGAATTGAAACCTGAAGGGGTTTCATTCGTCAAATTGTGTAAGACGCCACATTTTACAAAATATTGAGCAGCGGTTCAGTAGGCTAAAGCATTTTGTTGACACTAACATCCCTATTTTCGGCAATACCTATAACATCTAGCGATGATGGTAGAGGTATTGCTTGAAAATAATACAAAGAAAAAGTGGCCAGTACATCGGGGCGTACTGACCACGAAATTGGTTACAGTTTAATGGCTGTTTCTAGTGCGACATTCATCATTTGAGCAAACGATTTTTGGCGGTCTTCTGCACTAAGGTTTTCACCACGCTTGATGTGATCTGAAACCGTTAAGATAGTCAGTGCTTTTGCACCAAGCTCTGCTGCAACACCGTAAATGCCCGCAGCTTCCATATCTACCCCTAAAATGCCAAGTTTTTCCATCTTATCGAATAGATCCGCTTCTGGGCTGTAGAATAGATCGGCAGAGAATACGTTACCAACGCGAACCGGTACATTTTGAGCGCGAGCTTCGTTAACTGCGGTCTCTAGCATGCCGTAATCCGCGATAGCGGCGAAATCATGATCGTTAAAGCGAATACGGTTAACTTTAGAGTCAGTAGAAGCACCTAAGCCAATGATAACGTCCATTAGTTTTACGTCGTCATGTACAGCACCACAGCTACCAATACGGATGATGTTTTTTACACCGAAGTCTTTGATCAATTCGTGTACATAGATTGAGCATGAAGGAATACCCATACCGTGACCCATCACTGAAACAGGTTGGCCTTTGTATGTGCCAGTGTAACCAAACATGTTACGTACATCACATACAAGTTTTACGTCATCTAGATAGTTTTCAGCGATGAACTTGGCACGAAGTGGATCTCCTGGCATCAGTACGGTTTCAGCGAAATCACCACGTTCTGCGTTAATGTGTGGGGTAGCCATAGATAACTCCTAGAATGACGAATAATTATGAGAAAGCGTTCACAATGGCTTCTACCGAAGAGGCCGTATTGTTGTGTCGCTTGATGGAGAAAGTGTAAGTAAGTGCAACGCAGAATCTCGCGATCCTGATCACACTTCGGTTCTCCACCATTCTAAAATAGCACCTTGATTACCAAATATGTTGAAAGGGCGAGGGATATCGTTTGCGTGAATGTCGCTATTTATTATGGTTACATTGGGGGTTTTGAGTTTAATTTGTTTTATATCAATTGTTTATTTATCTTTGTGTTGTTGTGGTGATTACAAGAGAATCGATGTAATAAAGGGGATAGACCTGTGATCTTGTAATGGATTTCATTATTTACTCGGTATTGGCTTGGCTGAAAAGTGTTTTTCCTTCTTTTATGGTTTCGATAATTTGAATATCACGTAGCAAGCCGGGTGCAACCTCTAAGGGGTTCTGTGACAAGACCACTAAATCAGCCAATTTTCCGGGTTCAAGAGAACCCTTGCTATTTTCTTCGAAAAATTGATAAGCGGCATTTATGGTAATGGCTTTGAGGGCGTTAAGTATGTCGATACGCTCATTTGGACCAGCAATGATCCCTTCTTGGGTGAGGCGGCTGACGGCACTCCAAATACTGTTTAAGCCATGTATTCCATGGGTGGCACTGCTGGTATGGTTAGTAAAGCCGATATCAAGCTCACGGGCTGACAGTGTGGGGCTTTGGAAGTAAGCACGCTGCTTACCAAGTAGTAAGGCATCATTATCACCGTAGAAATAAATATGCCCCGTAGAGAAGCTTGGAATAAAACCCAATTTCACGTAATGAGTGAGTTGGTTAACCCGCATAAAACGAGACTTAATGACCACGTGGCGCTTATTTTGCGAGGCATTAATTTTTAAATCATATGCCGCCTGAATCAGGGCGTCGATAGCTGCATCGCCAACAGCACGAACGAAGACTTGTAGCTCTTGGTTTATGGCATCACTGTACTGTTGCTTGAATTGACTAAAGGGTTGGCTGGGTTTGCCTCTCCATCCAGATTCTTGTGATAGAGGTGCAAGGTAGGGCATAGAAAGCCAAGCCGTCTCTTCTGCGGCAGTGCCATCTAAAACGAGTGTTATGCCACCAAATTTCAAACGGTTATGATAATAACCAAAGATATCAGGCGTGTTCGATAAGAGTAATGTCGCAGCGTCATAGAGCGGAATGACGATAATATCTTGGGTAAGCAATTCATCTTTGGCTGCTTGCTGCAGGACGGTAATGGTTTCTTTTGTGGCTGAACCCTCAGAGAGGGTCGTAAAACCTTGCTTTGCAAATGCCAATTGCGCGTCCTGTATCGAGCCTAATTGTTCGATATTTGCCATCAGGGCACCGTGTGGGTCAATAAAGCCAGGAAGCATCGTTTTACCACCCAAGTCGACAATTTCTGTTCTGTCTCCTTTATGTCGCATCACCCCAATTTGTGTGCCTATCGCTTGTATCCGCCCATCCTTTACTGCAAGGGCACTGACAATCGCAGGTGTGGCCATGGTAACAATATCGCCATTGATATAGATGATGTCGGCGTTAGGGGAACTCTCTTTGTCACAGGCACTCAGTAGCAGTACTAACACAGAGAGCAGTAATAACCGGAACATTGTTGAAGCCACCTCCGATGCCATGATTTTATAAGCATATACCATTGCCGTTAGTGTGCGTTAAATGCCTATTTTAAAAATGAAATAGAGACAGTGATTTGCTGCACGGAAATGTGGGGTATCACTGGTAATTTATTGGGCCATCAACTACTCGTTAAAGATAATTATCAGAATTTTACGGCAAGTAATTCGAGGGAAAGAGCAAATGAAAAAGTTTGGAGTGGCTGCCATTGCATTATTTTTATCAGTACCAGCAAGTGCTGATATTTTGGGGTTATCAGTTGGAGCGCATGCTGGGAGTGCGAAAGTCGAATACGACGGTAATAGTGACTACGGTTTTGAATATGGCATTAATGCGTCGTATCAAATCAATGATATATTTTCACTCAACGCGGGTGTCGTGCAGGGCAGTGCGGATGTTGATGCGAACGTTGGTGGATCTAATGACATCGATTATACCACTTTCCCTTTAACGGTACGGGGCGATATCCCGTTATTGATTGGTAGCGTGTATGCGAAAATTGGCACCAATTACTATGACTACGATATCGAGCGACCAGGCAGCAAAATAGAAGACGACGGTTGGGGCTTCACGGGTGGGGCTGGTGTTGTTTTTTCGATGCTACCATTTATTGACCTTTCTTTGGGTTATGAGTATCGCGATATGGGCGATGTAACCAACAATGCAATCATGTTTGGCATTGGCGCTAGCCTTTAAATCGTAGGCCAATATTTTAAGTCAACGTCTTGAAAAAATCATTGAATTAGCCGCCATTGGTTCGCTACGAACAACCCTCTGGTGGCTATTTTATTGAAGGCTTAACGTTAACCTCAGCATGTCTTTATGCTGAATACCATTCTCAAAAATCGGCTCATCATAATGGCGTAAGAAAAAATCTTTATCGATGCTTGTTACGCGAAAACCTGCACGCTGGTAAAAAGACAACTGGTAACCAAATGTACCAGTACCAAGCGTTAACGTTTTGATGCCTAACTGCTTTGTTTGTTTTATGGCATGTAGTAGCAATTGGCTTCCAATCCCCTTGGACTGATGTGTCGGACAAACCGCAATATTCATTAACTCTGCGTTGTGTAATGGCATTGCTTGAATAACGCAAACTCCCACCGCTTTGTTATTCAACATAGCAACATAAATGAGTGACTCTTCGAGGTATGTCTGTATTTGCTTTTCACTTGGGTCAGCTTCAAGCAGTAATGACATTGGTGCGTTTTCGGGAAGTGTCGTACTGATAGTTAATTCAGGCATAATTGTGAATCATCACTTAGCGGTTTGCATTGTTTTGGTGACGTGATTATAAATTGTTTTGGTGGTGTGAACATAGTAATAATGGCGAAAAAAACATCGTTTGAAAATAAGATTCCGATCAAGTTAGTGCTGTTACCATTCTAGTATAATGGCCGTAATCCATAGGTGATATCTCCGGAGGCAAGCCATGACCAACTATCAATATTACCAGTCCACAGTTGAACAGGTTTATCGGTCTATTTTACAGGAGGTATCAAGACCGTGGCGTATTGAATACAACGTGGCATCACGTTTACCATCGCCGGGTGCTCTGCAGTCGGTGATACTGGTGGCTCCTAGCGGAACGGTTTGCCAGCGTTTAACGTTACCTTCATTGACTGCGAAAAACATATGGCCAGATAACACGTCCGTTAGCCAGTTGGTGACCGAATATGTTGTACGCGGTGCTGCTCGACTAGCGCCGTTACGTCAAACGGCTTTCCGTAATAACTTTCCGCATTGGCTCGAGCGTTGTTTACAGCAACTTCATTATCTTAATGACTCGAAAGATAAACTACTCGATGTCATGAAAGATCCGCAGTTTCCATTCCCAAGTAAAGTGAAAGTTGAAGGTACCTATCTACCTTGTTGGGTGTGGTCTCAGCGTGATGAAAAAATGGAGGTGTCGGTAATTGACCGCCGGACTGGCCATTTTAGTGAACCAAGAACCGTGGCTCAGGATCAATTAGTCGATCACGAAAAGTGGTTAGGTGCTCAAGTCATTGACTCCGTTGATGAGTCGGTTGAAACCATCAAATATTATGTCAATGAGTTGATTCAAGGCCAGAAACAAATCGTTTTTGATGAGCCTACACTTTCTGACGCTATTCATAATCCTTGTGTTTCGACACTAAGCCCGATATTGAGCGTGGCATTAACTGTCGCTGTTGTGGCTGGGTTCTTTATTACCTTCAAATTATTGCTAGGCTTTTAGCCGACACCCTCGAACGTGCTAAAACGTCCATTAAGCCCACCATTATGGTGGGCTTAATGGTTATAGGTATAGGCGAGTGAAGGAAATGGGTGATAGATGACGAGTTATTGGTATCAGGCTAGGATATTCGCTAAAATTAGCCGCAGTATTCATAGATTGATGTTGGAACATAGCAATGCATAACTTAGCCCAGTTGTCAGATGCAGAAAAAAACCGTGTAGAACTGGATAAGCAGGCCGCTTACTCGGTGTGGCAAGTAAAAAATGCCAAAAAAGGCTATGAAGTATTTGCAGAAATTGCAAACAACATCAGCGATGATGATGAACGTGACTTTTTTGAACGTGCTGTCACTAAATATAAAGTGCAAATGGGTGTCGCATAATAGCATTGGTTATTGCCTGAGCGATATCGCCAGATGAGGTAACCCGTTTTCCTATTCAGATCATGATTCTTAGGCGCAGTACGCGCCTTTTTTGATTGGGTTTGTTATGTTTGTCTGCCTGGGTGGAAAAGGAAGAAAGAATGAACACGAGCAAGAAGGTTCTTGTTGTCGATGATGATCAGGAAATCCGCGAGCTGTTAGAAGAGTTTTTAACGAAAGCGGGATTTACTGTTACCACCGCAGCTGAAGGCGAAGAAATGAAGCGCCGTCTCGCAATGGGCTACCCTGATTTAATCTTATTGGACGTTATGATGCCGGGTGATGATGGTTTTACATTATGCCAATACATTCGTAAAACGTCTGATGTACCGATTATTATGCTAACAGCTGTATCAGACGAAATGGATCAGATTATCGGCCTTGAACTCGGCGCTGATGATTATATTGCCAAGCCCTTTAGCCCGCGACAGCTCATGGCCCGAATTAAGGCACTTTTACGTCGAGTAAAGCCAACAGAAGCTCAGCAAATGCCGGCCGCGCCCAAATCAATCCGATTTGCTCATTGGCGGCTAGATACGGCTGCACAGCGTTTGTATGATCTTGAAAAAAACAAAGATTACGATATGAGTGGCAGCGACTTTGCACTATTGATGCTGTTTCTAACCCGCCCTAATGAAGTACTTGACCGCGATACCATTTCATTTGCTACCCGTGGCCGTGAGGCAACACCGTCGGCAAGAAGTATCGATGTTCAATTAAGTCGCCTGCGCCAACGCTTGGGTGACAAAGGGACGCAGCAGCGATTAATCAAGACCATTCGAGGGAATGGTTATTCGTTTAATGCTGATGTGACCTACGAAGACTAACACGTTCCGCCAGCTCTCCAGCAGGCAAGGCAACTGGCCATCATTACTTCTCTGGGTCACGCTGGCGGTTGGGCTTAACGACCAATACGTTAGGTATAACGACACAGCCAAAGGCTGATCTGGACAATATGAATATTCAAAAATGGGTGCCCAAATCATTATTAGCGCGCACCTTATGGTTTACGTTATTAGCCGTTTTTCTCGCACAAATGATTGCGACCAGTATTTGGTACGGACAATCAAAACAGCGGGATTTAGAAGGGTTAGAATCGGCGTCATCAAGCATGGCAAATATGTTTGCATCGACAGTGACATTCTTTCAATCTCTGCCCCTTGAATATCGCCATATCGTATTGGATCAACTGAGAAACATGGGGGGAACCCGCTTCTTTGTTTCTTTTAATGAAGAAGAAATCTTGATTGACCCTATTCCTTCGTCGCAAATGAGGAATACCGCAGTAAGAACATTTAAAGATGTACTAACAGACAAGCTGCCTCGCCTTGATGTTATTCGCGTTGAGTTCTCACGACCTGAAACGCTACATGTCTTAAAGAATGATATTTTATTAGCGGATTTACCTCGTTCATGGGCGCACTATACCCTTAGCCTTGAGCCGCTTAACCCTCCTATCTTAGTTGTGCAGCTAGAGTTGGCAGAAAATGAATGGCTGTACATTGCTGGGTTATTACCTGCCCCTTATGTCACATTAGAAGATGAGATAATTACCAGCCAGCAAGTCATTTTTATGGGGTTCATGACGACCTTGCTACTGGTGTTTACCTATTTCATGATCCGCCGTCAAACTAAACCACTGAAACGTCTAGCCAATGCGGCTAATGCGTTAAGTTTTGATATTTATCAGAAGCCGCTTAAAGAGGAAGGGGCCAGTGAGTTGGTCACGGCAACACGTGCTTTTAACCGAATGCAGTTACGTGTTCGGCGTTATATTGACGATCGTGAACATCTTTTTTCGGCGATATCACATGACCTAAAAACACCGATTACCCGGTTACGGCTCCGGGCTGAATTGATTGATGACGAAAGCAAAATAGAAAAGTTTAATAATGATCTCGATGAGCTGGAAATGATGGTTAAAGGAGCGCTACAAACCGTTAAAGACACCGATTTGCACGAAAACCTAGCGCAAGTCGATATTTCAGAGTTATTACGCAGCATTGCTGAACAGTACAATCACGGGCAGATCAAAGTCCATATACCTGAAATGTCTATCCAGCCATTAACCGGTAAACCGCTCGCGTTAAAACGGTGCTTCACAAACTTGATTGATAATGGCGTGAAATATGGTGAAGAGGTCCGGTTCATTATTGTCGATGAAAAAGGTTCACTCATCCTGATTATTAAAGACAATGGCCCAGGCATTCCTGAAGAATCACTTGAAGCGGTTTTTGAACCCTATGTCCGTGTTGCTAAAGATGATGAAGGTCATGGCTTGGGGATGGGAATAGCCCGTAACATTATTCATGCTCATGGTGGTGACTTAGCCATTCATAATGCCGCTGATGGTGGACTTGAAGTGAAAGTCTTCATTCCACGTTTGATTAAAGAAAGATAAAGGTCAAAATGATGAAACATACCCTGTTGTCTATTGCCTGTGGCGTTGGTTTGGTGGCTTCATCGCTAACGGTTTATGCGGGTGAAATTGAGGTTTTACATTGGTGGACCTCGGGTGGTGAAGCGAAATCTGTCAAGCTATTAAAAGAGAGTCTTGAAGCGCAAGGTAATGAATGGAAAGACTTTGCTATCGCTGGCGGTGGTGGTGAAAGCGCGATGACAGTTTTAAAAACACGAGCGGTCTCTGGCAATCCACCCTCTGCGGCACAAATAAAGGGACATGACATTGAAGAGTGGGGACGATTAGGCTTTTTAGCGGATTTAAATGCCGTTGCCACAGCGGATCACTGGCAGCAATTTCTTCCTAAGGTCGCGCAAGATATCATTTTGTATCAAGACGATTATGTTGCAGTACCAGTCAATATCCACCGAGTAAACTGGCTATGGGCAAATCCAGAAGTCTTTGCCGATGTTGGGGTTGATATCCCAGTTACGCTTGACGATTTTTTCACCGCAGCCGAGAAAATTAAGCAAGCTGGGTATATTCCTCTCGCCCACGGCGGTGGGCAGCCATGGCAAAACGTAACCTTGTTTGAAGCCGTTGCTTTGGCTGTATTAGGGCCGTCAGACTACCAGAAAGCATTTGTATCTTTAGACATGGCGGTATTAAACAGCGCGAAGATGGTTGAGGTCTTTACCCAGTTCCGCCGGATGAAAGATTACGTAGATCCCAAATATCGAGGTAACGACTGGAATACCGCGACAAGCATGGTGAGCAATGGCAAAGCGGCCATGCAGATAATGGGGGATTGGGCGAAAGGTGAATTTGCCGCAGACGGCAAAGTACCAGGAAAAGACTATATTTGTGTCGCAGCCCCAGGTACTCAGGGGCAGTTTACTTACAATATTGATAGCTTCGCTTTCTTTAAATTGAATGATGAAGATAAACAAAAAGCTCAGGAAGACCTAGCTCGAGCCATTTTAGATGAAGAATTTCAAACGGTATTTAACCTCAATAAAGGTTCGATTCCCGTCAGAATGGACATGTCATTAGATAACTTTGATCAGTGCGCGAAAGACTCGATGGCAGCGTTTAAAGCGACCGCGGTCAACGGCGGGCTAGTACCGAGTGTTTCACAGGGCTTGGCGACAACCAGTTATGTACAGGCGGCCATTTTTGATGTTGTAAGTAACTTCTTTAATGCTAAAGACGCTGATCCTAAACAAGCAGCACATCGGTTGGCTCGGGCTGTGAAAGCTGCCATGTAAATACCTTAAATCCAAGTGAGTCATGACTTCAAGCAGGTTCCTATTAGGAACCTGTTTTGTATTCGACACAGCATAACCTGCTCGGTTTTATATACTTTGTGTAATACACCAAGTAGTGAACTGATCTTAATGGCAGTAGAAATACGTAATATGCCAGACGAGCGTTGAGGGGGAAATGATGAAGCTATTGTTTTTGGTTCGGCATGCAAAGTCATCATGGGACGATCCAATGTTAGACGATCATGAGCGTCCACTGAATCATCGAGGGCTTAAAAATGCCCCGAAAATGGCACATCAATTGAATGCTTGGCAGATGGCGCCTCAACTAATTATCACCAGTTCAGCCTTAAGAGCATCAGAGACGGCTTATTTGCTTGCAAAAGGTTTAGAAAGTCAGCCAAAGTTGGAATCGCGTACTGAGCTATATTCTGAGTCGCCTTTTGAGTTATTGGATATTATCCGTGAATGTAGGGATGTTGTTGACCGACTGATGATTGTCGGGCATAACCCTGCAGTGACTGATTTAGCCAATATGTTGGGGTTTCAAATCGAGAATATGCCGACCTGCAGCGTCGTTGTCATAGGGTTTGAAGTGGATTGTTGGCAAGCTGTCGCAGAAGATGAGTCAAACGTACTTTATTATGATTACCCGAAACGGCTTAAATAACCGTTGTTTTAGCGCTAATTTGGCTTATAGATTAACGCTTTGGTCAAATTTTACTCGAACGATCCATTTTGATAAAAACAGTATTTACAAAATTGATAAGGGTATGTATTATTCGCCGCATAACGGAGAGATGGCTGAGTGGCCGAAAGCACCTGACTTGAAATCAGGCGAGGGGCGACCCTCCTAGGGTTCAAATCCCTATCTCTCCGCCACATTATAAGGGTCAGTAGTTATACTGGCCGCTTAGCATCTGGGAACGAGGGTTCAAATCCTCCATACCCAGAGCGTATCCACCACATTCTACAAGTTGGGTTAGTTACCGAGCTTGGCAAAGAATTGGAGCGGTAGTTCAGTTGGTTAGAATACCGGCCTGTCACGCCGGGGGTCGCGGGTTCGAGTCCCGTCCGCTCCGCCACTACAACGAAGCCTCGTCAGAAATGACGGGGCTTTTTTGTATGTGCTGATTTTGATTTCGCCCTTCGGTCGAATGAGTCCCGCTGGAATGCCAGCCCAAACTAGGCGTCCCCACCGTTCCGCCACTACAACGAAGCCTCAGCAGAAATTCTGGGGCTTTTTTATGAGGTGAACCATATGTCTTCTATCCACATCTTAGGTTGATTATGTGTCTTGGTATGCTTGGCGGTGAACTTAATGTTCTACACAGCAACTACCATATCCCTATTTCTAATACGGGTGCGGGTACCATGTTGATAGAAAATAAAGCGTAAGATGTTGTTTATCGGCTGAATCAGCGGTGCTAAAAGGTATTGATTAGGCAAAAGGTGCAGATATCGTTTGAACTCTAACCACTTGGTGTTTTAGGGCCTTTACAACTTTTCCGTATCCTCGTATTATTCGCCGCACAACGGAGAGATGGCTGAGTGGCCGAAAGCACCTGACTTGAAATCAGGCGAGGGGCGACCCTCCTAGGGTTCAAATCCCTATCTCTCCGCCACATTAAAAGAAGCCGCTGACTTATCAGCGGCTTTTTTGCATCTGTTATTTAGGGTTCAAATCCGTAATACCCTCGTAGCACTCCGCCACATTTAGAAAGCCTCGACAGAAATGCTGGGCTTTCGTCGTTTTGGGGCTTTTAGGCACTCTAATTACTTTTCAGGCCACAGGTAAACTTGTACATTCTGCGGGTCGCTTTGAGCTGGGCTTTTGTAAAGTGTGCGAAGCACAGATTTGGCACGATCACCAAAGGTCTCGCCATCATCACCAAACCCTGGCCAGTGTCCATCTCCGCCATCAACGTTTTTCATAAAGCCAAGGTAATGTGCAGTTTCGTGCAATACGATTCCTTTATCGAACCAACATTGGCCAGACTTGTCACCGAGGTTAATCCAATTAAAGCCTTTTTGGCCGTTGAAGTAGTTGTTTTCATCTACAATCAGGTTGGCACCGGTAGACATGTTTGGTCCGCCCGACACCGTACCGCAGGTTTGTTGGTTATCATACACTTTGATAGTTGTGCCTACCGAGAAGATAACGCCACCTTCACCTGCAATAGATGAGTAGTCGATATCGTGTTTCCATGGGTTTTCTACACTGGTATCAATATCGGTATAGCCCATGAATTTAAACGCCCCAGGCGCTTCCATAACCACTTCCAGCTCGGCAATTGCAGATTTGATTAACTGCTGGTTGGCGTCTGTCATTTTATCTGAGTTATTGAAGTAGTAGTGAATTGGGTCTTCTGCTGTGGCGTGAAAGCGCATGGTTAACCCTTCAGTTGATGGGAGGCCATAGTTTTCTGCACAAAGAGAAGACCAAGATGTGTTGTCAGCTAGTTGGCCACCACGACAGTACCAGAGGTTATTCTTATCTATCAGATCTTGATCAACAATGTCGCTGAGTGGGTAGATGTTACCAGCATAGGATTCAACAAAGGTTTCTTCAGCAAGCTTACTCATTATGGTTCGGACTTGATTTTCCGAAGCGGATTTTGAAGATGAGCCTGAGTCACTATTACTGCTACCGCCACAACCTGTCAGGGCAAGAACTGCTAACGCAGGGTAAAATAGTTTATACATTATCTACATGATTTTATTGGTTAAAAGACTTGTAATAATAGCGCTTTGTTTCAACTAGTTACATATGGATATGACTCATTGTAAGCTGGTTGGGTGAATGTTGGCCTAATTGTATTAATTGCGAACGGTATAATGCTTTTATTTGATGGTTATAATTTAACTGTCTGTATTTTCTATTGTTTTTGTGTACTTTTTGACTCGAATGAATGGTGTCTATCGCTTGATAAGCGCAACACTGTTAATTATGCGGCGAATTTGCAATCTCCTCACTGACCCATTGCAACAGCTGTTTAATTGCTCGAGATAACACTTGGTTTTGCCTAACAATATAGCCAAGACTGGTGGTTGGAAAACCCGGCAGTGGCGTAATCGTGCTCTTTAGATTGAGTTTAGGGTGAAGCGAGAAAGCCGGCACGATAGCAATACCAAAACCTGCTTCGGCCCAGTCAATTTGTGCATCAACGCTACCGACTTCCATTATTCTGTATTTGGGTAGTTTCAGGCTAGGTAGTGCCATGTCGATTAAATCGCGAGTTCGGGTATCGTGCCCAAGCAATATCAGCGTTGGTTCCTCACCTTTTTCTGGCTCTTTATTCTGCTTCGCGAGTCGCTGCCATTTTTCTAATCCATCTCCAAGTGCACACCAGCGTACTTGCCTGAGTTCAGTAAAGTGCAGTGGCTGGCTTTCTTTCTGGGCGATCACAAATCCCAAATCGGCTTTAGCACTTTTAACTAACTCAGCAGCTTGGGTCGAGGTGGTATTAAAAAGTGATAGGTCAATACCGGGAAATTCGTGTTTGAATGACTGGAAAGGTTTAATAAGTAACAGACGCGAGATAATGTCGCTGGCGGCAATGGATACTGTACCTTGGCTCATGTCGTTAATGGCATTGAGATCAGCCTGACAAACTTGTAACTCTTGTAATGACCGCTGTGCGCTAAGCAGTAAGCGTTCACCCGCTTGAGTTAGACGAAATGGGCTACGCTCAATGAGCTTCACTCGGGTTGTTTGTTCGAGTTGCTTTATGTGCAGGCTGACATTTGGCTGGGTCATGTGCAGTGCTGCTGCCGTTTTACCAAAATGCTCAAGATGCGCAAGCGTAACAAAAGTATTGAGCCAGTTGAGATCTAGCATACAGAGCCCTCGAAAGCAGGAAGGTGATGGTAATAATTGCCGATACGGCTTGAGTTACGCGGCCTATTTTATCTAATTTTAGCTAGATTCTCATATGGAATCCTTATCAAGCTGATAATTATTATTAATTTCTCTTATTTTTGGTTGAGGCATAGCATAGAGGCTTCGCTTATGAGGAGAGTTAATTATGTCGTCTATCGTTGTGGTTGGTGCAAACTGGGGTGATGAAGGTAAAGGTCGTATTGTCGATTTTCTGGCTGAGCAGGCATCGGCAAGCATTCGTTTCCAAGGTGGTAATAATGCCGGTCATACCGTTGTTAATGATCTTGGTACTTTCAAACTTCACCAGCTACCAAGCGGCGTATTTAACCCAGACTGTATTGCCGTTTTAGGCCCTGGCATGGTGATTAGCCCAGAGCATCTCTCTACAGAAATTGAAGAAGTGAAAGCTGCAGGCGTAAATGTAAATCTCTGCGTGTCAGATCGTGCGACCTTGTGTCTTCCACTGCATGCACTAGAAGATACGTTGGAAGAAGAACGTTTAGGTGATGGCGCTTATGGTTCTACCCGTCAGGGCATTGCACCTGCATACGGCGACCGCGTCATGAAAAAAGGCATTTTGGTTGGCTGGTTACAGCAACCGGAAGTATTGCTTGAGCGTATCCAGTTTATGATGGACTGGAAATTGCCACAGCTAAAAGCGCTTTACCCAACGTTTGAGTTTGAGCAAACGGCAGAGGAAATGACCCAGTGGTTGCTAGACGTTTCTGCACCTTGGCGTGATTCCATCTGCAATGTCACGCTGCCGCTTAAAGCACTACAAGCCAAAAATGAAAACCTGTTGTTTGAAGCTCAGCTAGGTGCAGGTCGTGACTTGGTTTATGGCGAGTACCCATGGACAACATCATCGAACGTTATTTCTACTTACGCGGGTATTGGTAGTGGCTTGCCAGCGCTACGTCCTGAACGTGTGATCGCGGTTGCTAAAGCATTTAGCTCATCGGTTGGTACAGGCACGTTGGTTACGGCGATGGAAGAGCAAGACGCTTTCCGTGAAGCTTCTAATGAATTTGGTGCAACCACGGGTCGTCCACGTGACATGGGCTACTTCGATGCAGTTGCAACGCGTAATGGGGTTGAGATCCAAGCGGCAACTGAAATTGCCCTAACGAAACTCGATTGCTTAAGTGGCATGGCAGATCTGAAAATTTGTGTTGATTATGATGGCGACCACAGCGAAAACCCTATTTGGCCACAAACGGCTTCATTGGCACCGGTTTACGAGCAAATGGACGCGTGGAGTGAAGACATTACAGGTTGTCGTCAGTTTGAAGAGTTACCAAAAGCAGCCCAAGCTTATGTATTGCGCATTGAAGAATTAATGGGTGTTCCCGTGAAAATGGTATCGGTAGGTCCAGGTCGCGAACAGATGATCATGCGATAAACTGCGTTGATGGAATATAAAGCCAGCAAGTACTTCTGCTGGCTTTTTTACGGCTATTGGATTAACGAATTAACAGTAAAGCCGCTTCACTGTCAGCCATGATTTTCGTGGTGTTACTACCGACGAAAAATTGTCGCCACTGTGAATGGCCGTAGGCACCCATAACAATCAGCTCAATTTGCTTTTCTTGCTGGTAATTGAGCAACGTCGAGTGAACTTCGCCTTGTAATACTTGCTCAATAACCTCAATGCCTGCAGCTTGAAGTCTTTGGCTGGCTTGTACAAAACCATCAGACCTCTGTTTATCTACCGTTACAAGATGACAGGTCATTCCTTTCAATAGCGGTGTTTTGATCGCCTTTTCAATCAACTTTTGTCCGATAGCGCTGCCATCATAGGCCAGCAGGTACTCTGCCGGAACGGTAAAGCAATTGGTTGCGACTAAGATATGCGCTTGAACCGAGCGTACGACACTCTCTAGCTGAGACCCAATCGTATGCTGCATGTTCTGGTGTTCGTTGCCAGATTTACCAATCACCAATAAACGCAGCTCGTCTGATAATTCATCCAAGGTGCTGAGTAAAGACCCATGTAGCAATAATCGTTGCGGATCAATTAAGCCAAGTTGTAACGCTTTTTTCTGTGCATCTTCAAGCAACAGTTTTCCGTGCTTAACGGCCAGTTTATTACGTTGTTCATCAAGTATGACTAACTGGTTCAGCAGTTGCTCTCGGCTACCCAGTCCAATCTGGCCTGATAATTCACTCGAAGTTGCCTGTTCTGGTTGATCGATAACATGTAAAAATGCCAGCGGGGCGTTAAGAGATTGCGCGGCCCAGCAAGCGGTATCTTCGACAGCAGATGAAAGGGAGGAGCCATCAAGACATGCAATAATTTTCGTCATCATATTTCCTTTAATGCCCTGTTAGCATTTTTTCTACGGCTTCAGGTTTATCATGGATTGCGAATTTGTCCACGATGGTTGATGTTGCCTGATTCATTCCTATTATTTCGACATCTGTGCCTTCCCTACGGAACTTGATCACAACTTTGTCCAGCGCAGAAACAGCGGTGATATCCCAGAAGTGGGCTTGAGAGAGATCGATAGTTACCTTATCGATCACTTCTTTAAAATCAAATGACTGACTGAACTTATCTGATGAAGCAAAGAAGATTTGACCGACAACATCATAGCGTCGACAGAGAGTCTGCTCTGAAGGAACGTTGTTTTTGATAATCATGAAACGGCTAATTTTATTGGCAAAGAACAACGAGGCCAGAAGCACCCCCACAAACACACCAATGGCTAAATTATGCGTGGTTACGACAACCGCCACGGTACTTATCATTACGATGTTAGTTGAAGGTGGATGCTGTTTTAGGTTGCGTATGGAGTCCCAGGAAAAAGTACCAATTGATACCATGATCATGACAGCGACTAAGGCAGCCATTGGGATCAACTTGAGCCATTCGCCCAGAAAAACCACCATAACGAGTAAGAAGACACCCGCACATAGACTGGATAATCGGCCTCTGCCACCAGATTTAATGTTGATAATAGACTGACCGATCATGGCACAACCGGCCATTCCACCCATTAGACCAACACCGATATTGGCAATACCTTGGCCTTTACATTCTCGATTTTTATCGCTTTCGGTATCGGTAAGGTCGTCAACAATGGTTGCGGTCATCATTGATTCCAGCAGGCCAACGACGGCGAGTGCTGCGGAATAAGGGAAGATGATCGTAAGGGTTTCCATGGTCAAAGGCACTTCAGGCCAAAGAAAGACGGGTAGTGTGTCGGGTAGCTGTCCCATATCACCGACGGTGCGAATATCAAGCCCAAGTGCGATAGTGACAACGGTAAGCGTCACAATACAGACGAGCGGAGAGGGGATGAGGCTGCCAATTTTGGGTATATATGGGAACAGGTAAATGATCCCGAGGCCAATAGCGGTCATGGCATAGACGTGCCAGCTAACATTTGTCAGCTCTGGCAATTGAGCCATGAAAATGAGGATGGCCAACGCGTTAACAAAACCCGTAACCACCGATTGGGAAACAAAGCGCATCAAGTTACCAAGGCGAAGGTAGCCTGCGATAATCTGCAGTACGCCCGTTAACAAAGTAGCCGCAAGAAGGTATTCGAGGCCATGCTCTCTAACAAGCGTAACCATTAACAATGCCATGGCGCCAGTCGCGGCTGAAATCATGCCTGGTCGCCCGCCAGTAAACGAAATAATGACAGCCATACAGAATGAAGCATAGAGCCCGACCTTCGGATCTACGCCGGCGATAATAGAGAAAGCGATTGCCTCTGGGATCAGGGCTAATGCGACGACAAGACCTGCTAATACGTCCACACGGACATTAGCAAGCCACTGCTTTTTCACAGTTTCAATCATTGATAAACTCATTTTTTTGATGCAGGAAACCGACCATAGACTGGCATGGTTGTTAGCATAAGATTATTGTCCGATTGATTAGATCAATCAGATATAGATACGACAGCCTGTTGGCTGCTTATAGCGGTATGGTTGAGCGTGCTGCTCGGATGGGGAGCCCTAAGGCGGAGTCAAAGTCACTTGGTTTCTTCGTTAGGAAAAGTTGGTGCAATGCTAACGACTTGAGCAATAAAGTGCAACCAGTTTGGTTTTCTAAAGTTCTTACCTGATAGAAAAGCGAGAGCAAGGCATTGGGACAAAAAAGGCCAGTACCCTACGGTACTGGCCTTTTGCTATTGCGTTTTATGGTGATGGTTTAGATCTCGTCAGCAACAGCCCAAACTGCAGCCAGTACATCTTGACCAAATGCGACGCTACGCTCTGGTGACCAACCGTAGAACTCATCAGGTTGGTTGTTGTGATCCTTAAATGGCATCTCAACAGTGTAAGACAAGCACTTGAACTGCTCGCCCACCCAGCTAGAACCAACGGTTAGGTTCGCTTTGCCCGGTTCACTTTTGTCGTAGCCATGCTCGTCCTGAAACTCAGGGGTAATAGTCAGCAGTGCTTGTTTGAAGGCATTTTCCAGTGACTCAAGACGCTTGTCGTAAGATGGGATCCCTTCGCTACCAGCCACAAAATTGAATGGAATTGCTTCATCGCCATGGATATCAAGGAACATATCAACGCCAGTTGCTAGCATGCGTTCACGAACAAGGAAGACTTCCGGACTTTTTTCCATTGATGGCGTCTGCCATTCACGGTTAAGGTTTACACCAATCGCATTGGTGCGTAGGTGACCTCGAATGCTGCCATCTGGGTTCATGTTTGGCACAATATGGAATACGGCCTTATCAAGCAGTGCACGACCAACGGTATCGGTTTCATCAAGTAAGCGTTGCAGTAAACCTTCGATGAACCATTCAGCCATGGTTTCACCTGGGTGCTGACGCCCGATGATCCAGATGTTTTTCTTTCCTTCTGCAGGCTCACCAATGGTTAGCAAGCTCATGTCGTTGCCGTCTAGGGTTTGACCCAGCGTTTCAAGCTGACAGGTGAAGTGCATCTGAGCTTGATGAAGAAGATCTTGATGACGGTCGTAGGTATAAGGCGCAAAGTAGGCAAAGTACATCGAGCCATACTCTGGGATAACGTTGAAGGTTAGGGTATCACCGTCAAACTCGGCTGGAATACGAAACCATTCTTCACGATCATACGACGCGACGACATCATAATCTTGCCAGCCTTCTGGGTAAGCAGATTTTGCTAGGTCGTTAATTTGGATTTTATGTTGAACCTGAGGTTGGCTTTCCAAACGGAAATGGAACCACTGGGCGATATCAGATTGATTATCGGCAGGGATCGTTAGCTGGATATCCGCAGGCGTTTCTGCCTTTACTACATGAATGTTGCCGCTTTCGAAGTTGCTGAAAATTTTCATTGTTATCGTTATCTGTTTGTATGAGAAGAAAGAGATTAGCATAACTATAGTTGCTAGCGAAAAAGAGACTGTTACAGAAGGTTTAATATTTGTGATGAATTACCAGTGGCACTCTGATGCTAAAGCTATTTAAAATGTAGCGCTTAGGCTGATATTAGCCGTTAAGAAAATTTTGCCGTATAAACAAAGAAGAAGGAATTATCATGGCGTTTCATTATTTAGCTCGTGGCGTTATTCACACGAATGGTCATGTATTGCTTGTGCGTGCGATTGGTGACGAGATTACATTTTTACCCGGTGGTCATATTGAATTTGCTGAACCAGCAAAGGACGCCTTAGAGCGTGAACTCATGGAAGAGGCTTCGATTGTTGGGAAAGCAGAACGTTTTATTGGTGCCGCAGAGAACGAGTGGTTTGAAGGTGATGAGCGCCAAGCCGAAATTAACTTGTTGTTTGAGGTCGACACTCAGCTATCAAATACAGAAGCCGTAGTCTCAAATGAAGCGCATTTAGAGTTCTTTTGGGTTCCATGTGAAGATATTGAAAAATGGAACTTATACCCAGTAGCGCTTCGTTCATTGGTTAAACAGTTTTCTGCTGTTGAGTTAGCGTTGCAACCAGAGCCCGCATTTTGGGGTTCTGGCATAGCAACGAAATAGTCTTATACCGGCCTTATTTGTGCTGGTTATGGCTGTATTTAAGCCCCAAATGCTGTGTACACTTTTGTTATAAATAGATCTTTTTGTTTCATATTAATGAGCGGTTTGAATGTCGTCACAGCAAAAGGGAGCTCGGCAATACCACTTTTTTGCCCTGTTGGAATAAGCGCGATTAACGGGTTGCGTTTATATCCTTTTACCTTTTTGTTCTTTAATTTTTTTACTATCGACTTTGCAACGTCAACACCAAGGTTTTTCAATTGGTCGAGTGTGATTCTGCGTGTTTTATCTTTAAAGCCATCTAATAGCACACCGGTGTTATGAGCTAACACGGTTTTCTTTTCAGGAAATGCGTAGGCAATTTCGCCTGCCAGTTCAACACCAACGACAACGCCAGACAATATCGTCTTTCCAATTACCGATGTAGAGTTAGTCTTGTGCGCCCACAAAGACTACATCGAACTCATGGGAATGCCGACTGAAAAGGCGTTATCCCAACATCGATTTATCGCTATGAAGGAAAGACCGCCTCACTTGCTATGGAATGAGTGGATTCATAACAATATTCCCGAGAAAAATATTGTATTCCAATGCTCAAGCCTACAAATCGCAGTCAGGGCATTGGAAGTTGGCTGCGGTATTTGCGTTCTACCAAAAGAGAGTTGAAGCCCAACTCGACTAAATACGTTATTAAGTGTACCTTCAAGAAAAATCAAGACTGAAAGGTAGAGACAATGAGTGGAACCAATCGCGCCGATATTCATCCTGGGTTAGAGGTTAAAATTGTACTTAAAAAAGATCAGCGTAGCGGTACACTGACTTCTGGTGTTGTGAAAGACCTCTTAACCAAGTCACCGAATCACCCTCATGGCATCAAAGTCCGTTTAGAAAGTGGTGATGTAGGTCGAGTGAAAGTCATAATCTAGCCGCGAAAGGTTTTTCCATCGCCCAAGCGTTGTTTTGATTTTAGGGGGGGGAGTTGTTATCACTAATTTGGATTTGTTGCGAAAGTGAGGCTAAAGGGTTTTTCGAAGGTAAAAAAGTGCGAATATCGTTTGAACTCTAACCACTTAGACTTTTCAAACCTTTACAACTTTCCAGTATCCCCCTATTATTCGCCGCATACGGAGAGATGGCTGAGTGGCCGAAAGCACCTGACTTGAAATCAGGCGAGGGGCGACCCTCCTAGGGTTCAAATCCCTATCTCTCCGCCACATTTAGAAAGCCTCGACAGAAATGTCGAGGCTTTCGTCGTTTCAGTGGCAACGGAAGGGATTTGAAAATCCTGCTATACCAAAACCGCTCCGCCACATTAGAATAAGCCGCTGATTTATCAGCGGTTTTTTGCATCTAGGGTATATAGAACCCTAGATGCAAATCCGTAATACCCTCGTAGCACTCCGGCACATTCAGAAAGTAAGCATAACGATAAAACAATGGTAACATGTATGAAAATACAGACCATAATCACACTGTTAATGACAATCGTTTACATTCTGAAAGGCAAGATAATATTCGTAAATTAAAAACTCGAGTACTATTTTGATTAACTCTTCAATAAGTAGGAACTTTGTCTATGTGCTGTAATAAAATCGATGAATCTAGACGAAATATTTTAAAAGGTTCGATCGCGAGTGCGGGCTTCATTGCACTAGCAGGTACAACAAGTTTACTTGCACCATCAGTAAGTTATGCTGCATCTCTTAGTCAGGCAGACCGAGATGCAATGACAACAGATGATGTACTTTCTTTTCTAAAAGAAGGGAACAACCGATTCATTAATGACAAAGCGCTGAAGCATGACTATAAAGCTCAAAAGCTCGCCAGCCAGCATGGACAATACCCTGCCGCGGTAATATTAAGTTGTATAGATTCTCGAGCACCAGCAGAGATTATTCTTGATTCTGGAATTGGTGATGTATTCAATAGCCGTGTAGCAGGAAATATCTCTAATAGCGATATTCTAGGAAGCATGGAATTTGCTTGTGCTGTTGCTGGAGCAAAAGTGGTGCTTGTACTTGGCCATACAAAATGTGGTGCTGTACAAGGCGCGATCGCAAATGCCGAACTCGAAAATCTAACTGGCTTATTAGATAAGATAAAGCCCGCGATAGCGAAGACAGAGTACGCAGGAGAAAAAAGTGCGGATAACTACGACTTTGTTGATGCTGTAGCAAAAACGAACGTTTTGATGACGGTGGAAAATATCAGAGCAGAAAGTAATACATTGCGCGAGCTTGAAGCCGAGGGCAAAATCAAAATCGTAGGGGCGATGTATAACATATCGAATGGTCAGGTAGACTTTATCTCATAATTTACGCTCTGCTATAGCATCTTAAGGTGCGACCTACATTCTTATGGTCGCATCTATTTGGCTCTATTATTCATAATTCCATTTTTATCTATCTATTTAACTATCCTCCCCCTCTTGTAGATGGTTTGGCACTATACTCCACGCAGTTTTGAACGATACGTAGGTGCTATTTACACACGTTAAAATATCCTTTTTTGGCATTGTTTTTACAAAAATTGAGCTTACAATCTCCTTCTCGTAATTTTTCAAGCCAATTTCTATGACTCAAAAACCAGACAGAATTACCGCTATGCAGCAGATCATTGATGCCGTAAAGCTTGAATTTCCTTTATATCAGGCAGATACCTTCGTCTGTGGGCCGGATAATAGCTGCCTTGGGTGTCCAAAAAAACTAATGGAACTGGTCGATAGCGATTTGTCGTACTGGCAACATCAAATTGATAGAGGTAACCCACCCACGTTTGATGAGCTGTATAGTTTTGGTAAGCTTTGTAAAAATGTTCGTCGTGGTTTGGTGAGGAATAAGAGAATTCCAGCTTAAGGCTAGACTAATTTGGGACGAATATTTATATATTGAGACTGATTTACTTTGATTGCCTGCGAAGCTCTTCTAGCCATTTTTGGTGGTGTTTTGTGATACTTTTCGGGGTGAAATATTTAGTCAGCCAAGTTAGGCCGCCGCGCTGTGTGGTTTCAGTGATGATATTAACCCCATTGGATGCGGGTTCTAGCAGCCACGCATGATACATGTCAACATCGCCACACTTTCCACGCCATGCAATTCTTTCATATGGAATATATTCCACTACGGTACAGTCAAAGTTCATTCTTGTGGTGTTCCATCGGAAAATAGAACCTTTGGTTAATTCAATGCCGTCACCATTAAGCACTTGAACTGACGTTTTACAGTTGCTCCACGTTGGCCAGTAAGGCGCATGAATAAGACAAGCCCAAACCGCATCTGCTTGCGCAGGAATATTCGCCTCATTAATGACATGTATTTGCGCATTTTTAGGGTGGTAGTAGTTTGGCCAATTGATACCCTTTGTGCTCGCCATCGTGATTACCTTATCGTAATTAATATTCAAATATTAATACTGATATACAAAATTCACTAGTCAGTAAAAATGAACCATGCTTTCTTGTATGGCGGTGGAAAACAGCGTATTCGAATCTCTCCCATGCTTCTGGCACAATATCGCTATCGAATTGATATTGAGAAAATGATGACGATTCCTAAGGTTGTATTAGATAAAGTGGCATCAGTAGTTGCAGCACAACGCATTGAGCGTACCGACATAATTCAACCCTTGTGGGGAGGTTATGGTGAGTTGTTTCGAGCCTACCTTACCGGCTGCCAATATTCGTCTGTTATCGTAAAACATATAAAGTTACCGCAACCAAAATTTCACCCTCGAGGCTGGAATACATCGCTTTCCCACCAGCGTAAATTGGATTCTTACCATGCAGAAGTAAATTGGTATCGTGATTATGCCAATAGTTGTGATCAATTATGCCCTGTACCGGAGTGCCTTTTTGTTGAGCATCACGATAATGAAATCCTATTAATTCTGGAAGATTTGTCGACATGTGGCTATACACAGGTACTTAAGCAAGCCAATCAAACCGCTGTATTTGCTTGCTTGTCATGGCTAGGCTACTTTCATGGCCAGCATATGGACACAGAGCCTAACGGGTTATGGACTACTGGTACGTATTGGCATTTAGCCACACGACCAGATGAACTCAATGCGTTACAGGATCACGCGCTGAAGTCGGTAGCCAAGGCGATAGATACCACCCTGAACCAGTGTAAGTACCAAACGTTGGTACATGGTGATGCTAAATTGGCAAACTTTTGTTTTACCCCAGGCCATTGCTCTGCCGCAGCCGTCGACTTTCAATACGTCGGAAAAGGCTGCGGTATGAAAGATGTGATCTTGTTGCTAAGTAGCGTACTGAGTTTTAATGAGTCGGAGTCAGTGATTGAAAACTACCTTGATCATTATTTCGCTCAACTCAAACAGGCATTGGTCAAGTATCACCCTCATCTAGATAGTCACGATATCGAGCATGTTTGGCGTCCGCTCTATTGTGTCGCTTGGGCTGATTTCCAACGATTTGTAAAAGGCTGGAGCCCAGATCACTGGAAGATCAACCCGTATACAGAATCGCTGACTCAGCGTGCGCTTGAACAACTAGAGAAAAAAGAGAGATAGCTCAATGGCATTTGAATCTGCGGCGTTAGAGGTGGTGTTTTCAGAACAACAAATTGATGAGCTGCTTGACGTCGCCACAGGTGCAGCTCGACAGGCTGGCAATTATATTCGCCAATTTGATCGGCGCTTACTGCATGTTGATACAAAAAGTGCAGGTGCAAGCTTAAGTTCACAGGTTGTGACCCAAGTTGATCTTGATAGCCAAGCTTTGATCCTTGAAACATTAAAACCGATGACAGAGCGTTATGGCTTCGCGGTATTGTCGGAAGAAAATGCCAGTGAAGAGTATGCGGAGCAACATCTTCGCCACCAGTGTGATTACTTCTGGTGCATCGATCCGTTAGATGGCACATTGCCATTTATTGAGGGTACATCAGGGTATGCAGTGTCGATTGCTTTAGTTGCTCGTTCGGGTAAGTCTATATTGGGTGTCGTGCTCAACCCTATTAACAATGATTTATACCAAGCTGTTCATTATCAGCAAGCCCCACAATTATTGAAGAATGGTCAGCCTTGGCGTTTACCAGCGAACAAGGACGTGTTCACCTTGTTTGTTGACCGCAGTTTTTTATCTGATCCTCGATATATTGATTTGAAAGATAAACTCACACAACTTGCTCGTGATAAAGGCTATGCCGAGGTAAAAGTACAAAGCCAATTTGGTGCAGTGATGAATGCGATTGGGGTAATGGAACAGCGTCCAGCGTGTTATCTGAAGTTACCCAAAGCCAGTAAAGGTGGTGGTAGTTTGTGGGACTTTTCCGCTACGGCGGCCATAGCAACTGCTGCAGAAGACATGAGTGTGAGCGATATTTACGGTCAGGCCTTAGACTTGAACCGTATAGATTCAAACTTTATGAACCACCGTGGCGTGGTGTTTAACGCTTCGGATATACAAAATATATTGCCACTATGCTGTTCATTAGCTGGTGAGGGGTGAGAGCGAAACACGTAATGCTTAGCGGGGGGAAACTGTAAGCATGACCATAATGGGTTCTGATCATGCTTACAGTAGGTCGCTATGCGTTACTTGAGCATTTCGCTCTCGGGGGATCGTTAGGCTAAGAGTGTCTTAGCTAAGGATGTTTTTCATTTCGGCTGCAACTTTATCAACTTTACCCAGCCCGATAATAACTTGCAAACCACCAGAGCCAAGCTGTACAACACCAGCTGCACCAAGCGCTTTCATGGCAGCTTTATCAGCAATTGATGAGTCTTTTACCGTTAGACGTAGGCGTGTAATACAGTTGTCGACTTCAAGGATATTCTCTTTGCCGCCAATCGCTTTAATGTAGGCGTTTGCTAGCTCACCAATGTTCCCTTCTTCACTATCAACGCTCTTATCTTCACCGCGCCCAGGGGTCATCAAGTTGAATTTCTTGATAGTGACGGTGAAAAGTGTGTAGTAAAGCGTAAAGAAGACAAGGCCTTGAGGGATCAACATGTACCATTTGGTTGCAAGTGGGTTCTGGCTTGATAGCACTAAGTCAACGAAGCCCGCAGAGAAACCAAAGCCCGCCATCCATTGCATGCTCGCCGCAATGTACATTGAAATACCCGTTAGCACGGCGTGGATTAAGTACAGTACCGGTGCCACAAACATGAAGCTGAATTCAAGCGGTTCAGTAATACCAGTGAAGAACGATGCCATTGCTGCTGCCAGCATGATAGAAAAGACTTTATCTTTGTTCTTCTTGTCTGCACAGCGGTAGATAGCGAGTGCTGCACCTGGTAAACCAAACATCATGATTGGGAAGAAACCGGCTTGGTACATACCGGTTTGACCGATAATCGCCGTGCCATTTTCGATAGACTGTGCGCCGCCAAGGAAGTTCGGGATATCGTTAATACCAACCACATCAAACCAGAATACAGGATAAAGCGCATGGTGCATGCCAATCGTTAGGGTTAAGCGGTTGAAGAAACCGAATAGTCCTGCACCGATAGCGCCCATTGATTCAAGTTGAGTACCAAAGGCAATGAGGGCGTCATAAATGACTGGCCAAACGTAAAGCAGTACTGTTGCGAGTAAAATACCAGCAATGGATGTCAGGATAGGTACTAAACGCTTACCACTGAAGAAGGCTAAAGCTTTTGGCAGTTCAACAGTATGGAAGCGGTTGTAGATTTCAGCCGAGACAATACCCACTAAAATACCGATAAACTGATTTGATATTTTACCGAAAGCGTCTGGTACATTTTCTAATGTAACACCCTGAAGCTGGGCGACAACAGCTGGCGATAATAATGTGGTGAGAACCGTAAAGCAGACAAATCCTGATAATGCAGCAGCACCACTTTTGTCTTTACTCAAACCAAAGGCTACACCAATAGCAAATAAAATGGCCATGTTATCAATGATGGCTGCACCTGATTTAATAAGTAAGGCTGCAACGACACTTTCTGAGCCCCACCCAACAGGATCCATCCAGTAGCCGATCCCCATCAGAATGGCTGCTGCTGGTAGGGTGGCGACTGGCACCATGAGCGCCTTACCAACTTTTTGTAGATAACCCAGTATATTCATGTTTATCCTTGTTATTTTGCAATGATTAGAAACTTTTAAAGGCGTAACTTGGTGGCCAATTTATCGATTTAAACTGGTTTGAACTTTATCGTGATGGCGCTATTTAATTCAAAAAAAGCAAGGCAGACAAACGAAATATTACGTACAATCTATTAAAATTATTAATGCGTAAGAAAGATGGAACGAAAACAGCAGCTATTAGCAAATATGCATTCTTTCAGTGTGGTCGCTCGGCATTTAAGTTTTACCAAGGCCGCCGTTGAGTTACACCTTACACAGGGCGCTGTGAGCCATAGGATCAAAAACTTGGAGAAGCAGCTAGGTTTTCCGCTGTTTGTTCGATTGACTCGCCGTATGGAATTAACACCTGAAGGTGAACGGTTATTAATGACGTTGAATCAGTCATTCGAGAACATCTTTAATGAACTTGATGATATTCGTAGTAATGAATTGACCGGCGAATTATATATAGGCACGTCACCGTCTTTTGCCGCCAGTTGGTTGATGCCTAAACTTGACCGTTTTCAGCAGTTATATCCGAACTTGAATATTCGCATCGAAGTAAAAGGCTATCGGGGAGAGTTTAAGAACGAGCCGCTTGATGCTGCTATTTTTTATAGTCGAGGAAACTATGTGGACAGCTATAGTTATCGGCTTTTTGATGAACGAAGGCTGCCGACATGCTCACCTGAATACGCGAAGAAATTTGGTTTACTTGATGGCTCAGTTGAAGCATTAAGGGATGTGAATTTTATCCATGGTGAACTCTCACTCATTTGGCAGCAGTGGTTAGATCATAGCGGCGTTGAGTTAAATTGTACCCAGCGCAAGTACACTTTTAATCAATATGAACTCGAAATTGCTGCCGCACGTCAATCAATGGGGGTTGCCATGGGACGCTTGCGTTTTGTGCTTCCATTTTTAAGTAGCGGAGAACTTGTTGCGCCCTTTAAAGCCATTAATACCGGACTTGGTTACGATTTGGTTTGTTCTGAGGGATCGCAGCACCGACCTAAGTTTCAGGCTTTTTCCCGTTGGCTTGAAAGCGAAATAGAGCAAGAGCGTCGTTATAATTTAGATAATATCCATAACTTCTAGTGAAAAGGTTAACGAGGGGAAACCAATGCGATGTATCGCTGAATATGCGATTGCCTTTTGGCGTCGTGCTATTAGTGAGTATATCCAAGCTTGGATGGCTAGCTAGACTGCTTGGTTAGCCATCGACAAAAGCAGTCAATAGAAGGTGTAGAGCGCTTTTGAAACAAATAATAACCGGCATTGGCCGAAATCGGCGAGAACGGTGAAATCAGCCTGCCATTCCGGATGTCTTCTTGTATCAATGCGCTACGCGCCATCGCAACCCCTAGCCCAGCTTCAGCCGCCGCCATCGCCATATCGGTGCGATTAAAATAATGTCCTTGCTGCTGAAGCGTATCGACGGTGATCTGCCCCTTCAACGCATCTGCCATCGCTGAAAACCAATACTGCCACTCTGAATTTTTGTCTGCCTCGCGCCATGGGAGGGCATCATGCAGCAACGTCACTTGTTGCCAGTCGTCAACGTTATGCCAATCTAACGTTGGTAAATACGAAGGGCTCATGACCGGAAGCAGTGTTTCTTCAATCAGCAACTGTGTATTTCCTGCTTGGCTATGGCGGCAATAATCGATAACTAAATCGAAACTGGCATCATGATGATCGACTAGCGCCCCGTCGGCAAAAGTCAGTACCTTGATGTCTGGATACTGGCGGTAAAAGTCGTGCAATTTAGGCACCAGCCACTTATAAGCAAAAGAGGGCGTTAGCTTAAGGCGAACCTCTTTATTGTCGGCAGGTTGTTGCAGGCTTACCAACACCGCTTCAATATCTTCAATACTTTGGCTAACGACCTGATACAGCGCAGTGCCATTATCCGTTAGGGTCAGTCCACGGGAGTGGCGTTCAAATAAAGATAACTGTAACCGTTGCTCAAGCTGCTTGATCTGCTGGCTTAACGCACCCGTTGTTAGGTGAAGCTGTTTGGCGGCTTGGGTGAGGCTACCAAACCTCGCGACGACTTCGAAGGTTGCCAAACCGGCCAGTGTACTGCTTTTCATCAGTCTTCCTTTTTGATGAACCAAATGTGGTGAGTGTTTAGTTAATCTAAACACAGGTATTAATTCTTATCGATTGTTAGGGAAATGTAAATGCCGCATTCTGCTCTGTATAACGACTCACAATAACAAAGGGCGCCAAGTGCGAGCGCTGGAGAAAGTAGATGGAAGTGATTGTACTGGGAAGCGGAGTGATAGGCCTGACATCGGCATGGTATCTCAAGCAGGCTGGCCATGATGTCACCGTGATCGATCGTCAGCCGAGAAGTGGTGAAGAAACCAGTTTTGCCAATGCTGGGCAAATTTCTTATGGCTATTCTTCGCCTTGGGCAGCACCGGGAATCCCGCTGAAAGCCATGAAATGGTTAATGCAAAAACATGCGCCGTTAAAAATAAAGCCATCGGTCTCGCCAGAACTGTACCTTTGGGCCAGTAAAATGCTGGCTAACTGTACCCAGTCACAATACCAAACTAACAAAGAAAGAATGCTGCGGATCGCCAATTATAGCCGTGAGTGCTTATATGATTTACGTCAGCGGCATGCATTGAATTATGACGGCCGGCAAAAGGGCACGCTACAAGTGTTCCGTACTCAGGCACAGCTTGATGCGGTAGCAAAAGATATCAACGTTTTGTCAATAAGCGGTACGCGTTATCAGGAGCTTGATGTGGCTGGCTGTATCGCAGCCGAACCCGCACTTGCAAGGGTCCAAGACAAGTTGGTGGGTGGCCTACAGTTGCCCGATGACGAAACGGGTGATTGCTACTTGTTCTGCCAGCAATTGACCCAACTTGCCAAACAGGCTGGTGTGAAGTTCTTATTCGATACTTCCATTGAGCAGCTTAACCATCAGGGTAATAAGCTGATATCGGTACAGACATCTCGAGGAGAGCTAAAGGCCGATGCCTATGTTGTCGCGACGGGCAGTTATTCAACCCAGCTCCTCACGCAAGTGGGTATTCAGTTACCCGTATATCCGGTTAAAGGCTACTCGCTAACCATGCCAATTGCTGATGGCAATGCTGCGCCGGTGTCTACCGTGATGGATGAAACATATAAAGTCGCAATGACGCGTTTTAACGATAGGATCCGAGTGGCTGGTACCGCTGAGTTAGCGGGATTTGATTTAAGTTTGGCTAAAAAGCGCAAAGCGACGATTGCGATGGTGATCCGCGATTTGTTCCCGGACGGTGGTGATCTTAAACAGGCAGAATATTGGACAGGGCTACGGCCAATGACACCGGATGGTACACCGGTCGTGGGAAAGACATCATTCACTAACCTGTTTACGAATACGGGCCATGGCACATTGGGTTGGACCATGGCGTGCGGTTCGGCAAGGTTACTGGCTGATATTATGAGTAATAAAACGACGGATATCGATCCAAGCGGACTCGATGTTTACCGCTATGCAAGTTGATATCGCGAATGAATAAGCCAACCTTTGCAAGCCCTGTATTGGGATTAGCAGTTGCCTTTCTTCGCTTGACCTGGAGGGCAGAAATTACCGTTGCTGTTATTTGACTCTTTGGTGCTGGCTTTAATATTCACACCATCTACCTCACCTTCAATATGAGTTAGTTGGCAGCCGCTAAGAAAAAGCGTTGTTAAAAGGGCTGCAAGCAAAGGATACTTTTTCATTTCGGGATCTGTTCATTCAGGGATTTAGACGCGCATTATACTCACCGGCATTTGTACTGTGTCAGTACAGTGTAAAGCTGAGTTATGTATGGAAATTCATGCTGATTCTCTAGCTTGTATTAGAATTGAATTACAACTCGTCAAATCGAAATGTTAGGAGTCCGCTATGGTTCGGGTTTTTTACATTAGCGATGACTTAGACGACCTAGAGCTTGTGGAATATGAATTGGAGTTAAGCGGTATTACGGCTCCGCAAATTCATGTGCTCTCAGACAAGGATGCCGAGGTTGCCAGCCATCATCACCTTCACCCAGTGAAATCGTTCATGCGTAATGATGTTGTACATTCTATGGAAATTGGTGCGGTTATTGGTTTTATTACTGCCGCCTTAGTCTTGTTTTTTGCTTATGTCTCAGGAGTCACAGAGACTGTTGGCTGGTTGCCCTTCGTGATGTTGTCGATTGTTATGTTAGGTTTTATTACTTGGGAAGGGGGGTTATTCGGCTTTCAGGAATTGCATTATCAATTTCGCCGCTTCAAACATGTACTTAAATCTGGGCGCCATGTTTTAATGGTTGATGTTGAGCCAGAGCAGGAACTGACGCTCGCCAATGTCACTCTGGCACATGACAAACTTAAACCTGCGGGAACAGGTAAGTCTCCCCCTCGTTGGTTGGTTTCCCTACACAACCGTTGGGACAAAACAATGTATACCTTGCCTTAACCATTGATTGATAAGCGATCGTTTAGGCTGCAGCCCTTGTCGTTATGATGAGGGCTTTTTAAGTATTGAAGTTTTTAAGCTCTGGTTATATTCTGTAATGCTGCGTTGATTTTACCGCATTAATTGCATTCGCAATTCTCACCCCATTGTTATAGGTAAAATATGAAATATCCGACTTCGTTGCCTTGTGTGCACCGTGAATTATTAGACAAAATTATTGCAATGCTTTCAGCAGACAAGCGCTTTGTTGGCGTGGCTGCTGCTGGTTCCTTTGCTTCAAATACTATGGACAAATACAGTGACTTAGACTTAGTCATTGCCGTTGACCCTGTAGCATTTGATGATGTCATGGCATCAAGAAGTATCATAGTTAATCAAGTTGAAGGCATGGTCGCACATTTCACCGGTGAGCATGTTGGTGAGCCCCGCTTGGTCATAGCGCTGTACGATGGGGACGATATTGTTCATGTCGATTACAAGTTTGTGGCATTGCCAGATGCTGCGCAACGTGTCGATGATCCTATCGTGCTATGGCAGCGAGGTACTTGCTTATCTGATGTGCTTGAGCAATCAGCGTCGAGCTACCCACAGCCAAACCCGCAGTGGATTGAAGACAGGTTTTGGATTTGGGTACATTACGCAGCAACGAAAATTGCACGTGGTGAATACTTTGAAACCTTAGAGTTTATTTCGTTCCTGCGCCAAAATGCGCTTTCACCGATGGCATTGGTGCAGGCTGGTGAAACGCCTGCAGGGGTGCGAAAAATCGAAAATGTTATTCCAAGTTTTGCCCGTCAACTTGAAAAGACCATCGCGACTAATAACGCACAATCGTTGGGTCAGGCGATGTATAACTGCGTAGAAATATACCGAGAATTACGCGCAAACGTTGAAAGCGTTAAGCATAATCATTCCGCAGAGAGGCTATCGATGGCTTACCTGCAAAAAGTGTTAGGCTGATTTAGTTCGATAGCGCCAGTATCGGCTGGCGCTATACTGTTATTGATGGCTTTCTTGACTGAAGAAAACCTCCCTGAGCTGGAAGATGTAATCGGCTTCACTTGCCATTAGCGCAATTAACACCAATAAGGCGAGCGGTGGTAAAAAAATCGTATAGACCAATGCCAGTCGCTCCCAACGCATGTGCATGAAAACGCTCGCGATAAGGCCAGCTTTCAGGGTCATGAATATGAGAATTAAGCTCCACCTTAGCAGCCCTTCTAAATGAAAATAATCCACCATGTATGACAATGAGCTGAGTACGAACAGTAATAGCCAAACTTTGAGGTATAAGCTAATAGGGTGTTGCTGCGTTTGCGCTGATTTTGTCGTGGTTGACGCTGTAGCTGTAGAGTAGGCCATGTGTAAACCCTCCTACCAAAGATAGAAAAACGCGAAGATAAACACCCAAACTAAATCGACGAAGTGCCAATAGAGTCCGGCGATTTCAACGTTTTCATAGTTGCCGCTGCGCTTGTAATTGCCTCTTAATACCTTGTAAGCAATGATCAGCAGGTACAACACGCCAATGCTGACATGCAAGCCATGGAAACCTGTGATCATGAAGAAGCTGGCACCAAATTGAGCGGCTCCTGCCTCGTTACCCCATGGCCGAAAACCTTCCTCGATAAGTTTACTCCACTCGAATGCCTGCATACCCACAAAGCTCAAACCCAATAAAGCCGTTAGGATGATAAAGAAGGCGGTGAGGCCTTTACGCCGTTGGTAACCAAAATTGACGGCCATCGCCATGGTGCCGCTACTGGTGATCAGAATGAATGTCATAATAGCGATTAAAACAAGAGGGATAGATTGCCCTGCGATGGTAAGGGCAAATACCTCAGTGGGTAGTGGCCAAGGGACTGTGGTCGTCATACGGACTGACATATAGCCAACCAAAAAACAGCCGAAGACAAAGATATCACTAAGTAAAAACAGCCACATCATGGCCTTATTGGATGAAACCGTGAATACAGCTTGATCACCCGCGTAGTCTTTTACCACAGAAGGCCAACCTGTTTGTTGTGGTTGAGGTGAAGTGTTACCTGTCGATTGTGTTGATGAATGTGCCATAAGTATTACCTTCTAGTTCTAGGTAAGCCTTGCCTTAAGTGAACCGCAGTAGCCCGAGTAAAAACAGCCACACAAACAGTAGGAAATGCCAATATCGGCTACATAAGCGAAGGGCTGGATGTAGCGTATTCGGGTTGCCTCGCATGGTGTGAAAGACGACCCAGCCTAGTGCCACTAGACCACCGATGACATGTAAGCCATGTAATCCTGTTAATAGATAAAAGAAGCTGTTCGCAGGGTTGCTACCGATACCTTTATTTAAATCATAGAGGTGATCCCAAGCCCAGAGCTGAGTAGTAATGAAAGCCAGGGTGAAGAATAACGTTAACCGCAATAAGGCTCGGCTCGCTGTTAGTGAAGGGAGTAATGCTGACTTCCGGTAGCATAAATGCATGGTGATACAGCTCATGACTAGCATGGCTGTACTAATGCTAAGCTGCCACGGCTCATTCAGTGGTTGCCAGTCAGGCAAAGCCATACGAATACGGTAAGCCACCGTAAACAGGAAAAAGAACATACTGATCACCGCCAGCATAATCCAGACCGCGGTTGATGCTGGTGCGAGAGAAGACGCAGGCATGTAGCGTGAATGCGGGTCTGGAGTGAGTGTCGCCATTGTGGGCGTTTTTTCTACCTGCTTCATGACCGCTCCTTATTGGCTTTTACTGACGACTCTGGCCCCGCACCTTGTGTCGGTGAGGGGGCAGAACTAGGGTCATTCTGTTCGCTGGTGGGTGGTATGTTTTGTGGGATAAAGTCTTGGTCATGCCCTGGCACGCTATAGTCATACGCCCAGCGGTATACCACGGGGACGTCTTCACCCCAATTACCGTGTTTTGGCGGAGTATCAGGCGTTTGCCATTCCAATGATGTGGCTTTCCATGGGTTACCATCCGTGATTTGTCCTTTTTTCCAACTCCAGAATAAATTGAAGATAAACAGCAGTTGGGCTGCGCCAACAATCAGTGCGGCAATGGTAATAAACGCATTCAGTGTTTGGGCTGATTCGGGAATAAAACTGTAGCCCTCGTAGTCATAGTAGCGCCTTGGCATGCCCAAAATACCAAGGTAGTGCATTGGAAAGTAAATCGCATACGTACCGAGGAAGGTGATCCAAAAATGAATGTGCCCCATGGTTTGATTAAGCATTCGCCCTGTAATTTTTGGATACCAGTGATAGATCCCACCGAAGATCACCAATATTGGAGAGACCCCCATCACCATATGGAAATGGGCTACCACGAAGTAGGTGTCAGAAAGCGGAATATCGACAATCACGTTACCGAGAAATAAACCGGTTAGCCCGCCGATGATAAAGCTACTCATAAAAGCGATAGCGAAAAGCATCGGCAGGCTGAGGTGAATATCACCACGCCAGAGGGTAAATAGCCAATTGTAAACTTTGATCGCGGTAGGGACGGCGATGACTAAGGTGGTAGTGGCAAAGAAAAAGCCAAAATAGGGGTTCATACCACTGACGTACATGTGGTGTGCCCATACGATAAAACTCAATGCACCAATCCCGATAATTGCCCATACCATCATCTTGTAGCCAAAAATGTTTTTGCGCGCGTGAATACTGATCAAGTCAGAGACAATACCGAAGGCCGGTAGCGCTACGATATACACTTCAGGGTGGCCGAAGAACCAAAATAAATGCTGGAAGAGGATCGGGCTGCCTCCGCCATAATCGGTCTGTTGTCCCATCGAGATAATCGCTGGCATGAAGAAACTCGAGCCGAGTAGCTTATCGAACAGCATCATGATTGCGCTGACCAATAAGGCCGGGAAGGCAAGCAATGCCATTGCTGATGCGGTGAAGATACCCCATACGGTTAACGGCATACGCAGTAACGTCATACCCTGCGTTCGAGCTTGCAAGACGGTGGTGACGTAGTTAAGACCACCCATGGTCGCGGCAACAATAAACACAGCCAGAGAGATAAGCATCAGTACGATGCCCCAATCGGTGCCCGGTGTACCGGGCATAATCGCCTGAGGTGGGTAGAGTGTCCAGCCAGCCCCAGTTGGGCCGCCTGTAACAAAGAAACTGGCAATTAAAATGAGCGAAGCAAGCAGATAGAACCAAAAGCTGAGCATATTCAGGAACGGGAAAACCATATCTCGCGCGCCAACCATTAACGGAATGAGGTAGTTACCAAACCCCCCGAGAAATAGGGCAGTAAGCAGGTAAACGACCATGATCATGCCGTGTAAGGTCATTGACTGGTAGTAAGTATTTACATCAATAAAATCAAACTGACCCGGAAAACCAATTTGTAGGCGCATGATCCACGAAAGTACTAAGGCAATTAAACCCATAAAAATAGCAGTGAGTGAATATTGAATCGCAATCACTTTATGATCTTGGCTCCAGATATATTTGGTCCAAATAGACTGGGGCGGTGCTTTTTTTGCGTAGGGGCTAGTATCAAACATTATTGGATTTCCCCGCTAGGCTCTTGTTGTTTTTTATCTGGCGCTTGGTCTTGTTTTTGGTATAACTCAGGGGCGGACACCGCTTTGATGTAAGCAATAATTGCATCCACTTCTTGATCGCTGAATTGGTAAACCGGCATGATGGCAGGATAGCCTTTTACCACTTCGGCATTGGCATTGAGAATAGCGACACGTAGGTAAGCATCGTCCACGAGTACTTCGGCGTCATCCGACATCCGTTCGGTTTTGCCATACAATCCCAGCCAACTTGGCCCTACACCGGGCCTACCATCTAGGCTATGGCAACCGATGCAACCATTCACTTCTGATAAGGTTTTACCTAGTCCCACCAGGTCTGTTGTACCAGCAGCTTGCGGCTGCTGTGTTTCCGCAAACGTTGGTTGCTTGGCAAGCCAGCGGCCAAATCCGGCATCATCTTCAACCACCACTCTGCCACGCATATTAAAGTGGCCTACGCCACAAAGCTCTGCACAAAGAATATCGAAGGTGCCGCGCTGGGTTGGGGTAAACCAAAAGTAGGTGATGGTGCCGGGTACCATGTCCATCTTGGCGCGAAATTGCGGAACATTGAAATCATGCAATACGTCTTTAGAACGAAGTAATACCTTCAGTGGTGTATAGAGTGGCAGATGTAGCTCTGGGCTTAATATGATTTTATCGTCGCTTGAGGCAGGGTCATCAGGATCAAGGCCGAGTGGGTTGGTGCTACTGACAAAGCGAATGTGTGACTGTCCCAGCTTATTATCCTCACCGGGAAAACGGAAACTCCATTTCCATTGTTCACCAACTACTTCAAATTCTTTGGCGTCATCAGGCACGGTGACAAATTTGCCATACACAACAAGCCCAGGCGCAAGTAACCCAATAATGGCAACAGTAGTGAGCCCGATCAGCCAAGCTTCAAGCTTTTTATTATCAGGTTGATAAACAGATTTTCGTCCTTCTTTATGGCGATAGCGGATCACAAACCATGCAATCATCAAGTTGATCACAATGAAGAAGGCACCAGTAATGACAAGGGTAAGGGTAAAGGCGTCATCAATTTCTCCCCAGTTGGATGCCGCAGGTGTCAACCACCATGGACTCCAGAAATGGAAAGCAATGGATGCAATTACGATCACTATCAGGGCAATGGCAATTGCCATAGATTTGCGCCTTATTATTGGTTAGGTCGCTTCCGTGATAATGGCTAAAACAAGATCCCAAAAAGCCTGTAAAAAAACAGGTAAAACTTGATATTGGTCGTCAGACTCTAGTTAAAAAGCTTAGCGGAGGATTGCATTTGCTGCGAGTTGGTCGACATTTTCTCTGCTGTAAGTCGGCAAAAATGCTTTCTTTCACTAAGGTTAGGTGAGTAATTTAAGAATAAACGGGAGGGGCTGTGGCAGGAGCGAGCTTACTAACATTATTAGATGATATCGCCACAGTGCTCGATGATGTTGCAGTCATGAGCAAGGTGGCAGCGCGAAAAACTGCTGGCGTACTGGGTGACGATTTAGCGTTGAATGCCCAGCAAGTATCGGGGGTGCGTGCTGAACGTGAAATTCCGGTGGTGTGGGCGGTAGCGAAAGGCTCGTTTCGCAATAAGCTTATCTTGGTGCCTGCCGCCTTATTGATTAGCGCTATTGCCCCTTGGCTAATTACCCCTTTGTTGCTGCTTGGTGGCTTATTCTTGTGCTACGAGGGGTTTGAAAAGGTCATTGATAAAATCTTACATCCACCCAAACTTGAAGAGTCTAGTGTATTGGAGCAAATGGACGCGGCTGAAGATATCGTTGAATTTGAACGAAAGAAAATTCAAGGCGCGATCCGAACGGATTTTATACTGTCGGCTGAAATTATCGTCATTGCTCTGGGTACAGTACAGTCAGCCCCAATGCTCACCCAAGTGCTGGTGGTGAGTGTGATAGCCCTACTGATGACCATTGGGGTTTATGGCTTGGTGGCTGGTATTGTAAAGCTTGATGATTTGGGTTTGTATTTGGTCAAGAACAGTATCGCTGATTCATTCAAGCGAACACTTGGCAACGGCCTAATCAAATCAGCTCCCTACCTCATGAAAACACTGGCCGTGGTAGGCACAATTGCAATGTTTTTGGTTGGCGGTGGTATTGTGGTTCATAGCATTCCCCACTCGCACATTATGATCGAGCATTTTGTCATTAAGATGTCGATGATACCGGGGAGCATCATGTTGTTACCCGCAGTAATTAATGCGGCGGTGGGCTTGGCAAGTGGTGCCGCGGTGTTAGTCGTTGTGAGTGGATTTAAAAAGGTGAAAGCGGTTGTTAAGCCGACCTGACTGTTGATAACGCAAAGGGATCTTGTAAAGCTGCCGCACTGATTCGTGCGGCTTTTCATTTTGAGTTTTTACTGGCTAATGTTCAGCGATGTGTGCACTATTTTCGACCGAGACCAAAAATTGCCGCAATAACTGCTCACCTTGTTCTTGCACCATATAACCCGGAACAGGGTAGGTACCATGTGCTTCTGCCAATGCTCGTTGCGTGATCAATGGGATATCGTCGGCAACTAATTCCGGAAAGGTTTCTGGAATATTAAGCTGCTTATTCAAGCCAGCAACCGCTTCGACAAATTCTCTGCCACTATTGACGCCGACTACCTTAGCTAATGCTTCAAGCCGATGTTTACAGTCTGGGTATAAAAACGCCAAAACTTTGGGTAGCAACACGGCATTGGCTAGCCCATGGGGAATATGGTACATCCCGCCCAGTTGATGGGAAAAAGCATGTACGTAACCGACATATGCCCTAGTAAAGGCACAGCCTGCCTCATATGATGCTACCGCCATTTTCTCACGAGCTTCTAGGTTCGTCCCGTTTTCATACGCTTCAGGCAAGTAGTTAAATACTTTCTCAACGGCTTTAACCGCAAACTCATCGGTCAATGGGCTGTGATAGGTGCCGATATACGCTTCAATTGCATGTGTCAGCGCATCCATACCTGTTGCGGCGGTAATATGTGGCGGCAAGCCAACCATGAGAGTTGGATCGATGATGGCAAAGTCGGGTAGCAGTGCTGGATCGACGATAGCGAATTTTTGACGAGCTGCAGGGTCAGAAATAACTGCAGCGACAGTGGCTTCTGAGCCTGTGCCTGCTGTGGTCGGGATTGCCATGAAAGGCGGTAGTTTCTTGCGTACTTTTAGCTTACCCGCAAGAGTACGCACAGGACGGTTACGGACCACTTTAGCACCAATGGCTTTGGCGCAATCAATGGGAGAGCCTCCGCCGATAGCAATGATGGCATCACAGCCGTGCTGGTGGTAAAACTCAGCGCCAATGGCCACCGCGGCGATGGTTGGGTTGGGTGTTACGTCATCGAAAATAAAAAAATTTAGCTGTTTTTCTTTCAATGAGTTGCACAGTGTCGTGGTCATATCCATCGAACCGATCACTTTATCGGTGACAATCAGGACTTTTGTTGCCCCTGCCGAGGCAATCAGCTCACCGGCTTTTAAGATGCTGTCAGTCCCCACTTCTAATTGAGGAAAGCCTATAGCAATGAGCTTATTTAGCTGCTTATTTACACCTACCATGGTTTTGTAGCGCAACATTCTCTAATTCCTTTTAAA
Organism: Photobacterium minamisatsumaniensis; assembly: GCF_050336695.1. Lineage (NCBI taxonomy): Bacteria > Pseudomonadati > Pseudomonadota > Gammaproteobacteria > Vibrionales > Vibrionaceae > Photobacterium > Photobacterium minamisatsumaniensis. Next base: position 36,733 of record NZ_JAKJSI010000020.1, on the reverse strand, counting down.
CAATTGTTTGAATTATAACCATAAGATGCAGGTTGAGTATCGGAGGTCGCTCAAAGTTGTGAGTGTTTCTTGCACGTTTATTGTGTTGTAACGGATGTGGCGAGGTGTTTTAGCATAGGAAAGAGATAGCAGGAGTGGAATTGGGCAAAAAGACAGGGCGACTGAAGCCGCCCCAATTCCTAAGGGCTATTCGTAAGCAGCAATATTGCCAAAGTTGACATACTCACCTGATGCTTCGAAACGGATATAACGAGTTGATAGCTCTGAAGGCACATCAATTAACCATTCGTCATTCACGCCAAGTGGCCCTGATGTCCAAACCGGGTTACGTGCCGCGTCGAGTAAAACAATTTCACTGTTTTGCGTTCGTGACTGACAGCAGTCCGTGCGGTTGGTCAGCAAAATAGCGTTTAGCTTGTAGTCTGCCTCTAGGTCGATTTCGAGCCACTCATTGCTACCGCGTTGTGAGTGGACAAAGGTAGATGATAGGCCATCGACAGCGTGGCTGGCAGGGTATTTACTTTCGTTATAGTAACTGGAAATTGTTGTCGGCTTATTTAACGCGACATCGATGTCGTTCCCAGGGTCGATGCCAGACCAGCGCATAGAGCCGTTAATAGCCAGTGTGGGTTTATCGAGTCCGAGGCAATAGTCATTCCCGTCGGCTTTGTAATACTCACGTGGTACAGCGGCATAACCATGTTGAGAAATTTGCTGTATGGCTTTTTCAGTGATGTCGATGCCCCACATAGTGAGGTAGTCAGCAAAATCTAAGCGGGTAACGAATGAAATGGTAACGGCAAGCCAATCGTTGTTCGCAATTGATTTAATTTCGTCGTAGTTATAGTGGCTAAAACCCAATGAATCCCGTTTTAGTAGCCAGTCAGTTTCATTCTTTTTGGCTTGGTTAAACTCACGCTCGAGCATGTGTAATCGCGCGAGTAAGTGCCAACCATCGGTTAACTCGCCTTGGTTTTGTGCTGCCATCATCATTTGTACATACATCCCAACCCCATAATTCCAGCCGGTTAGGCTTGCTTGCTGCATATAGGCAAACGGGTCATCTTGGGTTTGTGCGACTTGCAATGTTTCATACATCGATTTAAAGGGCAGCTTCTGGCAGCTTGGGGCTTGGCCGGTATTTTTGAAAAATTGTGACTTTGAGTAATAGGAATAAGGGTTGGTACTGGCATGTCCCTCCCAGCCACTAAAACGGAAACGTCCTTTTTCTAGTCCATGCCCAAGTTCATGGATATCACCATGACCGACGGGATTAAATGACCAACCAGCATCGTAGGGGTTACCTGAACAACCATAACCACAGGTTGGTTGATCGGCGTTCATATGTTTGACGATATCAAGCGTATTGATGGCCCACCCCTGCTGTGCGGCAAAGTCGTGGATTTCTGGGATCACCGAGACCCCATCACCTTTAAACCCTGCGAGTATATGAGGGTAATCATGAATGTAGGCATTGATAGCTTGTGATAGCTTAAGTGGCGTTGGCCAGTTGGTATTGGACAACGTGGTTTTCATTTTCGAGAGGGTAGAATGGACTTCGAAGTAAGGTGTAGCGACTTCAACCCAATCATAGTCGCCTTGTTCGAATGCTTGCTCGAAGAATACATTGTCACTTTCGCTACGCCAATGAGGGTGGCGACCGATATTGGTAAATTCAAACTCAACAGCAAGCTTGTGCTCACCACCAAAGCCAATCTGGACTGGGCCACCATAAGGGGAGGTGAATTCAATGGTTTCACCGGGTAATACGTTAATATGCTGCGACTGCAGATATTTAGGTCGAATATAGCCACCTGATGAGAATGGCTTGGAGGCACCGGAACGCAGGGAATTGACAAAGATGCTTGTCGTTGCTGCTGATTGTGAGTCGATGCGACGTACCGTAAACGTCTGTCCCGGCAGTGCGTACACACCCGCAGATTGGAAATTGGCCTTGCTCAATAGCTCAACCGTGCGATTGCTTGGAGTGATATGACTAAAACTACTTCGGCTGAAGTTGCCAAGATCTAACTGGGTTGGGTTCAGCGGGCGATAGTTATAAATAACATGGTCAGCATAATAGGATTGCAAGAACGTGGTGGTATCGGTTGTTTTCATGTTCATGGGGAACACGATAGTTTGACGGAAGTGATCGGCTAATAAAATTAATAGTTTTTGGTAACGTAAATCAGGCAGTTCAAAGAGATTAACCTTGTTGCTATCAAAGCTATTGGCCATGTTGCGAATAACGGTTGTCGCTTCTTGAAACTCTGCCTTGAAGTTAGCTAAATTAGAGCAGCTTGAATTACATTGGCTTAGGTCGATAGTGAAGCTGCTATCGAGAAAATGTTGGATAAGGGTTTGCACCTTAGCAACATCGACCGGAAGCGTGCCAATTGACGCTGTGATATCAAAGTAATTAAGCCCCAATTTTTTCCAATAATTATCCCACTCATAGCTGACATCAAATGCATTGAACAATGCTTTGCCCAATTCGGTCTGGTTACCATCATGGTGAAGATAGAGCACCGGTATCCCATTTTGTTGGGCAAGCTCGATCTGCTCGGTAATTTGTTCAGCGTCTTCACCAGAACGCAAGTATTGCGAGATGATGATCAAATCAGTGTTAGTACTAATACAGCTTGCGAGCTCGGTACCGTTACAGCTTCGTGCTGGGTTGTAGGTTATCGTGTCTGGGTAGCGATTATCTAACCAATTTCGGGTCGCACTTTCGTCGGGGAAGTAATACCCATTTTCCATTTGAGCAATGACAACATTGAGTCCGTTTGTTGTGATATCAGAGGTGGCTTTTCCTGTCAGCCAGCTAATACTGTTGGCCATAAACTGCTGAGTTTGCTCATTGGTTTCAAAGCCTCGTTGCCATGTTCGCATTGGATTAGACCCAAGGATCATGTATTTCGCTGACGCAGTTTCTCCAATAACCCCAATCGCTTTTTCGTAGACGGTTTTGCCCGAGACGAAGACATCATTAGTCATTAGAACGGCTTCGTTGACACCATAGGTGGGGACAAATGTGCTGGCATCATGGGTGGGATCCCACGTAATTTGGGTTAGGCTGCTGCCATCGGGCTTAGCTTGCCCGTCTTCTGCTAGGTTAAAGAGTGCGACCTTTGCGTCCAAATAACGGTGACGGTTGACTTCAATTTCGTCCAAAATACTTTGTAATGCCGTTTCACGATCAGGGATCAGCAGTGCATTCCCTGTTTCTATTGCAGCCTCCATTGGATCGGGGCAGTTGTCTGTCACCGCATAGAAAGAGGCTGTTGGCGACAGACCGTTGACCGGTTGATAGGCAATAAAGCATCCCGTATGGGTATTTTCTGCCTGAGTTGCCAGAGAAGGATCAAGGGAATTATCAATGAAGTAGTCAGGCCATTTATCTTGTCGAATAACCCCTGAATTAAAGGTACTCGGGTCGATGCCTGCAAGTTGGGTGAAGAAGTCAGTTTGCGCCCCTTCGCTACGGTAGATAGGAGTAGAGTAGCGCACCGGAGCGCCATAGCGTACATACACTTTTACACCATCAACCTCCACAAAATAGTACCCTGCAATAGGGTCCCAGCTGGGGTGACCATTGCAACTATACGAGCAATCACCAAGCTCGGTAATGCCTGCAGCCTCTGCTGCGGTAAAGATCTTTTCGAGCGCTTGATTACCTTGGACTGCAAGCTGCTCTTGTTGCGAAGCCATGGATGCTGCGCCAGCGGTAAAGCTGCTTAAAGCACAGACCCAGAGAGTGAGTAGAGTGACTATTTTCATTATTGTATTCCCTTATTTAATGAAACTAATGAGTGGGTAGGGGTCATTAAATGAATGAAAACCTGAAATACGACGCAGGCAATTACATGAAGGGAGTCTGTATTTTATGCTATTGATAAGCATGAAAGTTATTTATATATAAAAGCAAGATATCCCTTATACGAATAAGGCTAATTGAGTATCAATATAAAACAAGCTTGATATGTGAGGTTGGTTCATGTCTGCATAAAAGAGAAGCCACTTTAATTGATCCGATAAGATCGAATTAAAGTGGCTTGGGAGTGAGTGGACAGTAAGGGGGGGAGATATCCACTCAATGGGTATTAGTCGTTTTAGATAGCCAGTTCTTCTTCAAGAATGGCAATTATCTCGTCAGCATTATGGCCCGCTCGGAGTTTATCGCGAAAGCTCTGGTGGATCAGTTTACGTGCAAGGCCAGAGAAAATTTTCATATGCTGATCGCCATGCTCTTTATTTAGCGTGAGCATGATAATGAAATCGACGTCACCAGAGTCAGACTGCCAATCAATGGGGGTATCGAGGTGAGCGATGCTGATACTGGAATGGTGAATATGTTCAGATTTGGTATGTGGAATCGCAAATCCATGTCCTAGACCAGTCGAAAACACCGCTTCGCGTGCCCAGATGTCTTCTTCTAGTTTGTAAGCATCGCCTGTTCTGGCGTGTATGCCTAAATTGCCCACCAAAGCCTGAATAGCTTCTTCTTTATTGGCAAACTCGGCATGTTTAAATACACATTCTTTCGCCAATAGCGGCTTCGCTGCCTGCTGGGCATTAGCTTGAGCAAGTAGAGCCTCAACGTCGCTAATGGTCGAGCAATCACAAGCTTGATTGAACAATGCTTGGCAGGATGAGTAGTTAAGCGTACTGAGCGACGCTTTGGTTGCGGCCACTTTGGGCGCACTCATGCTGATTTCATCAAGTCCGGCTCCAACAAGAAGCGGAAGTACTTTGCTGTCGGCACCCAACTCACCACATAGCCCAACCCAGCGACCATGCTGATGTGCGGTTGTGACAACTTGTTTTAGCATACGCAGGAAAGCAGGTGCCAAGCTGTTGTAGAGGTGGGCAACACCGTTATTGTCGCGATCAACCGCTAACAGGTATTGGGTCATGTCGTTTGAGCCGATGCTGAAGAAATCAACCTCTTTACAGAACTGATCAACGATGAAGGCCACCGAAGGGATCTCGACCATAATGCCCAGCTCGATAGTGTCTGAATAGCTTAAGCCTTCTTTGGTGAGCTCCTGCTTAACAAGCGCGAGTTGTTCTTTCACCCAGCGAATCTCTTCGATGCTTTGGATCATCGGGATCATGATTTTTGCTTTTCCATGTACCGATGCACGTAGAATCGCGCGTAATTGAGTATGGAACAGTGAAATAAACTGCGGGTAAATACGTACCGCACGGTAGCCTAAAAACGGGTTGTTTTCGTCGGGTAGGTTGAGGTAATCGATGGGCTTGTCCCCGCCGATATCCATGGTGCGAATGATGACAGGTTTGCCATCGGCTGCGGTGAGTACATCACGGTAATGACCGAGTTGCTCTTCTTCATCAGGCGCTTGATTACGATCCATAAACAGCATTTCGGTGCGGAATAAACCGACGCCTTCGGCACCATTGTTAAAGGCGGCAGGTGCTTCGATGGCACAAGCAATGTTGGCTGCAACTTCTATTGTGTGGCCATCCATGGTGGATGCCTGCAGCTTGGCAAAGGCTTGCTGTTGCTCTTTTTTTGCTTGGCTCAGGTTCATGGCGCGGTTGAAATAACCTTGAACGCCATGGTTTGGCTTTAAGGCAACCATACCAAGGTCGCCATCAAGATAAACTGTCTGCTCGAGTGCTTCCCCACATTGTTTTGCTTCGATCCCTGATAATGTTGGGATGTTAAAGGCACGGGCTAAAATGACCGTATGCGATGTGCTGCCTGCGTGGGTCAGTATTAATCCTTTTAGGTATTCCTTATCAAGGCCGAGGAACTGACTTGGGGTCAAATCGTTAGCAATGACGATACTTGGTTCGGTCAGTATAAATTCGTTGTTACATTCAATGAGAGGATAAGCGGCTGTTAATAACTGTAATGCGACATCTTTTATGTCTATCACACGCTCGCGAAGATAGGCGCTGGAAGACTGCATTAATTGCGCTGAGACATTTTCTACCGTTGCCAAAATAGCATTGGCCGTCGAGTGAGAAGCCAACATCGTCTTAATGCTACCCAAAAAGCTTGTATCGTTGAGGATAGAAAGATGAGCGTTGATAATGTCTTCTTCGTGGTGACTTGCTTGCTTAACTGCCTGCTCAAGCTTGGCTGAAACTTGCAGGTGTGCCTGTTCAAAGCGAGTTTGTTCATCGTGACATAGGTCTGTTGCAAACTGCTCTAGATCGATGGCTTTGAAAGACAGGAGCTGACCACAACCAATGCCAGGTGCGAGTCGTTTGCCGTGCACCAATGTTGGTTCATGGCGTAAAAGAGACTGAGGTACTGTGATCGATCCTGTCTCTTTGGGGCTATCCAGCGCTTCATCGCAGTGTGGGAACGTTTGATGGATGTATAAGTTAAGGGCATCGTGAGCCTGCTGGCTGTCTTCCCCTTCAAATGACAGTGTGCACTCATCGTTTAACAGTGTATCTGTTGCGACGAGAGCCAGCACACTTTTGGCATCGCCAGTGTTGCCATTACGGTGATTCAGTAACGTGATCTGACATTTAAAGGCGTTGCATTGTTTTTCTAAATGGCTCGCAGGGCGCGCGTGAATACCGTTAGGTAAGGTGCAATGAAATTGGACTGCTTGTTTCATGGTGAAAGCCTTACTTGTTATGCGCTAGCATTTGCTGACATTGAGAGAAAATACGTCTTGGATGCTGGAGAGCATCTTGGATGGTGACTTCAAGGCATCGTTGTTGTTTAAAGCGGTGGCTATGCTCGATATTGATGTCAGCGGCAAGCACCACTACATCGGCTCGCTGGACATCTTGTTCGCTGAGGCGGTTTTCGATACCCATCGCACCTTGAGTTTCAACTTTGATGCTAATACCGAGCTTTTTCGCTGTTTCGGTCAGCTTATCGGCGGCCATATAAGTATGGGCAATACCTGTCGGACAAGCTGTTATTGCGACCACTCTCATTGTGTATCTCCTGTCATGAACTTTTTAATGTTGATGCTGACATATTAAGAAGTTACATCCTCTGGCGGTAGAAGATAAATCAACCCTTTACTGGACATTTGTAACCGCCATAAACAAGCGTGATAGAGATCGCATTTAAGTAAAGAAGAACGTGGAGAAAGGCCAGATAACCTAATGAGCTTAACGTGTTATCTGGCGAAGAGGGCAAGAGCGAGTAAGCTTTATTGGGTGTTGTCTCTCCCCATTAACTGCCACATTTCCTTGGCTATGGTGTAGTGAGGCGTGCCTTGTTGATCCAAGCTGTCAGTGTCTAGTCGCCAAGCAAAAACGCCGCGTGCCCCGCGCTCTTTAGCTATATCGACAAAGGCTGCTGGCGCATCAGCTGGACGGTCATAGCTCTCACTGGCAAGGCCGATTAGCATTTTTGATACCTCGATGCCAGTTTCCTCAAATTGGTCAATGAACTCGAAGCGGTTACCCCAGTAAGTTTGTAGATTGATATAGTCAAAGTGCTGGTTAACCAGCTTTCCATCCCAAACGTCGAGTGAGGTGTGATCCGGAGTGATGGTCAGCAGGTAAGGGTTATCGCTGCGTCCATCTTCAATGGTAGCGAGATCGATGCGCTTTCTTAATGCTAAAACCAGATCCGTAAATTGGCTTAGATTAATCGGGTCGGTCCCTATTTCATAATCCATATCAAAGCCATCGAGTTGATGGGCGCGCATCATCGTAATGACGCTTTCAGCAAAGACTTCAGGGTCTTGAGCACTTTTCCAGTAGTCTTGCATGCTCCAACCTTCAGAGATAAGCAGCTTGATATCAGGGTTTTTAGCACGAGCAAGAGTAACAATTTGATCGATTCGCTCTTGATCGGTAAATGGAGCTTCTTGGTGAGCGTTCTCATAGCCAAGCTCATAAATACCGTCGCCATCTTCATCGTAAGGATGGGCAAAAGCGATATAAACAAAGTCCATTTTATCGAACGGGGTGTCCTCTCGAAGTCTTTTGTCCCAATTGTCGTCGAAAATACCAAAAAAGTGACCAATCAGCTCGGTGTTTGAGGTGGTTTCTGAATCACTATTATCACTACTGCTGTTGCAACCAGTTAGCCCTAGGCTCGCAATGCCTAATGTGGCTGCAAACAGCGCAGTTTTCATGATTTGAATTGTCGGTAATACAGATCGTCTGGACATGGGTTCCTTCCTTAGAAAAGATGAGTGTTTTTAAGGTTCTTGTGAGAACGCTGGGGGGAAGCACGCCACAGCAAGGGCTGAGGCGCGCGTTGGTAGAGATAAACGATGCCGCTACATTTAGAGCTGCGGCGGAGTTGAAGTCATGACAAAGTGCAGGTTGCCATCGGGTTTAAACTCACTGTGGTCAAAGAACAAGTCCTTAGTCAGTGCTTTTCCGTTGATGGTGACCGATTCAACATAGAGGTTGTCGGGGCTATTATTCTCAGCGGTAACCGTAAATTTACCCCCTTCAACAGGTATCGTCGCTTCATTAAACAGTGGGCGGCCTATGGTGTAAGTTGTGCTGCCTGGCGTGACTTGATAAAAGCCCAACGAGCTCATGACATACCAGGCCGACATCGCCCCCACATCTTCGTTGCCGACAATCCCTTCAGGGCTGGCAAGGTAGAACTCTTCCAGTATTTGATCGACATATTCTTGGGTTTTCCAAGGCGTCGTGGTGTAGTTATATAGATAAGGCACATGTTGGTCCGGCTCGTTACCATGGACATACTGGCCTATTAGCCCTGTCATATCACTGGTGCCTTCTTGCTCCTCTGCATTGAATAAGGCATCAAGATTTTCTCGGAAGGCCGTTTCTCCCCCCATTACTGACTTCAACCCATTGATGTCATGTGGGGCGAACCATGTCCATTGCCAGCCATTTCCTTCTGTATAGTCACCAGTCTCATGTTCGGCATTGTAAGGGTCGAAAGGCGTACGCCAGCTGCCATCCAACATTACCGGGCGCATAAAGCCAGTGGCGCTATGCTCGGTATACTCTGCGGGATTGAAATCGAAATAGCGCTGGTAACCTTTTGACCGCTCCATGTATTTGTTATAAGCAGGATCGCTACCCGCTAACTTGGCAATTTGAGCAATACACCAGTCGTAATAGGCATTTTCCAGTCCGTAAGAAACCGATTCGTTAGTTTCATCGGCGGGTGCATAGCCGATATCTTCAATGTATTTAATGTGTGGAGTCATGACTTTATTGAGCAAGTCTTGATCCCAGTGCTGAAAATCTTCAGGGTGCCATGTCGAGCTGGCAATACCGGCTTCGAGTGCCTCAAGCTTTTGCTGTTGGGTGAAAGCGTCAGGGTATTTGATCATCGCATCAGCAATAATGGCAACAGCAGGGTAGCCCACCATGGTACCAGTGTAGTTGCTGTGTAGCTCCCACTTAGGTAATAGGCCGCCTTCTTTCTGCTTCTCGACCAAGTTGAGTGCGTACTCCACGGCACGGTTGGGCTCGGTAATGGTTTTCAATGGGTGTAAGGCGCGGAAGGTATCCCACATTGAATAGACCGTATAATTGGTTTGTCCTTCTGGGTTGGTATAAATCGCTTTGTCCATTCCCCGGTACTGACCATCCACATCTTGGTGGATCATTGGCGCTAATTTAGTGTGGTAGAGCGCACTATAGAAAATGGTCTTTTGACCGTCGCTGCCGCCTTGGATGTGGAACGGGTCAAGGCTCTCTTCCCAACGTTGCTCGGCTTGCTGGTGAGCAAGATCAAAATTGATATCAGCTGCTTCTACCGCTAAGTTGGCTTCAGCGCCAGCTGTACTTACTGGGGATAATGCCACCTTGATTTCCAACGGCTCATTGCTGGGTTCAAATTCGATAAAGGCCACGATCTTTTTACCATTACCGGTATTACCGCCAATATCTTGCCCTTCATCTGTGATTTGAAACTGCTTGATCGGAGACGAGAACGTTGCGACAAAATACACATGCTGATCAGCTGCCCAGCCGCCACTGATCCGCTTACCAATCACCGTTTTGTCATCAATGAAAGTGATTTCATTTTCTAGGCTAACGCCGCCCCAGTCTTCGTTTAAGGTATGACCAAGATCGATTTTCAGTTTTTGTGGTTGACCGGAAGGGTAGTGATAACGGTGGAGACCAACACGTGGGGTTGCGGTGAGCTCTGCTTCAATGCCTGAGTTATCGAGTGTAACTTGGTAGTAACCAGCTGTTGCATGCTCGTTCGATTTTTGAAATTCAGACTCTTGGTGCTGATCATCCTGACTGTAAGGCATAAACAAGATATCACCTAAATCACCAATGCCTGTACCGCTTAAGTGAGTGTGGCTAAAGCCATAGAGTGTGGTGTCATCATAGTGATAACCACTGGATGAGTGCCAGCCGGTAAGGTGGGTATCGGGACTTAATTGGACAAACCCTTCCGGCACGACAGCACCTGGAAAAGTATGGCCATTAAATCCGGTGCCAATAAAGGGGTCAACATACTCAAGGACGTTGGTAGGCTGGGTTTTTCCATCATCGGTTTGGTTATTGTCAGAGTTACAGCCAGCGAGTGATGCTAAAGCGGCTGAAAGCGTAATTGCTAGAATGTGCTTATTAAACATATCAGACCTATTGGTAATAGAAATAAAAGGTAGGGATATTTATCGTTATAATTTTTCAATGAAATGCGTACATAGTTATTATCGTGAATAGGAAAAGGGTTAATAGTGGATATTTGTGCGCTTTATAGGAAAATTGTGCCTAATGGCTGACGATGTGATTTTTATTCCAATACATAAAGACTGATGAAATTTACTGTGAATTGAGATCGCCAACACAATTGTCTATATAAGGTAATAAAGTCCAGTAAATGAATTAAAAGTCGTATTAAATTAAACGTGTCCCCTCGATAGAATTTCTAATGATAATTCAAACCCAATGCAAACTTAATAATTTCGACAATATTGGGAATCTATTTTATTAGGAGTATCTATGTTTACACGTGCACTATTGGCACTGTCGGTGGCCGGTGTTATCGGTTTAACCGGATGTAATTCTAATGGCGATGACAACAGTAAGGTTGATGAGCGTCCAGACTATTACAAAGTGCTAGATTACGTTAATCCTTTTGTTGGTACAGGGCTAGATGGACACACTTTCCCTGGGGCGGCTTTTCCATCAGGTATGGTACAGCTAAGTCCTGATACAACAATGGAAGGTTGGGGCTCGGCTGCGGGTTATTTTGATGATGGCACCACTGAAGATATTCCTGTTTATGGTTTTAGCCATACGCATTTAAGTGGCACGGGGATCACGGATCTTGGTGATATTCTTATTTTGCCTTACACCAATGATGAAAATAGCCGTTACAACACGTTTGATAAAAGTAATGAAAAGGCAACGCCGGGCTATTACTCTGTTGAGTTGAATCGTGATGAAATAAAAGCAGAGCTGACGGTTTCACCGCGTGTTGGCTACCATAAATACCAATTTAAGTACGGCGGAAAACCTTCAATTAAATTAGACCTAGCGCATACGTTAAATAAAAGCTGGGGGAATAAGTCATTATTCAATGAACTGGAAATAATTGATGAATACACCGTTAGAGGCCATAGAAAAAGTGACTCTTGGTCGAAAAACCAAAGCGTGTATTTCTATGCGAAGTTTTCTGCCCCTATTGTTTCCAATAAAGTCGTCGCTGATGGCGTCGAGTTTGACGATGTGCTGAATAACGTCAATATCGAAGCTGAAGAGGTCGTGTCATATTTTGAATTTGAGCCAAGTAATGAACCACTGGAAATTAAACTGGCGATTTCACCAACGAGCATGGAAGGAGCACAACTCAACCTTGAATCTGAAGTGCCAAACTGGGGGTTTAAAGAGGTACATGATGCTGCTGAAAAAGCTTGGGCTGATGAATTAAGTACTGTAGAAATCTCGGGAGGAACGGAAACTGAAAAAACCAATTTCTATTCCGCGATGTATCATACCCAAATTGCCCCGATGATCTTCCAAGACGTTGATGGTCAATATCGGGCTATGGATCCGGCAAAAACCATCAAGCAGGCAGACGGCACCCCGAACTATACCGTTTATTCTATGTGGGATACGTTCCGAGCATTCCACCCGTTACAAACCATTATTCATCCAGATAAAGCTGAGCAGTATGTCAACGACTTGATCCGCAAACAGAAAGATGGTGGTTTATTACCAAAATGGGAGCTGCACGGCCACTACACTGGCACCATGATTGGTTACCCATCGGTTTCAATCATTGCCGATGCGCTGACAAAAGGCTTTGATATCGACATCAACGATGCTTTGCATGCGGTGAAGGAAACGACGACTTACGACTTATCCCGCTTCCCTGATTGGGATCAGAATACGTTGGCCTATGTGCAGGACTTGCAGATGAAGGCAAACATTGAGGATGGTTTTGTCCCATATGGCTATTGGAACTCGGCATCATACGGCATCGAATATTCATACTATGACTGGGCAGTATCGGAGATTGCACGATTAGCCGGTGATAGTGCCACCCAGCAGACGTATCTTGATCGCTCTGAGCATTACCTGAAGTATTGGGACGCTGAGACTCGCTTCTTCCGCGCCCTTAATTCTGATGGTTCATTTAACTTACCGGAAGGGGAAGATGAGTTCGACCCGTATCATGTCGATGAGTTTGCTTTCACTGAAGGCAATGCTTGGCAGTGGAAGTGGCAAACATTTCATGATTTTAATAAGTTAGAAGAGCTATTGGGCGGTAAAGCAGGGTTCAAGCAAGATCTTGATGCTCTGTTTAAAGCCGATGAATCAACCAGTGGTGAAGATCTTCCGGATATGACAGGGTTTATCGGGCAGTACTTGCATGGCAACGAGCCATCACACCATATTGTCTACCTATGGAACCGTACTGATGAGCCGTGGCAGACTCAAGAGTACTTAGATAGGGTAATGCGAGAGTTTTACACTCCAACACCTGACGGCTTAATAGGAAATGAAGATGTGGGTCAAATGTCGGCGTGGTATGTACTCAGTGCGATGGGCTTCTATCAGGTTACACCAGGGATCCCTGAATATACCATTGGTCGTCCATTGTTTGACAAGGTTGAAATCAACTTACCAGACGGGACATTCACGATTATTGCCGAGAACAATAGTCCTGCCAATAAGTACGTACAGAGCGTGACCATTAATGGCAATACGTTGGCTGAAGGTTGGACTTTTAATCACAGTGATATCGTGGCGGGTGGCGAATTGCGCTTTGTCATGACTGATAAAAAGCCAGCAAGTTAATTGCATTAAAAAATCATTAAATAGAGCACCTCCTTTGCGGAGGTGTTTTTATTTGTTTTGAGTTCATAAGCCAATGAGAGATTACTCACAGCCTTTTGGGGTGGTTACAAATTTATAGTGAATGCGTAAATTATCCTATATATCCCCAAGTGCCATTAACGAATAATAAATGTCAGATAATCCAATATCGTTTCGATATACAAATTAATAATAAATTAGCTGATTTGTTGTTTTATCAATAATAAATTCTAGCTATATAAGGTGGCATTATGTTCCAAAAGAAATATATACCATTGGCAATTGCTTTAGCGCTAGGTTTGAGCGGGTGTAACTCCGATAGTGGCAATAGTACCGACGACAAAGATAATGAGATTGTCGTTGATATGGAAATACTGAATTACGTTGACCCGTTCATCGGTACTGCGGGCTCTGGCCATACTTTCCCGGGGGCGACGGTGCCTCAAGGCATGGTGCAGTTAAGCCCAGATACCACACTGGATGGCTGGCACTCTGCCAGTGGTTATCATGATGCCAGTGATTATGAAAAGGATGAGATTATTGATAAGGATATTCCGGTCTATGGCTTTAGCCACACTCACCTCAGCGGTACTGGTGTAACGGACTTGGGCGATATTCTTATCTTGCCATATACCGACGAAAGTAATGCCGAGGAAAATACATTCGATAAAGCCTCTGAAGAGGCATCGGCCGGCTATTATAAAGTTAAGTTAAATAAATCGAATATCGAGGCGGAATTAACAGCCTCAACACGGGTGGGTGTTCATAAATATACTTTCCCTAAAGGTAGCGAACGTAAAATTAAATTAGATATTGGCCATACATTGCAAGCAAATGGTGGTGAAAGTGTCTTAAATAAAATTGAAGTGGTCGATGATTACACCATTCGTGGTCGTCGGGTCAGTGGCTCTTGGGTAAAAGATCACAATATCTTCTTTTATGCCAAATTCTCAGCGCCGATTGCTAATGCATTTATGTTAAACCAAGATGATGCCGAGCGTTCATTACCACACGGTGCAGTCCGCACTGATACTGAAATAGCCGCCTATCTTGATTTTGGTTCAGAAAGTAATGAGCCAATCGAGGTACGAGTGGGGATCTCGCCAGTTGATTGGAAAGGTGCTGAGTTGAACTTGGAAGAGGAAGTTCCTGATTTCGACTTTGCCAAGGTCAAGGAAGAGGCTGAATATGCCTGGGCAAAAGAGCTGTCTGTCATTGGACTAAAAGGTGGCAGTGATGTAGAGAAAACCAACTTCTACACCGGCTTCTATCACAGCCAAATAGCACCCATTGTGTTTGAAGATGTTGATGGTCGATACCGCGATTTACTGGGTTTTATTCGCGAAGAAGATGGCCTGACCAACTACTCAATCTACTCGATGTGGGATACCTTCCGGGCGGTACATCCATTACAGACAATTATCTATCCACAGCGTGCCGAAGATTTTGCTAACGATTTGATCCGCAAGCAGAAGAATGCCGGGATCTTACCTAAATGGGAAGCCCATTCAAGCTATACCGGCACCATGATAGGTTACCCCGCGACCGCTATTATTGCCGATGCTATTGTAAAAGGTATGGACGTCGACCCGAATGATGCGTTATTAGCGGCAACGGAAAGCTCGACTTACCATCCCGAAGATTTCCCGCAAATTCCCGATGATATTTTAGCTTCTGTAATGCCGGGTCAGTACAGCTATTACGAGCAATACCAGTTTATCCATGTGCCGAACTGGAACTCGGTCTCTTATGCGTTAGAGATGTCATACTACGATTGGACGATTGCCCAGATAGCGAAAGCGGCAGGCGACACCCAGAACTATGACAAGTACATGGATCGTAGTACGTGGTCGCAAAACCATTGGGATCCGGTCGAGAAGTTCTTCGTTCCCGTTGATGATACTGGTACTAAGTTAGCTGAGTTTGACCCGTATAAAGTCGATCACTATTGGTTTACCGAAGGTAACGCTTGGCAGTGGCAATGGACATTGATGCAAGATTTGGATCGCCTCACTGAATTGATGGGCGGTGCTGATGGCCTGAATAAGAAGCTAGACGAGCTGTTTAATGCCGAGCCGAACGAAGGTGATTTGCAAGATATGACAGGCTACATTGGCCAGTATGTTCACGGTAATGAGCCATCGCACCATGTCATTTATTTGTACAACCGTACCAATCAGCCTTGGAAAGCGCAGGAATACTTGGATCAGGTGTATAAGGACTTCTATCACAACGGTCCTGACGGTTTGATTGGTAATGAAGATGTTGGCCAGATGTCGGCTTGGTACATTATGAGCACGATGGGCTTCTACCAAATCACTCCTGGAGATCCGACTTACACTATCGGGCGTCCTGTCTTTGATGAAGTAACGGTGCATCTGCCAGAAGGTGAATTCAAAGTGGTCACCGAAAATAACGGCCCAGATAACCTTTACGTGCAAGAGGTGACGATTAACGGTAAGCCGTTGGATAAATACAACACTTTCGCACATAGCGAAATCTATCCTGGTGGTGAGCTGCGTTTCGTCATGACCGACCAGCAACCCGTTAACTAAACCACACACAATTAACGCAGCCATATACGCACGCAACTATATACGATTAACGTAGCAGCAAACAGGCAAGGGAGTACTCTCTTGCCTGCTTTCACACATCCTTGCAACTACGCGTCTTAGCGAGTTGTCAATTATTTAAAACTTCAGGTATTGCCAAATCTCGGTGTTTCGATTTAGCGGTAAGGGATCGCTGTATCTGAAGAAAATGTTCATGGAGGTAACATGTTTCAACGTACGCTGATTGCGACTGCCATTATTCTATCGCTTGGGCTGGTGGGGTGTAACTCCAGTAGCAGCGACAGTAAAACCCAGCCTGATGACTCACTGACTTTACTGCAATATGTCGATCCGTTTATCGGTACTGATGGGCTGGGAAATGTGATCCCCGGGGCTGTTGTACCAGAAGGGATGATCCAGCCAAGCCCCGATGGCGCCAAAGATGACAATACACCAACGGATTATCATTATTCCAATGATCGAATCTCGGGGTTTAGTAACACGCATATATCGGGTGCGGGTAAGGGGGATCTTAATGATTTTGCTTTCATGCCTTATACCGGCTTTAACGCCGGAGTAGCGACTATCGATAAAGGTACAGAGGTTTCGACACCGGGCTATTACTCGGCTGATTTAATCGAGAATCAAATTCAAACCGAGCTAACGGCAACCAAGCGCGTGGCTTTTCATCGCTATCATTTTCCTGACGATCAAGATCGTAAGGTGAAGGTTGATTTAGGCCATGAGCTATTGGGCGAGTGGGGCAACCATAGCCGCGAAATTAGCTTCAAAATTGTCGGTGACAATGCGATTGCGGGTATGCGAGTAAGTAACGAGTGGGCGCAGTACCAGACGGTGTATTTTTACGCTGAGTTCTCCGAACCTTTTGAGTCGTATCTGGTACTCAATGAAGGGGTGCAAACCGAGGCGACTGAAATAACGGATAGCCGCGATGTGATCACCCACCTTAATTTTGGTCAGGGTAGCGAAGCACTGCAGGTGAAGGTAGCGATTTCACCCCTGAGCATGGATAGCGCCCAAGCCAATATTGCGGCGGAGACTACCGGCTTCGAATTTGATGAGGTGCGAGATAAAGCGGCTGTTGCTTGGCATGATGTGCTGGAAAAATTCCAGTTGAAAGGCGGGACAGAAGCGGAGAAAACCATCTTCTACACATCGGTTTATCACACCTATTTTGCCCCTTTTGTTTATCAAGACAGTGACGGGCAATATCGAGGCATGGATGGGAAGGCCTATCAGGCCGAAGAAGGCTTTACCAATTATTCGGTGTATTCGATGTGGGATACTTTCCGAGCGGCCCATCCGTTAAAAACCATCATCGATAAAGAGCGCTCCATTGAATATGTTCATGATTTGCTAAACAAATTTAAAACCGGTGGGGTGTTGCCGAAGTGGGAATTGCATTCTGACTATACTGGCGAAATGGTGGGGTACCCTGCCGTCTCGGTGATTGCCGATACCATGGTGAAATATCCAGAAGCCTTTACCCAGCAAGATTATGAGTTGGCATTGGCTGCGGCTGAAGTCAGTGCTAACTTTGACATGAGCATTACTGGTGATTGGATCCCGTATCAGGATGCGTGGAACGGTGATAAGCGCTGGATTGTCATGACCCGCCATGGCGAATATCAGGAAGATCTTGGTTATGTGCCAGCCGACATTAAAAACAACCCCGCAGATATCTACGACACCATTGTTAATGAATCCGTTTCTTATGGGCTAGAGAACGCCTATTACGATTGGTGTATTGCCCAAATAGCCCGTTTAGCGGGTGATAAACAGCAAGAAACTCGTTACCTCGACCGGTCGAAAGCGTTCAAGAACTACTTCGATTATAACCCGAGTGAATATGGCCAATACGGTGCGACAGGGTTTATGCGACCGAAGAACCTCGATGGTTCTTGGGTTAACAATATGTCGTCGTGTGAAGGCGATGATTGTGAAGGCGCACCGCTGGATTATTTCTGGCCATATAAAGCCGAGCACCGAGGGGAAGACTTTACTGAAGGCAATACATGGCAGTGGACGTGGTTTGCTCCACACGATATTGACGGCCTAAAAGAAGTCATGGGGGGAGAGCAAGCGTTCCTTGCCAACCTCAACGCGTTGTTCAATGCCGATTCAGACGCCGATACTAGCCAGGGCGATATGACGGGCTATATCGGTCAGTATGTCCACGGTAATGAACCCGATCATCATGTTATCTATCTCTACAACTACACCGAAGAGCCTTGGAAGGTACAAGAGTATATCGACGAGGTCATGGATACTTTCTACCTCCCGATCCCTGATGGTTTGATAGGTAATGAAGACGTTGGCCAGATGTCAGCATGGTACATCATGAGTGCAATGGGCTTCTATCAAATCTCCCCAGCCGAACCGGTTTATACCATTGGTCGCCCGCTGTTCGATGAAATGACGGTGGCTGTCGATGGTGGGCTATTCACCATTACCGCTGAGAATAACGGCCCCGACAATATCTACGTCGAGTCGGTCACCATCAATGGTAAGAAACTCGATAGCAACAACACCTTTAGCCATGACGAAATTTACGCCGGCGGACAGCTGAGCTTTGTTATGTCTAACCAAAAGCCTGATGCACCTGCCAAATAACGTCGGCATGCGAATCAAACAAAATTTACATTGGAGGTTATATGTTTAAACGTTCATTACTTGCCGCAGCGGTTGCTGTCTCGATAGGTTTGGTCGGATGTAATTCGGACAGCAATAGCAATCCTGATGATGGCAAAGAGACACCGGCAGTTGATTTAGTCAAATATGTTGATCCGATGATCGGCACTGGCGGTTTAGCCAATACTTATCCGGGGGCAACGGTCCCTCACGGTATGGTGCAATTAAGCCCGAATAACGGTACAGGCGGCTGGGATTACATCAGTGGCTATCATTACCATGACGATAGGCTGGTGGGTTTTAGTCATACCCAGCTATCTGGTACGGGGGCTGGGGATCTCAACGATATTTTATTGATGCCGTTTAATAGCCGCTCGGATGAAATGCGTGGTACCAGCGAAGCGTCGCACTTTAGCCATGACAACGAAACGGCAGAGGCTGGCTTCTACAAAGTCATGCTTGATGATTATGGTATTGAGGCCGAGCTGACCACGACCAATCGCGTTGGCTTTCACCGCTACACCTTCCCTAAAGATGCCGACTCTAAAGTAGTGTTGAATTTGGGGTACGCCCTTAACTGGGACTCGCCGACAGATACAGTGATCAAAGTGGTTGATGAGACAACCCTAGAAGGTTATCGCTATTCAACCGGTTGGGCTGCCGATCAGCGTGAACACTTCGTGATTAAATTCTCGAAACCCATGACGGGCTTTGAGTTGAAAGATGATGAGACGGGTCAGGTTGTTGGTGGCAATGAAGTACAAAGCACCAAAACCCGTGGTTACTTTAACTTTGATACCAGTGCCGATGAAACGGAAGTTTTAGTGAAAGTCGCTCTGTCATCGGTGGATGTTGCTGGCGCCTATAAAAACCTCGATGCTGAACTGAAAGGCTGGGACTTTGATGATACCCGACAAGCCGCGCGTGATGCATGGCAAACCGAGCTAGAAAAAGTGGCCGTTACCAGTGATGACGAGACCAAAAAGCGGATCTTCTACACCGCGATTTATCACTCTTACCTTGGGCCGACATTGCATTCAGATGTCGATGGTCGCTATAAAGGTGCGGATCATCAAATCCAGCGCGCATATGGTTTCGATCGTTATGATACTTTTTCACTGTGGGACACCTATCGAGCCACCCATCCGTTCCAGACACTGGTTGAGCCAGACAGGGTAAGTGATATGGTCAATTCGATGCTGGCCCATTATGAGGAAACGGGTTTGTTGCCAGTGTGGTCAATGAAAGGCAACGAGACCAACATGATGCTGGGTTATCACGCTGTTCCTGTGATTACCGATGCGTGGCTAAAAGGCATTGAAGGCTTTGACCCTAAGTTAGCACTAGAAGCGATGAAGGCATCGGCGGCGTCAGATCGTGCCGAGATTGTTGCCTATCGTGAAAAGGGCTATGTACCTTATAGCGAAGAAGAGGGCGGCGACGGTTGGGCGGCATCACGCGCAATGGAATATTCCTATGATGATTGGGCAATCGCGCAAATGGCACAGTCGTTGGGTAAAGAGTCGGACTTCCAGCACTTTATCAAGCAGGCCAAAAACTGGCAGAACCAGTACGACAGCAGCCGAGACTGGTTTGTTCCACGGCTAGAAAACGGTGACTTTATATCGGATTTCGATCCAGAACGTTATGAGGCAGGTTTTGCTGAAAGTAATGCTTGGCAGTATTTCTGGCATGTTCAGCATGATATTGCAGGACTTGTCGACAAGATGGGTCAGGAAGCCTTTATCCAGCGTTTGGATGATTTATTCGAGACAACCCCCGATCCCGATCAAGAGCTGCCGATCTTTAGTACCGGTATGGTAGGGCAGTATGTGCAAGGAAATGAGCCCGATCACCATGCACCATACCTCTTCAACTATGTGGGTCAGCCTTGGAAAACCCAGAAGTGGCTGAAGGAAGTGGTGGATGTGTGTTACACCGATAAGCCTGAAGGGATTTGTGGCAATGATGACTACGGCCAGATGTCGAGTTGGTATGTGTTCACTGCGATGGGGTTCTATCCGGTAAACCCTGCCGATCAACGCTATGTAATTGGCAGCCCTATGTTCCCAGAAGTGGCGCTGAATTTACCTAACGGCAATATCTTTACCGTGAAAGCTGAGCAGGTGTCGGAGCAGAATATTTATATTCAATCCGTCACGTTAAATGGTAATAGCCTTGATCGTTCATGGATCAGCCACGGCGAAATCACTCAAGGCGGTGAGCTGGTGTTCGAAATGGGTAATGAACCCAACTATAGCTGGGCAACAACCCCTGATGCTTTCCCACCATCGTGGTCAGCAGAAGGGCCGTTTAACTAATCGTCGTTGAGCGAAGTTGTTTAAACAGGCTCAGCTTAGGCTGGGCCTGTTGCTAATCCAGCCCGAAATTGTGAAGGAGTCATGCCCAACTTTTGTTTGAATAGACGGCAGAAATAATTGCTGTCGCTAAATCCACACTGTTTTGATATCTGCTTAATTCGGCATTGATCTTCTGCCAGTAACGCTTGGGCTTTATCGAGCCGTCGATGGCACAAGTAGTCCTTAAAGCTGGTTTTACCTTGTTGTTGGAATATATGGGAAAGGTAATTAACGGAAATGTAGAACTGCTCGGCAATCATTTCACGGTTTAACTGCTGCTCAAAATGGTGGTCGATATAGCGGGTGATTTTTTGAAATAGCTCTTCTTGACGAGAAGGCAGGCTATCTGGCATCTCGCTCATGACCATGATATGGCTTAGGAGTGAGCGAATGACGAGGCTAACCGTATGGTGATCTGCACCATCGTGCCCTAACTCATTAAGTGCTTGGAGTAATCCATTACCGATTTTTTGATGATGTCGAATCGTCGGTCGTTTTGCTATTTCAGTAAAGCTTTCACCGTTCCATTTTTGCAGGCTAAATCCCACTTTATGCGGGCTTATCATCAAGCTTAATATTGTGACTTCCTCTTGCCACATAGGCTGGCTCCAGGCTTTTGCGGGAAAGTACAGTACATCGCCGGCTTCAAGGTATTGTTGTATATGGTGGCAGTTATCGATTGAGTAGTGGGTCACTATACTGCCAGAAATAATAATATCGATGCGTGGAATATCAATTTGCCAAGCAAGCTCTGGTGCAGACAGGTTTTCTGCGGCTACGTAGACTTTTTTGATCGCCAACGTGCTGTCTACCAATTTTGTTAGCTGCTGAACAATTTGGTCGTTATTTCGAGGGGGAAGGACTGCATGGCTTTCTAGTAATTGAGAAGAGGTCGTTGCTTGGCTCATGATACTCATCCGCTATTAGCTTCTACTGTAATGTGAAAGTGCTACTGATCTCGAGTGAAAATATTTTCATCGGTTTTAAAAAACGAGCGACATAATTTTTCAACTCTAGGCACACTGCGTTATTAATAAAGTACCTGTTTACATACCTTCTATCTGTTTATTTGATCTAACTTTAGTGAAAATATTTTCACTATTTGTTGTTTTGTGTGGTTGATCTCAAAAATATTCTGAAAAAATTAACACAATAGGCAGCAGTTGGACGGACTAAAAATTGATAGGAGTGCCACTCAATGAGCCACACCATAGTAGCAATTACTGCTTGTGCAGCAGGTATTGCACATACTTATATGGCAGCAAGAGCGCTTGAAGCGTTAGTGCAAGAGCACGGCTTTAACGTGAAAGTCGAAACACAGGGCTCGATCGGCGCTGAAAATATATTGTCTGAGGAAGAAATTGCGGCGGCAGATGTCGTGATTATTGCTTCTGATATCGAGATTGAACTTGCCCGTTTTGCTGGCAAGCGGATCTACAAAACGCGCCCGAAGGTTGCGATTAAAGATGCCAAAGCATTGGTTGATGTTGCGTTAAAGGAAGCGCAAGTTTTTGGTGGTAAAGGCACTGAGGTGGGTAATATTACCTTAGGTAAAACCAATGAAAATGGCTTTATTCAGCATATCATGAGCGGCATTTCGTACATGGTGCCGATGGTTATTTCTGCTGGTTTACTATTGGCGATTGCCAATATTTTTGCTTTCCAGAAAGATGAGCTTGGCCGTATGGTCGCTTGGGGGTTTGATCAGTCAGATCCACTTGGTGATTTGATGTATCACCTGTTCTTAGTCGGCCAAGTTGGTTTTAAATTGATGATCCCATTGTTTGCTGGGTTTGTCGCTAATTCAATTGCTTCCCGCCCAGCCATTGCGCCAGCAATGATCGGCGCGTATATCGCGAACGATGCTGGCTTCTTGGGAACTGAAACCGGTGGTGGTTTCTTATCTGCAATTCTAGTTGCGTTCATCGTTGGCTATTTTGTTCGATACTTGAAAATGATCCGTTGGCCAAAGCTGCTTCAGCCGTTGGTGCCAATTATGATTCTGCCGCTAATTGCTACTTTCTTTATTACGATTGTTGTTAAGTACATGATTGGCGGGCCTATTGCCTCTGGTATGGGGGCGATGTACGACTGGTTAACGTGGCTGACTGTTAACTATTCGGCGTCGACCTTTATTATCGGCGCAATTATCGGCGCAATGATTGGCTTTGACTTCGGTGGGCCGGTTAATAAAACCGCGTTGATTTTTGGTACCGCAGTATTCACCGATACCGTGGCCAAATATGGTATTGAAGGAGCCAACTTTGTTCCGGGAACGGCAGCACAAGCGGCAATTTCTGTTGCGCCATTGGGGATTTTTGTTGCCTCTCAGCTATTTAAGAACAAGTTTAGTGCGACGGAAAAGATAGCGGCTAACTCTGCTTTTGGTATGGGTATTGTTGGGGTGACTGAAGGGGCTATTCCGTTTGCCGCGGCGCATCCAGTTCAGATGATCACTGCAAGTGTTGCTGGCTCAGCCCTAGCGGGTGGCTTGGTGGGATTCTTTGACGTTAAATTCTACGGCGGTATAGGCTCACCATTAGGTACATTTGTTGGCTATATTGAGCAGCCAATCCCATTTGTTACCTGGATCCTTTGTACCTTCGCGGGTATCACTCTAACGGCCTTGATTATTGGTTTATGGCGGAAACCGATTGAAGTCGAAACCACCTCACCAACCTCGCAGGCTGATGCTCAGCCAGCAGTAGAGACTTTTTCACCTCAAGTAATTAAGACATCAAGTGCCACTAGCACGAAACCTGTTTTTAACCCTGAACATGTTCTATTTGATCGTGAATCAACCACCAAGGAGCAGGCGTTTGCATTCATTGCCAAGCAAGCATTAGCACTGGGCTATGTCTCGGATGCGAAAGCGTATGAATCGGGCTTGAAAGCACGTGAACAGTCTTCAAGCACTGGATTTACCGGTGGGATGGCGATCCCACATTGTAAGAATACTGCGGCAACCCATGCTGGCCTGTTTGTTGTCCGTTTTAGTCATCCTATTGAGTGGGAAACCATGGACGAGCAACCGGTGAAAACGGCTGTGGCGTTGAGTATCCCTGCAGACGGCAATGAAGAGAGCGTTCGCATGTTAACGAAGCTATCGCGCAATATGATGCACAAGCCATTCCGCGACACGTTAAGCCAAGCTGACATCCTTGAAGTTGAAGGTGCTATTGCCACGGCTATAGCTTGATAGTGCATGAAGAGAGAAATGAAAATGCAAAAAACATTTCATGTGATCCCACATACTCATTGGGATTTCGAGTGGTACTTTTCGACGCATGAGTCACTGATCCAACTGGTTTACCATATGGAAGAAGTGATGTCGGGCTTAGAATCTGGTGAAAATGACACTTACCTGCTTGATGGCCAACTTAGTATCATTGAGGACTACCTTGAGCAATGTCCTGATCAGAAAGATCGCTTAACAAGCTTGGTTCAGCAGGGAAAACTGCTTATTGGCCCTTGGTATACCCAAACGGATCAGCTGATCATTTCAGGCGAATCGATTGTCCGTAATTTGATGACGGGCATTCGCCTTGGTGAGCAGTTCGGCTCGGTGATGAACATAGGTTATGTACCTGATGCATTTGGTCAGAGTATTGATATGCCCAAAATCTACCAAGGCGTTGGGATCGATAAAACGGTGTTCTGGCGTGGGCTATCGACAGACATATGTACCAGTCGTGAGTTTAACTGGCAATGTGAAGACGGTAGTGAGGTACTTGGGTATAACATCAAAAATGGCTATTTTGTTGGATCTTATCTCATCGACAATGATGATCCAGCTCCCCTTTGCCATCAAGCTGAGGATGGTGCACTCGGACAAAATATCGCGATTCCGCTTGGTGGTGATCAGCGCTATGTCGACCGTAACATCAAGGCACGTTTAGCCGTTAATAACCGTGCTTGCGCTGATTATACATTGGTCGAAAGTAGCTATGATCGTTTGTTCGAAGCCCTAGCAGATGAAGAATTGGCGTTGCCGACGATTAGCGGTGAGTTGATTGACGGTCAAGTCTCGAAGATCCATCGCTCAATATATTCATCTCGCTATGATCATAAATACCTGAACGACAAGGTTGAACGTCGCCTGAGTTATCAGTTAGAGCCGCTTATGGTCATGGCCCAGTCATGGGGCATTGAGGCGAAGCCGTCGATGGTGACCAACATATGGAAAACGATTTTGCGCAACCATGCCCATGATAGCGCTGGTGGCTGTAATACCGATAAAACCAACAAAATCATCCTAGCTCGCTATGAGCAGGCGGACCAAATGTCAGGCTCTGCTGTCGATTACTTGGTTCGAAAACTGGCAGAATCACAGCCAACGGCTGAACAGGGGGGTATCGACGGACGCTTAACGGTGTTTAACACTTTGCCGTATGCGCGCGAGCCGTTGATCAAAACGACGATAGCGACTACGCATCCACATATTACCCTGCGCGATCTTCAGGGTAATACGGTTGAGTTTGATGTGCTCCAGACTAAGCACGCTTATCGTGGCACTATTCAGCGTGATAGTCGTTCAAATGATCCTAGCCAGTATTATTACCAAACTGAGATAGTGTTCCATCATGCTTTACCTGCCTCTGGATTTGTTAGCTTGCAAGTCATTGAAGCTGAACAACCTTCGCAGAATAGTTGCCCAGCCTCTGAAGCCAGTGTTAGTGAAGCTCAGATTGAGAACGATCGATATTGCCTTGAATATAGCCAAGGCCAGTTCCGTTTGTTTGATAAACAACAGCAGCAATGGTGGGACGATTGCCTAACACTGTTAGACATGGGGGATGATGGGGATACCTATGACTACTCCCCGCCAGAGCAGGATTGGCTGTTAACCTTAGACTGGCAGCAAGCGACGTTTACTGTAAGCAAAGGGCAATATGTTCAATCGCTCGTGGTTGAAGGGGCATGGAGCTTGCCGAAAAACTTGGCAGAGCGAGCGAGTAGAGAACGTTCAGGCCAGTTGGGTTACCGTATCGAATTACGTTTGGAGAAGACTTCAGATAACAGCTTGTCTGGGCTACATTGCTCTCCATTGGTGATTGACGCGGAATTTGATAATCAGGTGGAAGATCACCGTCTGCAATTGATGATGACAACGCCGTTCAAAACCCAAACATCGTGGGCAGACACACCGTTTGGCATTGTTGAGCGCGCTAATCAGCACAAACACATAGATGATTGGCGACAGGTTGGCTGGAAAGAAGAACCAAGCCCGATTTACCCAATGCTGCATTTCGCGAATTTACATGATGCTAAATTGAGTATGACCTTGATGGCGAAAGGGGTGAAGGAGTATGAGGTTCGCGCCGATAATCAACTTGCGTTGACGATGTTCCGCTCCGTCGGGTGGTTAGGTAAGCCTGATTTACAACGCCGTCCGGGCATTGCGTCTGGTCAGCAATTTAAATATATCCCAACCCCCGATAGCCAGTTACAGGGTCAGTTAAAGGTTGAGTGTGCCGTATTGATTGAACCGTATTTTGATCCGGCTGCTATTCAACAATCCTGGCAACACTATGCTGTTGATTGTTTGGTTTATCAAAACCAATCACTCAATCAGTTTACTAATACCCTTAAATACTTTGTACTGCACCCATTGGATAAACCGGTTGATGATCATCAGCAAGGCTTTTGTCTAAATTCAGAAAGTGTGGTGTGCAGCGCTATTAAGCCAACAGAAGATAATACAGGTGTATTGATAAGGTTATATAACCCGAGTGCAGAATTCATTAAATCATCTGGCTTGCTGACTATGCCGCCGGTATTTAATCAGTTCGTTGAAGTAGATCTAATGGAGAGAGAAATATCTACTGAACTTGAAATAAAAGGGGATGTTGAACTCGGAGAGTTTAAACCTAAACAGATCCGGAGCTTTGTTATTCGTCACAATGGAAACAGTTAGGATATAAGCTAAACGGGAAGTAGATTCACGTTATTTACCACCTTTTGCCGGCATTCATTGCCGGCTTTTTTATTCAACCTACGTTTTACTTAATGTAAAAGTTATTTATCTTGGCTATCTGTTTTGGTTATCTATATTGGGATGATATATGGAAGGGGGCAGAAGACATCGTGCATGGGAGGCAATAAATAAATCCCAGCTAAAAGCTGGGATTGGTATTAAATATGCGTTTAGCGTCGTAGTTAATATGTATCGCGTAAGTGATACACCCGTAGTTTTTCTGCTAATTCATAAGCAGATACGCAGCCTTGGTAACGGACTTTTTTAGGCGCTCCCGTTATGGCTACAGGGAGTAACGTAAAGCTGGAATCATCAAAGCGGCCAGGGCCATCGAATTCAAGATGAACAAATAAAGCCGGGTTGTTACTGTCGAGCTCAACGTATATCCCAGTGTTATCCGTTTTTACCTGCCAATGAACGACAGATGGCTGAAGGTTGGCATGTTTAAATAATGCCGGGTAATAACTGTTTTCGATAAGTTTCTCACCGCAATGCAGTTGAACATGGAAGAAGTGATCTTTGCTTTCACTCGGTTCTGTTTCCCGTACCTGCTGCTGCCATACACTGGTGGCCTGATCCGCTTCAAGTGTCGTGTTGATTGGCCATTGGGCAACCACTTCACCGTCCCAGCGGATTTGGCGAATGTGTCCCTCTAAAGTACAGCGATGGTGCTGGTCATTAACCAAATGAAGTGTAAGTGCTTGCTCTTCTTTGATGAAGGTAGCCAGCTGTGGCGCAAAGAAGCGCTTGGCATGGTAATGAAGTTGCTTCCAGCGGCCAGTGTATTCAATGCTTGACCACGAACTAACAGGCCAGCAATCATTAAGTTGCCAGTATAGAATCCCGCGACAATGTGCTTTGTGAGCTCGCCAATATTCACTGGCCGTTTTGATGGCGAGTGCTTGCTGGACTTGGCTAAGGTAGAGCATATTGTCAAAGCTATTTGGGAAGCGGAAGTAGCGGGTAAACATTTCGGTAATGATGCTGTTGCCGCGCCCATTTTTTTGGTGTTGTTCAAACGTCGGTGAGGTAACGTTCCAATCACTTTCATCAGCGTAGGTTTTTACGGTGGGTAATGAAGGCCAAGATTGGAAACCAAACTCCGAGCAGAACCGAGGCTTAACGCTGTGGTAGGCATCGAAAGATTTACCTGAGTGCCAAACATCCCAGTAATGCATATCACCGCAATTATCATCATGCCAAGCATCACCAAAGTCGAGCTCGCCATTACACGGGGAGCTTGCCCAGAAGCGTCGAGTTGGATCTTCAGTCGTGACAACATCGGCTAGCATTCGATTTAGACGGTCATAATTGACGACATATTTCTCGCGGTTGGCTTTGGACTCTGGATACCAGCCAATGGCACCAATCACTTCGTTGTCGCCACACCATAAGGCGAGTGAAGGGTGATCGGCAAGACGACGAACCTGATCTCGGACTTCGGCTTCAACATCATCTAAAAACTCAGGCGTTGAAGGGTACAGAGCACAGGCGAACATCAGATCTTGCCACACAAGCAGCCCTAACTCGTCACACAAATCATAAAAGATATCGTGTTCATACATACCGCCGCCCCAAACACGGATCATGTTCATATTCGCCGCTGTCGCATCTTCTAACAACTGTCGGTAACGTTGTGGGGTATGGGCTGAGGGCAATGCATCAAGCGGGATCCAGTTAGCCCCTTTGGCCATAATCGCTTTGCCGTTGACCTTAAAGGTCATTGCACTGCCAATGCTGTCCTTGTCGGTATTCAGCTCGAGCTCACGTAACCCGATTTGTTTGTTGATAGTATGGTTGTTGAGCTGAACACTGAGTGGGTACAGCGTTTGCTCACCATATCCTGCAGGCCACCACCTTTGCGGTTCCGTGATAGTAATAACACATTGAGACTGTTGCGAACCAAGCATGTCGGCTGGCAGTTGAATAAGGTGCTCTTGTTGATCGAACTGTACAACAAGCTGTTGAGGTTTATCGGATAACGATGTTATATCGTAATCAATAATAACGTTGAGATCGCAGCTATCATCTTTGTTCCAGTTTTGTGTGGTGCGCACTTGGGTTAAACGTGTTTGATGCACTGGTACCAAAGTGATTGATTTATAAATCCCGCTCGCTAATAAGCAAATCCCCCAGTCCCACCCTGCGTGGCATTGGGTTTTACGAAGGGTATTCATATGGGGGATTTTGTTGTTGCCAACCGCCCAAGGCACCGGGAAAGGAAGTTTCTCAGCGCGCTTGCTAGCTTCTATATCATTACGGTCTAGTTTTATTTCGATATGGTTTTCACCATCAACTAAATAGGGGAGAACATCCACTCGATAGCGACGGAACATGTTGCTGCATTGAAGTACTGAATGCCCATTTATCGAAATATGCGCCATGGTATCGACAAACTCTAAACAGAGGTCGACAGCCTGGGCATCCAGTGATGAACTATCAAGGTAAAGCGTACGGCGAAGTACCCAATCACTTTCTCCGACCCATTGTATGTCATTTTCATTGCAACCAAGGTAGGGAGGAGGAAGTAGCTGTGCTGTTATCAGTGCTGAATGTATATCCCCCGGTAATGGGCAGGCGATATTAATATGAGGGTGTTGTGGTGATGAGAGTTGCCATTCTCCATCGAGTAATAATGTCGACACCATGAACTCCTGACGTGAGTATGAGTAAATATATCTATTATTATATTTATCATGGAAAAGACAGGGGAGAGGATATATCTATTAAATACTAGACATATGTAGCATAACTTTATTTCTGTGAATTACCCTTATCATTACCATCCTGTATATAGACTTAATATTGATTTCTAAAAGTATGGATTAGATCATATTTTTAAATGGGTTGTTCATTTGTGCTGTATTTAATAGGAATGTCATATATTAAATTTGATTCTTAATTTGTATATTTTCTCTGCAATAAATATCCATCTGGAATAACAAAAAATTGCTAGGTATCGATTGGCCGCTATTAAATAGCTCGATACTTAGCTGCTAGTTATTTAAAGCCTATAAAAATGACAACAACGGGCATCGGTTTTATTTGATTTTTATTTATCTGAAAGAAAATAAAGGAATTGACATGTTTAGTAAACAGCGTATTGCCGTTTCTGCGATAGCGGTTATGGCTTCTTTTTCAGCTTATGCGAATGATGCCATTGAGTTGTATGGCCAGGTGGCGATATCCGCCTATAGCTATGCCGAAGACGGTAAAGACACGGTTAACCGCATCGAGAATGAATCTCGTATTGGCTTTCGTGGTACTAAAGACATGGCGCGTGCGCCAACGCTAGTATGGCAAATCGAGGGGAATAACGTTGGTTGGAGTGATAATGAAGGTGATGGCCAGCTAGGCTTACGCGATACTTATGCTGGTTTTACTGATGATAGCTGGGGGCTGGTTAAGTTTGGCCGATTTGATACCCCGTTATATCGCATTATCGACTGGCCTTATTCGAATCCGGGTCTAGGTAATGTGTTTGATTGGGGAGCGGATATTGATGGTGGCGCTAACTATAGCCGTCAATCTGACCAGATCAGCTGGGATAGTCCAAATTGGGCGGGCTTCACGATGACGTTGGCTGCTGGTCGAGGTAATAACCCAGAAGATTCAGACAGCAACTTCTATGGCGCGGCAGCACATTATAATACTGGACCACTTTTACTGCATGCAGGTTATGAATATGGCACAGGCCGAGTCGTTGAAATTGAAGATGCAGCCAGTAACTCGACCTTGTCTGCAACCTCGGATTATATGACCTATTTAACGGGTTTTGAGCTGAATTTTGACAATGGTATTGGCTTTTTTGGTGCCTACAAAGTGATGTCGGCAGATTATTCTGACTATGATAATGCTGGCGCAGGTGCGGGAACGATAGAAACATTGATCGGTGGCAAACAAGACCAGACAGCTTATTCAGTCGGTGCCTTGTATAACGTAGGCTACTGGCAGTTTAAAGTTGGGTATGCCGCCAATAGTGATCTGGAAATTGATAGTAAGAAGGTTGATGGTACCGCGGATAATGTTATTTCTGGCCAGACGATCTACTTTATTGATAACAATGCATTGATTTACCTACGTTTGAAGGCGATGGAAATTAATGAATCTGATATTACTGAAGCTCGCTTAGGGCTTGAATACTACTTCTAACCCCGCCCTACAGCTTAGCCTCTATTCTGAAATAGAATCCCCCGGGAAGTACATTTTTTGTCCAACTAATGTGCTTCCCACCTCACCTGTAAATCTTTTCATTACTTCTTACATTACTATCTGCTTTATGCTGTTGTTATGAAACTTTTTTCGTTATAAATTGTTATCATTGCTTTGTCTATTCATCAAAGCTGTATTGCATGGAAAAGAAGATGAACAAAGACTTTCAGCTGCTTTTTGAGTATGCCCGAATTAAATTCACCAGTACTGATAATAAAATTGCCGATTATTTTCTGGCTCGCCAGCCTGTGAAAAACATTGAAGAACTGGCGGAGGATATTGGGGTCTCTACCGCTTCGATTACTCGATTTTGCAAGAAAGTTGGCCTTAATAATTTCAAAGAGTTTTTATTTCTTTATCAGCAGCAGCTTGAGCAAGAGCAACCACAGCATGTTGAACCAAGCAGTTTGCATCATGACTATGTCGATGTTTTAAAAGCATTTGATAAACGTCTCGATAAAGATCAAGTTGCCCAGTTTAGTCAGGCAATTCATAGCCACGATGTGATCCATGTGTTTGGCTCTGGCTACAGTGCTCTTTCTGCTGCCGATCTTAAGTTTCGCTTTACCCGTCTAGGTAAATTTGTTGAAGTCGTGCAAGACAGTGACTCGATGCAAATGGTGAGCTCGATTCTGACGCCTGGTGCTTTGGTAATTTTGCTTACCCTAAAGGGGCAAAATGCTCGGATGATCCGTAATGCACAAGAGATGAAAGCGCGAGGGATCAGTGTGCTTTGCGTGACAGCCAATGAAAAATCTAAACTACTATCAATTGCAGATTCTTTTATCTTAACCGCATCGTTAAATGGCGAAGAATCAACCGGGATGATATCTGGACAAATGCCACTTTTGATGGCGATTGATCATATCTATTTCCGCTATGTATCTGATTATCGCGATTCGATCCAAAACTGGGTAGTGACAGAGCAGCCCTTCCTGAGTGAATAAACACCATGAAAGCACTCTGAATTCTGCATCTGGAGACTATTTGTGGAGAAGACTTGGTTATGCGGCTCATAAAAAAAGCCCGCAGGGTAGGCGGGCAAGGTCCGGAGTTATAGTTATTGTAGTAATTGTCTTGGGGAGCGCCGCTAGTAGCTGCGATATTCTGTTGGGGTTTTGCCTGTTTTGCGCTTGAAAACACGGCAAAAATAATTCGAATCGTGGTAACCACAACGCTGAGCAACTTCTTCTAAGCGGAAGTTGTAGCGCTTGAGCATGAATTTTGCGCGCTCTAGCCTGACCCATGCAATATAATCAGCAAAGCGCATGTGCCCTTCTTGTCGGAATAATCGAGATAAGTGGTTAGGGGAAATATTAAACCTAGCTGCAACGGTATTACGGTTTATATTCCGGTGAAAATTCTCTTGTACATAAATACAAATGCCCTTGAATAGATCTTCACTTCGGCTATTAGTATCTTCTGCCGGCTTTTCAATCATATCCTTGCAATAGCTTAACAGCGCAAGTAATAAATACTTATCGGCGGGCTGCTTCTTCTTTTCATGCGCGAGAGTAGAAAGTGCATTCAAAATATGATCAATGGCATGTCCGGTTCGCTGTGGGACGCTGTACTTCACGACATCATAGAAGCCATCTTCATTTTCATGCTTGCTGACCAAACTTAGTCCCAGCTGGCTTTTGCCAAATAGTAGACTCAGCACCGAGCATTCATGATCCCAGTTGGGCTTATTCCAAGCATTGGCTGGAATAAACAGTGCGTCGCCAACCGCCAAAGAGACATTGTCAATTTGCTGCTGGTGGTTTTCAAAATGGTTTTCGTATTTGCCTTTGAAAACTAATTCAAGACGAGGGAAGTTAACTTGGTAACTTGCTTCCGGTGGCGGTACAGAATCACCAGCAAACCAAATATGCTGAAAAGATGCATTGTCAGAGATGGCGCTATCAAGTAGGTCAGAGAAGGTATTCTTCATGTCACTCAATCTAATATATCTCGTTGGCCCCATGCTTTTCGTGAGGACGATGAATGGTAATGTGGCTGATATAGACGTCGCTTAGGTATAACGATTATGACTTAAGTTGCAGCAGTTTCATTATTATGGATTATGTAGCTTGTGGCGATATCTTGCTCTGTTAATTGTTAACTCGGTACCATTTAATTTGAGTTATTAGTATTAAATTATGGCGTTACGAGACTTTTCACTTCTCTCGTAACGCCATTGTGCAGGCTATGAATTAGGCTTGAGCAAGATGAGCTTCAATTTTATCCATAATTTGTGGTGCTTTTTTCACGGCATCGGCAACACCGATGCGTACTATTTTTTTACCTTTGAAACGCTCTTCATTTTTGATAGCAATATCTTTGGTTAAAATTATGATGTCAGCTTGCTCTGCTTCTTTGAGCGAAATTTCATTTTCAATGCCAATTGAGCCTTGAGTTTCAATTTTAACGTCCCAGCCTTTTGCTTTTGCCGCCGTTTCTAATGCTTCAGCTGCCATGTAAGTATGTGCAACACCAGATGGACAAGAGGTAACACCAAGTACTTTCATTATTTTTCTCCCGAAATGGTTCTTATTAATCAAATTCTAATTCAAGGCTGTCTTCTTCTACGTCTTCCGTAGATTCTTTACGTTCTTCGATTGGTTTTTTCAGTGCGTTCACCATTAGCGCTGTGGTGACAGCACCAGCGACGGTTGCGAGTAGATAGAAAAGGCGACCATCCACGACAGGCAGTACAATTAGGCCACCCCATGGTGCGTGGTTAAGTACGCCAAGCATGAAGGCCGTTACGTTACCGACAATACCACCCACGACGATTGAGGGGATAACACGTATTGGGTCAGAAGCTGCGAAAGGAATCGCGCCTTCGGTGATACCGATACAACCCATGATACCGGCTGCTTTTCCTGCTTCACGCTCTTCTGGTGAATAGCGCTTTGGCGACAGTAAGGTAGCTAGGAACATACCAAGGGGTGGTACACAGATGGCGACACCTACCCCACCCATTAACCAAGGCTGAGTGCCGACCTGGGTTTGAGCAAATAGCGTTGCTACTTTATTGATTGGACCACCCATGTCGAATGCAGTCATACCACCAAGGATGACACCTAGGAATGCCTTTGACGCCCCAGCCATGCCTTGTAGCCAAACATTCATACCTTCCATTGCCATCGCAATAGGCGTACCAATTACCCAAATGACTAACCCTGAGACAATAAAGGTACCGCCAATGGGTAGAATGAAATAGGTTGATATAGCCTTTAATTTATTAGACAGAGGAATGCGTTTTAGTTGCAAAACCACATAACCAGCAATAAATCCGACGATAATCGCGCCGAGGAAGCCGGCATTCACTTGGTTCGCAAGGTAAGCGCCAATCATACCCGGCGCAAGAGCTGGGCGGTCGGCAATTGAATAGGCAATATAACCACCAAGAACAGGCACGAACAGGGTAAAGCCTGCGATACCCATGTCCCAAATACCGGTTAGGAACGGGCCTTCTGGCTGAGCCCCTTTACCGTTAAGCATTACCGATAAAGCAAGTAATACACCACCTGCCACAATGAAGGGCAGCATATGGCTGGTCCCTGTTAATAAGTGCCGTTTCATCACCGCCAATTGGTTTTTCATTGAAATCACTCCATTTTCGTTATGGTTTATTTTTTCAGTTGGCGGGGGAGCCAACGTTATTGGTCTGAGCTAATCACTGCGACAGTATGCTGTCTTGTTGGTTGTAATTATGAGACTGAGTGGAAGAGGAAACTATTGGATAAAGAAAGCATTAGCTGGACAATTGTATCCACCGCTAGCAGATGTGATATAGCTCTCAGCGGTTGGGTGACTAAGCTCACGGTATATGGCTTTTTTGTCTACACGACATGGTGCTAGGTATTAAAAGTCCAGTTGGAGAAAAAAATCCAGTTAGATAAAAAGGTGAACGCGATTGCGCTTATAACTTAATCAACAAAATCATCAACTCGTTTAATTGAACGTATATTGCTGGATAAGTGAACGGTTGGACTTGTTTAGGGTTTACAGTATTACGCAATGCCCGTATTATCTGCCGCACAACGGAGAGATGGCTGAGTGGCCGAAAGCACCTGACTTGAAATCAGGCGAGGGGCGACCCTCCTAGGGTTCAAATCCCTATCTCTCCGCCACATTAGAAAAAGCCGCTGATTTATCAGCGGATTTTTTGCATCTAGGGTATATAGAACCCGAGGTTCAAATCCGTAATACCCTCGTAGCACTCCGCCACATTCAGAAAGCCTCGACAGAAATGTCGAGGCTTTCGCCGTTTTAGTGGCAGCGAAAGGGATTTGAAAATCCTGCCATACCAAAACCGCTCCGCCACATTTAAAGAAACCGCTGATTTATCAGTAACGCCATTCGCTTAAGAGCGAGTGGCGTCTCTATTTCGACTTCTCGCTGGATACTTAGTTGCTTTTTCAGCACCGCTCTCGGGTACGGTTTTCTCTTTCGCCTCTTTGGAGGAATGAGCCGCTTCCCATTCTCTCGCATCATTTTCAATGCTTTAGGCATAGCTCCTTGGCTATTTAAGCCATTTCTAAGCGCACGATATTGTATGAGATTAAGATCCCCTATAGCTCTTGGTATATGCCGTCACTTTTAAGACTTCGAAGAAGGGGTTTGTTTGCTAATTGATACTGCTTTAACTCCCCATAACCGCGTTCGATTTCCCATCGTTGCCAATAAACTTCAACTAACTCTTTTAGCAGCTCCGTTGCAAAGTTTAATGAAAGCCTGTTTTCTCAGCCGTTTTGTGGCCTAAAAGGTAAAGGCCTCTTCGATTAGACGCACTTCGGCCAAGGGGCCACGAGCATATAACTAGGTATCGAACTGCCCTTTACTAAACATTCGCATTACTTCGAATCCTCTGGTTGTGGCAAACGCTGTTTTCAGGGATTGAAACCCTCGAACAGGCTTAATACTGCGAAGAGTCTTACTAAGAAAGCTCTTCGCTGCCTTTTGATTTCGAGTACGAGATAGATAAAATCGACAGTATGACCTTCTTTGGTAATCGCTCGGTATAAGTACATCCAGGTACCACCTACTCATACATAGGTCTCGTCAACCAGTCAATTGATGTTCCATCCGAGTTTCCAGCACCATCGTAACCGTCTTTCTATCTTTGGCGCATAACGCTGAACCCATCGATATAAGGTAGTGTGGTTGACGGTGACACCTCGCTCTAACAACATTTCGGCTAACTCTCGGTAGCTGATACCGTATTTGCAGTACCAGTGCACAGCCCAAAGAATGATATCAGCAGTGAAGTGGCGACCTTTGAAATCTGACATGCGATTAATTCCATTTAGGTCTTTATTCCTAGCGTGTCTGAATTCTCAAATTTTGCAACGGAGCCATATAAAAGCGGTCATTGTCGTTTAATTGTCGATGTGCCATACAGCCCTCCAGTCAAAGTATGAAAGAGAGTGTTTACATTAAAGTACTATCTCTCTTAGACCTGTAAATTTCAGATCACAGAGGGTGTAAATCACTCAGCTTTCATAGGGGGAGCAAGTGTTGCGTTACATATAGAGGACGGGCAAAAAGTTAGAAGAGCGCCGTAATTGCATTTTTATCGAACAGATGTATATGTAGTGGTCAAGGAAAACTGTCTGCTGTGATGTTCCACTAGGCCCAAGGTTACCACTTTGGATTATATTTTCAGGAATTACATCAAAGTTTGATATAACATGATCAACAGAATTTAAATTCACCATTTTTTTAGTTAGTAAATTATTTACATTAAGAATATTATCACA
>NZ_JAKJSI010000011.1:0-330119 GCF_050336695.1 Photobacterium minamisatsumaniensis | reverse complement strand
ATTTAGAAGCAATTCCATTATTATGAAATTACACGATCATTAATAATTATAAAATCAAGCAGAATCAAACATTTAGCATATCCACCCTAGCACAAAACAAATAATAAATAGGAATGAAAACATCTGAATAATTATATGTTATTCATATATTGTGAAATGCCAAGTATGGCTTCATCATGCAAAAAACGCATAACGCAGCGAATAAATGCTAGTTTCTTCTTTTTTAATAATGTAATAACCGTAATCATCTTTGGCTTTACGTATTTCTGCTGGATGTAGTGGCATCGTTAATTTGGCCACCTTTTATGAACGGTATTATTAGTTCTAAACTCAAATAGCTTTAGCTAACAGATATTTGTATTGTTGTTGAGATTTGTGCCTTTAGCATTACGTCACCAATTATCCACATCACTTAAAGATTGATGACTTTCAAAAAGGTTTCGATGCTATGGGTAGCAGGGCTTTTGGGAAAGTCAGCCTGAATTAGGATTAGGATTAGGATTAGGGCTAGAGTAGAGGCAAACAAACTAAAAAAGGCCTGACATTGTCAGGCCTTTCGAATGGAGTATTTTTACTCTCTATTTTTGTTCAGTCATTGCACGTGCAACGGCTTCAGCGACACGAATACCATCGATACCTGCCGAGAGAATGCCTCCTGCATAACCCGCTCCCTCACCTGCAGGGTACAAGCCTGAGGTATTGATGCTCTGGCAATCTTTGCCTCGCTTGATACAGATAGGAGAAGAAGTACGAGTTTCAACACCCGTCAACATGCCATCAGGTTTTGAGAACCCTTTGATCTTCTTCTCGAACGCAGGAATCGCTTCACGGATGGCTTCAGTCACATAATCTGGCACGACTTTACTCAAATCAGAAAGCGTTACACCAGGTGTGTAAGATGGCTTAACGTCACCAATTTCTTGACTTGATTTCCCTGCCAAGAAGTCACCAATGAGCTGAGCGGGTGCATGGTAGTTTTCGCCACCTTCTTTAAATGCCAACTCTTCGAGTTTACGTTGCAACTCAATACCTGCTAATGGATGGCCAGGGTAGTCCTCTTCTGGAGAGATTCCAACTACAATGGCACTGTTAGCATTGCGTTCATGGCGAGAGTATTGGCTCATACCATTTGTTACTACGCGTCCCTCTTCAGACGTGGCTGCAACCACGGTTCCTCCTGGGCACATACAGAAACTATAAACACTGCGTCCATTTTTACAGTGATGGACTAATTTGTAATCAGCAGCACCCAGTAAAGGATTCCCTGCGTTATCACCAAAGCGACAACGGTCGATAGCACTCTGCTCATGCTCAATACGGAAGCCAACCGAGAACGGTTTTGCTTCCATAAAGACGCCTTGTTCATAAAGCGAGCTAAACGTATCACGCGCACTATGACCAACCGCCAAAATTACGTGCTTGCTTTTCAGGTACTCACCCGTTGATAGGTGTAGTCCTTGGACTTGGTTATCGACAAGATCGAGTTTATCCACACGCGTACTAAAGCGGATTTCACCACCAAGCTCGATGATTTTTGCGCGCATCTTTTCAATCATGCCTACCAGTTTGAAAGTGCCAATATGCGGCTTACTGACATATTGAATCTCTTCTGGCGCGCCTGCGTCAACAAACTCATTGATCACTTTACGACCATAATGGTTAGGATCTTTGATCTGTGTATAAAGTTTGCCATCTGAGAAAGTACCAGCTCCACCTTCACCAAATTGCACATTTGACTCGGTATTTAACGGCTTTTTACGCCAAAAACCAAACGTATCTTTTGTACGCTCACGCACAGCCTTACCACGTTCAAGCACAATTGGTTTAAAGCCCATCTGCGCTAAAATAAGCGCCGAGAACAGTCCGCACGGACCAAAACCGATAACAACCGGTCGTTCCTCTAACTCTTCAGGAGCCTGCGCGACAAACTTATAGCTCATGTCTGGCGTTTCTTTTACTCGGTGATCGTTAGCAAATTCTTCAAGCAACTGTGCTTGATTGTCTACTTCGACATCAAGCGTATAGATAAGCTGAATATTTTTGTTGTTACGGGCATCATAACCACGTTTAAACATAGTAAAGGACAACAGTTGCGCTTTTTTAATTTTGAGTTTTTCCAAAATGGCTTGTTCGAGCGCAAGCTCATCGTGATCAAGGGGCAGTTTGATGTCAGTTAAACGTAGCATAAGTTAAATTACTCTTTGTATATGCCGGACGGCCTTTCCGTCAGGGCAGGATAAGATCGAGATACGAAATTATGGGCAGGATTTTACACGATATCACTCACAAAGAAACTTGTGTTTTGAGGGTTATTCTCTAAAATTACGCCACACTCGATGAATGAAGATATAGCGTTTAAATGACTTTTGTAGTGACCGAGAACTGCATCAAATGCAAGTACTCCGACTGTGTGGCAGTTTGCCCAGTCGATGCCTTTTTTGAAGGCCCTAACTTTTTAGTGATCGACCCAGATATTTGCATCGATTGCTCATTATGTGTGCCAGAATGTGCAGCGGATGCCATTTATCAGGATACGGAAATACCGCCTGATCAGGTTGAGTTTATCGAGCTCAACGCAGAACTCAGTAAGATTTGGCCTAATATTGTTGAGGTTATACCACCACCCGAGGATGCGGATGAGTGGAATGGCGTAGAGAACAAACGTCCAATGCTGGAAAGGTAATAAGCTCGGAAAGTTAAATAGGATTTCTCCCCTCGGCACATTTATCAAGGTACAAAGGTGTAAAAGGGGAGTTAAGTGGCTCGCGCTACCCTTTAAATCCTTTACCTACCACATATACCTCTCGAGAGCGTGGGCGTGAAGCAGCAGGCTTACGAATAATGACTTTGCTAAAGGAAGTTCGAACATCTTTAACATACTCTTCGTACCCAACGCCTTGGAAAACCTTAGCACAAAAGTTACCACCCGGTTTTAAAACATTACGCGCCATATCTAGAGCCAACTCAACAAGATACATTGAACTGTATTGGTCGGTCGTTTTTACTCCACTTAAGTTGGGTGCCATATCCGAGATCACCGTATCAACCCCTTTACCATCTAAGGTTTGCAATATACGCTCATAGACAGCTTCATCAGTAAAATCGCCCTGAATAAAGGTGACGCCCGTCATGCCATCCATATGCAAAATATCAGAGGCGATCACTTGGCCATTATCCCCAACGATTGGAGCAACAATCTGTGACCAACCGCCCGGTGCCGAACCAAGGTCCATAGCGATATCTCCTGGCTTGATAAGCTGATCTTTTTCATTAATTTCAATCAGCTTATAGCTCGCTCGCGATCGATAACCATCGGCTTGAGCTTTTTTTACATAAGGATCGTTAACGTGTTCATCGAGCCATTTCTTACTGGTTTTTGAACGTGCCATAGGTTGTTCGCCATGTTGGTAAAATATAGGGAGCGCTATTGTAGTCCTGTCCCGTTTTTTTGCAAATATCTCCTGACTTGCAGTGGTGACATTTTGCGAAACAAAAGAGTACAATCGCCTGCGAAGAGTTAGTAAGGCACAATATATGAAACAGGACCATTTATGAAACTGGATAATGCAAAGAAGCTGCATCAAAAAAAATATCGTGAGCAGTTTGGTCACTATTTAGTTGAAGGGGAGCACTTAATCCTCGAACTGGATAAAGCAGCATTGTCTCAGCCCTATCTAAAAAACACTATTTTATATGTGACTGATGAGTATCAAGCATGGGCACAGCAGCTTAATCACTCTTACACGATCACTGCTATTAGTAACAAACAGATGGCTGGACTGAGTGATACTAAAACGCCACAAGGTATCATCGCTTGTGTCCCTTTGCCTACCCAGACAGAAAGAACACCTCTGCAAGACGGTGAGCGCTGTATCTACTTACATGAGGTACAAGATCCCGGCAACCTGGGCACTATTTTGCGTAGCCTAGCGTGGTTTGGTCACTTTCGCTTGTTATTAAGTAACAACAGTGTCGATCCCTATAACCCAAAAGTAGTGCGCTCAAGCATGGGGGCAATTTTTCACTTGCCTATCGAGCAAGGCGTTGAGATTACTGAGTTAAATCAGCGCTTTAAGCGTTTTGCCTATCTTGACATGCAGGGTGATAAGGTTAATACACCCCAATTTTCCGACTATGATTGTTACCTCTTTGGTAACGAAGCTCGTGGCGTACCTAAGCAAGCTTTAGCCGATTGTAACGCTCAGCCTTTTACGATCACAGGTAGTGGTAAGATCGATTCATTAAACTTGGCCAGCGCCGTTAATATATGCGTTTATCAGTTGTCGATATAAACGTACCATTACAACTGGTCATAAGTTGACTCCCCCGATAAGAGCTAATATCAAAAGCCATACTGAACAGCAGAGTTTACTTGTTTGACGCAAGCAGATATATGCAAGTTATGCTAAATCACGATTTTTGGTTAGTAATGAGTAGCGAAGCTCGTTTGGCAAAGATGCAAAAAAGCCGCGGATAAATCAGCGGCTTCTTCTAATGTGGCGGAGCGATTTTGGTATGGCAGGATTTTCAAACCCCTTTCGTTGCCACTAAAACGACAAAAGCCCAGCATTTCTGCCGGGACGCGCAGTCTGGGCTTTCTGAATGTGGCGGAGTGCTACGAGGGTATTACGGATTTACTTCGCCCTACGGGCCGTTACTTCAAAACGCCTTCGGCTAGTAACGTTGTCTCGCTTTACTCGGCTGAACCTTAGGTTCTATATACTCTAGATGCAAAAAAGCCGCTGATAAATCAGCGGCTTCTTCTAATGTGGCGGAGTGATTTTGGTATGGCAGGATTTTCAAACCCCTTTCGTTGCCACTTAAACGACGAAAGCCCAGCATTTCTGCTGGGCTTTCTGAATGTGGCGGAGAGATAGGGATTTGAACCCTAGGAGGGTCGCCCCTCGCCTGATTTCAAGTCAGGTGCTTTCGGCCACTCAGCCATCTCTCCGTTGTGCGGCGAATAATACGGACATCTAATCGTTCTGTAAAGCACAAGTTTATCAATAAAAACTGACTGAGTGTTTTTTCATCGCCACAATACCAATACGTTCAAATTTTCATTTGCCATTGTTATTTGTCACTGCTTATAACGTAATCATGGCCATATTTTAGACAAGCGTAATTAGTGGACCGGATAACAATCACGGCATCTGTGGCTCTCGAGGAAATTGATATGCTTCACTTTTTAAGCCACGATAATCACGCTTCCCCCTTAGAAAGCTATTATTAGCTCTAGCCATCAAGGCTTGCTTGCTGGTAAAATCTGCCCCCAACAGCTATCCCAAATATCAACAAAGAGAGTGATTCCTCATGGGAAGAAAGTTCGAAGTACGCAAATTATCTATGGCCAAAACGCAAGGCGCAAAGATCAAGGTTTACTCAAAATACGGTAAAGAGATCTATGTTTGTGCTAAGAATGGTAGTCCAGATCCTGACACCAACCTTGCACTTCGCCGTTTGATCGAAAAAGCGAAAAAAGACCAAGTGCCATCTCACGTTATCGAAAAAGCGATCGATAAAGCGAAAGGTGGCGGCGGTGAAGATTTCTCAACTGCGCGCTACGAAGGTTTCGGTCCAGGAAACTGCATGGTTATCGTTGACTGTCTAACAGACAACAACAACCGTACTTTCATGGATGTTCGTCAAGCATTCGTTAAGAATAACGCGAAAATCGGCGGTCCAGGTACTGTTGGCCACATGTTCGAGCACCAGGCTGTATTCCAGTTTAACGGTGACGATGAAGAAGCTGTGCTAGAAAACCTAATGATGGAAGATGTTGACGTAAGCGACATCGAATGTGAAGACGGTGTCATCACTGTTTACGCACCGCATACTGAGTTTTTCAAAGTAAAAAATGCATTAACCGCTACAATGCCTGACGTAACGTTAGACGTTGAAGAAATCTCTTTTGTTCCTCAAACAATGACTGAGATTGCAGGCGATGACATTGCATCATTTGAAAAATTCCTTGATGCACTAAATGATTGTGACGACGTGCAAAACGTTTACCACAATGCAGAAATGGCAGACTAAGGTTTACATTTCTCATAAAAAAATAGTCGGCAATGCCGACTATTTTTTTGTCTATGCTAACCCGCAAAAAACAGGTAATCAGTTATTTTGATAATAAACCAATAGATTAGTACCGTGACCTATTTTCCCATCAAACCTTCAATTGCCCATAAGCATTGAAAGCCGAACGACTTGCCAGCGTTAACGACGTCACCACCGACAAGGTCGCTGACACAAAAATCGCAACCATAATCACTAACTGGTATTTAACCGCTAATAACGGCTCTGTTCCGCCTAAGATCTGGCCGGTCATCATTCCGGGTAAACTGACAATACCAAGCGTTGTCATAGACGCGAGTTGTGGCGCTAGTGCTGCCTTCACCGCTGTTTGAATAAAAGGCCTTTCCGGTTTTTTTGCGCCCATTGCCAAATAAAACTGATATTCATCATGCCGATCTTTTAATCCGCTATACCAGCGTTCTAAGGCCAGTACATTTGCAGCTAAACAATTACCTAACAGCATGCCAGCCACAGGAATTAAATACTGAGCCTGCCACCAAGGATCGGCTTGTATAACCCCCGCAAGCATTAACGGCAGTACCACCAGCATAGCGGCTACTTGCCCTGCAATAACGGCAGGTAATATCACTTTTATTTTAACCCCGGAGCGACGACATATACTCAAACCAGCCACACCAACCATAATGGTTAGCCAGAGTGAGTTTAACCAAGGGTTTTGAAACTCAAATAAAGTCTGAAGATAAAGCCCAACCACAGCAAGTTGCACTGTCATTCTTAAAGCAGCAGAAACAAGAGTACGTCCGAGCCCCAATTGCCAACGTTGAAACAAAAATAATGGGATCAAATACAGAAGATAAAACCCAGCCAACGCCCAAGAACTAATAGAAAGTGTATCGGCCATTATGCATCTCCCATGTGGTGATGAAAGTCAGCCGCTGCAACCCAAACAGGATCATGCGATATCGATATCATCTTTAATGAGTGCTCTTTCAATATTGCGATAAGGCGATCACGACTTTGAGGATCAAGTGCTGAGGTTGGTTCATCCAACAACCATAGCGAGCGTTTCATTAACAGCGCCCGTCCGATTGCAAGACGTTGCTTTTCTCCACCAGAAAGCTGCTTAACAGAATGCGACAATGGATGCTTAAGCTGTAAGGATTGAAGTATATCCTCACATTCTGTGAACGCTGGTTTCGGTATCGAGACCGCTTTCATCATCCAAGGTAATAGCAGTACATCAAGTAGTGTTTCCCCTCCCATAACGGGTTGCTGGGGTAAATAACAAAACTGCTGACGCCACCAATCAAGATTGCTTTCACTAACGGTATGATGCTGCCAAATCATATGGCCAGAAGCAGCAGGACGAAGCCCTGCTAAGATTTGCAATAAACTGGACTTTCCACACCCCGATACGCCGGAAATCACTAAATGTTGATTCATAGCAAGTGATACGGTTAAAAAGCTGCTCGGGTCTGACTCAAAGCCAGAACGTAATTCGTTGACCGTTAAGGTTGAGGTCATATTCTCTGTCATAGGATTCTCCCATCTTGGGGAAATTG
Source organism: Photobacterium minamisatsumaniensis (assembly GCF_050336695.1). NCBI lineage: Bacteria > Pseudomonadati > Pseudomonadota > Gammaproteobacteria > Vibrionales > Vibrionaceae > Photobacterium > Photobacterium minamisatsumaniensis. Next base: position 322,521 of record NZ_JAKJSI010000011.1, on the reverse strand, counting down.
TATTCTGCTTTGTCATATGACTCAAATCGTTAAAAGTCATCATCAAGATTATTGAAATCAATTTTGTAAACACTACGTCAGATTGTATGCAACACGTATTTTCTATTCTGTGTTCATGCTATCTTCACCCAATAAAACGGCATGCAAAAATATGACCTCCATCTTCCTCGACACCATTACATCATCCGGCAGTGCGTATGACTCAAAATATCAAACCGTCAGCTTCAACCAGCAACACAGCAGAGCAAAGTGATCATTCTTCACCAAAGAAAAAGAATAAATTGCGTCGACTCGGTAAATGGTTAGGAATCGCAGTGCTAAGCCCTGTGGTTATTACAAGCGCGGCGCTTAGTTATGGGATCCAACTTGATCTGACCCCTTACCGCAGCGAAATAAATCAATGGCTAACAGCCAACCTTGAACGTGAAACCCACATTGAAGGTGACATTGGACTGTTATTGTCTTTTCGCCCCGAGGTAAACCTGAATGGCGTTAGCATTGCCAATATTGATGCCTTTGAATGGCAGCCTATGCTCAGCTCTGGCAGGCTAAGTGCGAAAGTCGCCATTTTACCTCTTCTCAAAGGTACTCTGGCAGTCGACTTCCTTGAACTCGAAGATATTCGTCTTCATCTAGGCAAAGGCCAAGATGGCAATGTGAATTGGGCGTTTGGATCTGCAGATTCTAATCCAGCCGAAATCAGCAAAAAAACAGATGATAACAGCAACAGTTCGCCCTTAATGCTGGTATTGAATGATCAGATTTCAGCCAAAAATATCTCAATCGTTTACGACGACCAGCAAGAAGGTGTTTTTTTCGATTGGTATTTAAACACCCTCTCCCTTAGCCAGCCAACTGAAGTATGGGTATTTACGGCACAAGGCGCAGCCATAGGACAAGAGTATAACCTTACTCTGGAAGGTGAACTTGAAGACCTAATCAATAAACAAGCAGGAAAAATCACGGCTAGAGGTCACTTTGCGGGTGCTGAATTAAAAGTGGACGCAGATATTGTGCCGTTAGATCAAGGTGAATCTATTGCAGATATCGCCCTACAATGGCAAAACACGCAGCCAATCGAAGCCTTGCTTGGTTTAGATGTTAAGCATATTGCACCACTGAGTTTAACGACTCAAATTCACGCATCGGCCAATACGTTATCAGTGCAAGATCTCGTCATCGATAGCCCTATCACCCAAGGTGCTGGCCACCTTGATATCACCCTTGGCGACCACAATACGATTGATGGTGAATTGAATATTCCATTCATTGACCTACGCCCTTGGTTACAACCTGAACCTATGCCAATGGTGCGAGGTTTCAGCTCGGCACCACCGCAGCCGTCCCCTTTGCAACGCGCACTCGATCAATGGTTAATGAAAACAAGCACTAATCTAGATCTCGTGATTGGTGAAATCAAAGGCTTAGGCACCCCTGTTGATAGCCTATCGCTATCCGTTACAGGTAAAGATGGCATGCTTACCGCCCCCATGACAGCCAATATCGCCGAAGTGCCTTTTCGTGGACAAGCCACATTAGATGCTACAGATTGGCATTCAACGTTGAATATCGCACTAGGTGCAACACAATCACCACTCGGTGAAATGGCACGCTGGCTAACCGGTATGCCTTATGCACGTGGTAACCTCGATAAAGCGGCGCTGAACGTCAATACCCAAGGTACTAAACTGTCAGAATGGCTCGACAATAGTCAAATAGAGCTTTCAATCGATGATGCATTGGTTGAATGGGGCAGTGAAGCCAGCTTTAGTATCACTAAAGCACGATTAGCAGCAGGGATGAACCTTCCCTTTAACTCTGATATCCAAGGTCAATTAATGGGGTTACCTGCCCATATTCAAGCGAAGGCAGGCACATTGGGTGATATTCTAGAACAGCGTGACTGGCCAACTCAGTTAACTATCGATAGCCCAGCGATTTCAGTCAATGCAACAGGTATGCTTAAGCAAACCCAATGGCAAGATGGCAGTTGGTTTGATCTAAAAGTCACCAGCGATGATGCCAGCAAACTCAGTCCATGGCTCGGCACACAAGCTAGCATGAATGGAAAAATTAATATTGACGGCAAGCTTCACTATCAAGACGGATGGATTGAACTTGCGATGCCAAACTTTGCACTGATGAACAGTCAAGGCAATATAGATCTTCGATGGCAGCCTGATGCTCAACGACCTTTCCTGCATTTTGATGCCAACTTTTCCATGCTGGATTTCACCCAGTTCGGTCAATTTATTAATGATGACGAGTTGCCACAAGTCGAGCAAACTGTTCCAACCCAAGGGGTGAACCTCGATGTACCGCTATTGGGGCATGACATCGTTATTGCCGATGCCGATCTTAACTTCCGAGCAAATACCCTGAAATGGGCCGATCAACACATTGATGATCTCTCATTTAACGGCAACTTACGTAACGGCCAAATGCGTGCATCCCCTTTTAAAGCAACTTATCTCAACAGCCTTTATTCGGGTGATCTAGCCTTTGGCATAAACAATACCAATATCAATGCCCAGTTAAACCTTGCTGTTGATAAACCTAACGTCGGCGACATACTGTCTACATTTGCGGTAAGTAATGACTTTGATATCCAACTGCAACGTGCTCAACTTGCCATATCGTTATCAGGCAATACCATTATTGAGCTGATGGAGCATACCGCAGTCGATGCTCAATTATTTGGAGGAAAAGCCAGCCTTGCAGATAGCTATACTGGGAAAGCCCTTACAGTTACTTTAGATAACGGAAAGTTTATTACCGGGCCAAATACCGAGACAGCGCTCTCATTTAACGGGTTGGCTGCAGGTCAAGCGACAAGCATAAAACTTGAGACACTCTCGCTCAAGCAAGCCAATGATGGGCGTGAAACATTACCGGTAGATCTTGCGGTCAATATTGCAGACATGCGCTTTAATGCGCAATCTCAGCTATCGTTGCCAATTGATATGCAGAACCTGAATCTGGCTTTTGAAGCCTATACTCCAAACTTGGACCGATTCACCCCCTTCTCGAGTATCGACCTCCCCCCTTATGGCCCTGTCACATTAAAAGCGCAACTTTCATTGGATGACATCGGCTATCACCTGAAAGACATGCTGATCCAAGTTAACAATAGCCAGCTAACGGGTTTTGGTACTTACCTTCCCCCTTTACAAGCAGAATCAAAGCCTGACTTAGCACTGGACCTAGCCGCACCATTTATCCAGCTGGATGACTTTAAAGTTGGCGAATGGCAAGCATGGGAAAAAGAAGTCGATGTTAACAAGCCAACTGGATCAACCCCGTCGGAAAACACAGAGCAAGAAGCGTCAGCACTCATTAGTCCAAAGGGGCTTGAGATGTTAAATGCTAATTTCCAATTATCAGTTGATGAAGTACGTTCAGGCGAAGATTGGCTTGGCAGCGGTCAACTTGGTTGGACACTGAAAGATGGGGTCTTTTCATTAAAACCGCTGACCGTCAAACTACCAGGCGGAGACATTGCGATTGCAAGTACCATCAAAGCACAAGATGATCTATTTGATATCCAACTCAGTGGTAATGTCACCAATTTTGATTACGGCATTCTTGCCCGCAGACTTGCGCCTGACAGTGAAATGTATGGCCGACTCAGCACACAGTTCCAGTTATCCAGCTTGGCAAATTCACCCGATAGCTTAATGAATAATGCCAATGGTTTTATTGGATTTGCTGCATGGCCAGAAACCTTTGAGGCCGATTTAATTGATCTTTGGGCTGTCAGCCTGACAGATGCCATTCTGCCAAGCATCACCAATAATGACCCATCTGTACTAAATTGCGTAGCAGCTGGTTTAGATATCAATAACGGCACAATGAAGCAACGAGACCTTATACTGGATACCACCCGTATTCAGGTCAATGGGCAGTTCAATGCCAGCTATGCGGACCGTGACTTTGCATTATTCTTACGACCTCAATCAAAACGGGCACAAATATTCAGCCTTCAAACCCCAATTGAAGTCACGGGTAAGTTTGAGGACTTTGATTTATCGGTACCGCTTTCTGCGATTTTAGAAACATCGGTGCGCTTCACGACAAGCCCTGTAATATCACCTTTGCGTTGGCTTATCGAACAACCTATCGCGCAAAATGGGAGCCAGCAATGTGAAATGATTTGGCAGAGTCATAACAGTTAAGTCACGAAGCCACACTTAAACAAACAAGCCGCAATTTTTGCGGCTTTTTATTAAGATTAATATAACGATAATAGTTAAGTGAATATAAACATAATATTCAGCATTAAAATTAAATATTAAGATAACTAAAATTTCTTCAACCACAAAGTAACACAGCTTTATTTCCGCCTAACAGAAAGTTTTCTTTATAGTACTAAACGATAATATTCACCCAGCCAACATAAAATGAACATCTTCCATTAAGTAAATAATTCAATCTTAATAGGTACCACGACAATCACAAGCACTATTATGCAACCAGTACAGTATAAGATGATGATTAGGAATACTTTTTCTTTAAGTGCACATGTTATTCATTCGCTTTGTTGTTTAATTGACCATTCATACTTCACCATGATTTAATCAACTAACAGAGATAATAACCCGTTTACAGTTTTACGAAATTGATGATTAATTATCTTTAATTGATTATTTGTACTTCAAAATAAAATAGCTCATAATGCTCGAATTATTTGTTACAAATAAACTAAATTTAATTTCCTTCAAGGTATAAGGTAATGGAACAAAAAATATTAGTCGTTGAAGATAGCCGACCATTCCGACGAGTTATCGAAAACGAGCTAAGAAAAGCGGGTTATACCCCAGTTCTAACCGATACGATTGCGGGAGCAGAAAGAATTTTAGACGAAGGAACTGATTTTCTATGCGCGATTCTTGATTACTGTTTACCCGACGGTCAAGATGGCGAAATTATAGATCTTTGTCTTTCTGTTGACGTTAAAGTGATAGTCTTAACCGCTTTAATGGATGAAATAACACGTGAACGTGTGCTCGCTAAAACGGTCATTGATTACATCCCAAAAGACAGCCCAAGCTGTATTACTAGCATCATCCCTATATTGAAGCGTCTCGAAAATAATGGTGACCACAAAGCACTCGTGGTTGATGACTCGATAACAGCTCGTAAGTATATTCGTAGCTTACTTGAGCGCCAATATCTTACCGTCATTGAAGCCAGTAATGGTAACCAAGCTTTAGAGGTTATTACGAAAGAAAAAGATATCTCTTTAGTGATCACAGACTACTCGATGCCTGAGCGTGATGGTGTTAGCTTAATTAAAGAACTCAGAAAGCGCTTTCGTCCAGGTCAACTCGCGGTTATTGGCCTATCGGCGAGTGACGAAGCTTCGCTAACGGCCCGGTTCTTAAAAGCAGGTGCAAACGATTTTTTAAAAAAGCCATTCAACCAAGAAGAGTTCTACTGTCGTCTACACAGTACATTGAATATTCTGGATTCTGAACGCAATCTTTACCTGCTCGCCAATAAAGATTATCTCACCCAATCTTGGAACCGCCGCTATTTCTTCGAGCAGCCACTGGTAAAAACGTATAAAGGCCCGCGATGTTTAGCATTAATTGATATTGATAACTTCAAACTACTCAATGATACATATGGCCACCATATTGGTGACATCGTGCTGATCGAGTTATCAAACACGTTAAAACGTTACTTTCCAGATGCATTGGTTGCTCGCTTTGGCGGCGAAGAGTTTTGTATTCTTTATGGCAATTCATTCCCCATTTTTAACCAACGCTTACAAGCACTGCTTAACGATATTGCCGAGACTGAATTAACCATACTCAGTAACAAGATAAAATACACCATTAGCCTTGGTGTGGTGAATGCCGATGCCAACATTCATGAAATGATCCGACGTGCCGATGCATGTCTTTATCAAGCCAAAGCCAAAGGCCGAAATTGCCTCGTTGGGGAAAATGAATAGGTTCATTCGTTGCTTGCTGACTTAATACGCCAGCAAGCAACCTTTTATTTTCAACGGACCCTATATTTTCAACGAACCCTGACTAGATAATCGTCACTAGTGGCTCTTCTAGGCCTTGCCACTCGACGTCTGCAATAAATACTTGAGCGGCTGCATCAGCACTTTCAGCAGTTGTTATAACCATTTGTTTACCGTCTTCACCACCAAAGGCCACCATCGTTGGGCTTTCTGCTGGTACAGGTACTTTATGCGTCACTTTGCCTTCTGGACTGATCCGTAAAACAGAGCGTCCGCCATACATTGCCACCCAATAGCCCCCTTCGCTGTCGACACTAGCACCGTCGGGACGACCATCGCTTTCGGTCAAATCACAGAAAACCTGACTTTCGCCATATTCCCCTGTTTGAGGGTTATAATCTGCTCGGTATACCAAGCTTGTCCCGGTATCAGCCCAGTATAAATAATGCCCACAAGGTGAAAATGCCAGACCATTACACGTCCATGCATACATCGGCATCGGCTGAATTTGGCGATCCGCGGTCAATTGATAAAATTGCCCTTGATCGCCGACTTTGGCACCGTTACGCGTTCCAGCAACAAAGTGTCCACTTGGTGCAGCACGACCATCATTAAAACGCATACGTGGGAATTCAGAAATAAGTGGGGCCACCAGCTGACGTTCGCCTTCCCAGCAATCGAGACTATATACCCCTGATTTTGCAGCAAGGATAAAACCCTCATCACGCCACATAGCAAAACAACCTAGCTGTTCATCCCAACCACGAACGTCTAACTGATTGTCGCGGTAGCGCCACAGCTCTCCATTCGCAATATCGACCCATAGCCATGCCTTATTTCGCCAATCCCAGCGCGGACACTCCGCCAACTTGAACGGCTTATCACTGATAGGTGTCAAATTTACTGATAACTGCTGAACAGATTCCATGATTAATCCTTTTATATCGACTTCCTGTAATCCTCTTGAGCATAAGAGGAATAATACTATGGCTATTTAAACAAAGGTTACCCGTAACATCCAGCCAAACATGCGGTGAATAATCATAAAGAAGCAATCGACTATAAAGGCAGCTCTACCGACATTTTGAAGTAAGCTACTTCCCCTTTAAAGAAGCGCTCTCCTTGGGGCTTCATGCCAAAACGTGAATAAAAGCTTAACGCTGATTCTCGTGCATCACACCAGAAATACGTAACATTACTCTTTGCCAGCTGTTGTACGATTTCCGTAATTAACGCAGTGCCTATACCTTGTTGTTGATAATTGACTAAGGTCGCGAACTTTCTCAACCTCGCAGCCTGACCTTCAATAAACACAGACGCCACGCATACTAACTGTTCATTGATATACACGCCGTAGTGTTGACCGTTTTCATCGCCTGATACTCGGCAAAAATCCTCATCATGATTTGGCCAAAGTACCTGATGGCGAATTGGCAATGTCTGTTCTGATTCTATTTGTACAATCTTCACCGTCTCTAACGCTCCTCTGTGTTCTGGTGCAAGCTAACAAGCAGTATTAGGCATAAATAAAAAAGAAATAGGTCTTAACCAACTCTCTGTAGAAATGTACAATTGTTATTCAATCGTGAGACTCAAACACTGTGGTTAAAACTAGAAGCCGCTGCTTCTGGCAGCTGCTAGCTCAAAACAACATCATTCCTCTTTTATTTTCCATGGTGCTGATACCCGTAAAGTATTGGCTATTTTGCCAAAAACATTAGTTCGACTGGAACCATCATTTTATGTACAAACGTTTCGAAAAGCTGTCATCAGCATTTCCCCCCCATGAACCTGAACAGCCGCCAAAAGGCTTATTTGCTTTTTGTCGCTACTATACCCGCGGCTTTGAGTTGCCGTTAATCGCTATGTCGATCCTCAGTGCGCTTATTGCCATTGTCGAAGTCGCCTTATTTGGTTTTATGGGACAACTCGTTGATTGGTTAAGCGTTCATAACCCCGAGACCTTCTGGGCTGAAGAAGGGGGCAAGTTAATGGGCATGGGCTTACTGGTCGTCATTGTTGTCCCAATACTGATCACGCTACATTCGCTGATTGTTCACCAAACGCTATTGGGGAATTACCCCATGTCGATTCGTTGGATGGCTCACCGCTACCTGTTACGTCAAAGTGTTTCGTTCTATCAAGATGAATTTGCTGGCCGAATTGCCACCAAAGTGATGCAAACAGCACTCTCAGTACGTGAAACCGTGATGAAATTACTCGACGTATTGGTCTACATCATCGTGTATTTCACCTCAATGGTGGTGATGATTGGTCAGTCTGATTCTCGGTTGATGATCCCAATGCTGCTTTGGCTTGCCGCTTATATTGGTATCCAACTTTACTTCGTACCTAAGCTGAAGCATATCGCAACAGAGCAAGCAGATGCACGTTCAACGATGACTGGCCGCATTGTCGACAGCTACACCAATATTTCAACAGTAAAACTGTTTTCTCATACTAACCGCGAAACCGAATATGCCGAGCAAGGTATGTCGGGGTTTATGAATACCGTCTACCGCCAAATGCGCCTAGTCACCGGATTTAATATCTCGGTAGAAGCCATTAACTACCTATTGGTATTTGCCATTGCAGGCTTATCTATTTGGCTTTGGTCAAGTGCAGCCATTACCATTGGCTCGATAGCCATTGCCGTTAGCCTTGCATTACGTATCAACGGTATGTCGAAATGGATCATGTGGGAAGTGGGCGGTTTATTCGAAAATCTTGGTACTGTTGTTGATGGCATGAAAACCCTGTCTCAACCGGTCGCGATTAAAGATAAGCCCAATGCACCAACACTGAATGTAACCCAAGGTGGCATTGAATTTGATAATGTCAGCTTCCACTACGGTGAAGGCAAAGGCGTTATCGAAAAGCTTAACCTTAAGATTAAACCGGGTGAAAAAGTCGGGTTAGTGGGTCGCTCTGGCGCGGGTAAATCCACCTTGGTTAACTTGTTAATGCGTTTCCACGATGTTGAATCTGGTGCGATTAAAATTGACGGTCAGACCATTTCAGACGTTAAGCAAGATTCTCTTCGTAGTCAAATCGGTATGGTGACACAAGATACTTCCCTGCTTCACCGTTCTATTCGTGAGAATATTTTATACGGCCGGCCTGATGCATCAGAAGAAGAATTACTAACCGCAACCAAGCAGGCGCACGCGCATGAGTTTATTGAAACCTTAACCGACCCTTATGGTAACTCGGGTTATGATGCCCAAGTGGGTGAACGAGGCGTAAAACTGTCTGGAGGACAACGCCAGAGGGTTGCCATTTCCCGTGTGCTGCTTAAAGATGCGCCGCTGCTTATTCTCGATGAAGCTACTTCCGCGTTGGATTCAGAAGTTGAAGCCGCCATTCAGGAGAGTTTATATGAGCTAATGGAAGGTAAAACGGTTATCGCTATCGCGCACCGTCTATCGACTATTGCCGCAATGGACCGCCTGATCGTGTTAGATCAAGGCCAAGTCGTCGAGCAAGGCTCACATCAAGAGCTACTCGAGCACAACGGTATTTATGCTCAACTATGGGATCACCAAACCGGTGGATTTATTGCGAGTGAGGTTGAAGCACAAGAAGCTTAAACCCAAGGCCCGATAATATATTGAGTAACAAAGGCTTCTGCATGTACATATACTGGTCAGCAGAAGCCTTTTTCTATCGTTTTGCCCGTCTTTCGCTTCAATTTAACGCACTGCCTTCTGTTCGATCTCCAGAGTACCTTCAGCAGCGTTTACAGCGGCATGATACAAAAACTGCGGATCGCCATAATGTTTGAAGGTAAAATGATACTGCCTAACTGATTCTAGTATCATTTCATTCTCGACAGACATAAGCTCATAGCCATCTTGCTGATAAAGCTCAGACGCCATAACTTTACCCATCGCACGACGTTGCTCACTCTCACGCTCAAACACAGGTTGTACTGACGGGTTGGATGGGTACGCATTACCATCATGCATTAATTGACGATATGCGCCATTACTCCAGACTATAATATCGCGCCAACCGTTTTGTTCTGTATCTGCGACAAGAATAGGCATTTTGGTCACACTCATCTGTGATAACACATTACCGTCACCATCAAAAATATAGGCAGTACAGCCACCGCTACCGCAGAAGTAACGATCTTGCATCAAGACAAAAGCTTCATGTTGACCATCACCATTTAAGTCTGCTTTGCCCTGTTGATAGCCAATGTTATCTTTAGCAAGAGATAACCCTTCCGGCTGTAGAATCTTTTCATCGACCAATTCGGTAATACTCACATCACTTAACCCAGTGCTAGACAACGGCATAGTGAGATTAAGGTAGTTGTTGTCAGGGGTAAATTCTGACGAACTTTCGCACCCAGTAAGCATTAATATTCCGACACCTGAACATGCGTATAATAATGACGCCTTGTAATTCATTCCCTCTCCTAAAAGTGCGCTAAAACTATCAATATATAGCCATATTAAACACAGCTACCGCATTTTTGACAGCATGTGCCACTGTTTTGACTCACTTATGATACCGATCAACAAAAAGACAACAATAAAGGTGGGGAAGTAGTCATTTAACAACAACAGTGTTATTACATTAGCCGTGTTTTATTTCCTTACCGTGCTTAATTATTCAAGCCAAACCTAAATGGATACACAGCAAGGAAATGAAACATCTGTAAAAACAATTGCATAGATGATTTTCTAGAATGCTAATTGATACAAAAAGCAGTACCGCTGACAAGGGGTCGGCGGATTAACAAGGAGTAATTACAATGCTTTGCCCTGATTGCAAACAGCCAATGATTAAAACTCACACCAACGATAATCATTGTGTCGACATTAATTGCCCACCTACTCGCACTCAATGCCCAAAGTGTGAATCAGACAAGACTCAAATCACCAGTAAGAGTATTAGTGACGTAGCGCTAACCTGCGATGACTGTCACGAAGAGTGGGTCGTTTCACGTAGCTAGATATCCGCCCTAAACGATAGCGGCCATGCCGTGAGTGATGATGGCTGTTTATTACATCACAAGGCTCTATAAAAAACCCCTGTTCAGGAAAGAACAGGGGTGAAATTTGATGATTTACTCAGTTACACCGCTTTAGCGTCAGGCCAGTGTTCGAAGTAAATATGCTTCGCTTGCCAGTCGACTTTATCAGGGTTATCAGCAAGTAGCATTTTAGCCACAGTGAAAGAAAACTCGAAACTTACACCAAGCCCCCTTCCAGAAATAAACTGATCAGACACTACCACCTTACGCTCAACATATTCGCCATCGTCGAATTTCTCGGCCAATTTATCACCAGTGGTATAAAGACGACCTTCTAACAAGCCATGTGAAGCAAGTACTTTTGCGCCTGATGAACACAATGCACAGATATATTTCCCATCGCTAATATGTTGCTTTAGGAACTCAATCACCATTGGGTTGGCAGTAAGGTTATCAGTACCTTGCGGACCTCCCGGCATCATGACAGCGTCATAACGCTTATCTAAACAGTTGATAAGTGTATCATCAGCCGTAATCCGTGTTTCAAAGTAGGTCTTTAATGCCGTTGTCTCCATGCAAGAAAGCACGTCGACCTTGATATCTAGGCGGCGCATGATATCAATAAATACAACAGCTTCACCCTCTTCAAAGCCATCAGCTAATAGCACAGCAACATGTTTTTCTGTCATTACTTCACTCTCATCACTTGATTCAAAATGGAACGCATAAAACGCTGCACCCGCTACTTGGGGGGAATCGCGCAGGTGCAGCAAAGGTAAGACACAGAGAGGACACCTTACCCATAATCATGTTCAACGTTATAGCTGACCAGCACTGCCACAAACGGTAATTTTCTCCATCACTACTTTCTTCATCGCTTCTTTACCAGGAACAATATAGTGGCGAGGGTCGTTAGCGTTCGGGTTTTCAATAAAGTACTGTTTTACGGCATCTGAAAAGGCAATTTTCAGCTCTGTAGCAACATTCACTTTGGTAATACCAAGTTCGATACAGCGGCGTACATCTTCATCTGGCACACCAGAAGCGCCATGTAGTACCAATGGCACATCTGTTTTGCTACGAATCAAACCTAGGCGATCGAAATCTAAGCGAGGCTCTTCTTTGTACATACCATGTGCAGTACCAATTGCGATAGCAAGCGAATCAATACCAGTACGGGTAACAAATTCAAGCGCAGCATCAGGATCGGTATACAAAGCGTCTTTGGCATCCACAATCAGATCATCTTCTTGCCCGCCTAGACGACCAAGTTCTGCTTCCACCGAACAATCCCAGCGATGACAGAAACTCACCACTTTCTTAACTAACTCGATATTTTCTTCGAAGCTAAAGTGTGAGCCGTCAATCATGGCCGATTTGATCCCAGTCTCCACTTTCCGCTGAATATCAGAGAGTGATTCATGGTGATCTAAATGCAATGAAATGGGTGTTTTGTACCGCTTAGCCGCTTCCTTACAAATACCAACCAAATAGTCAGTTCCTGCATATGAATACGTGCCAGGTGTACCAGCAAGAATAACCGGAGAGGCCATTTCAGCCGCCGTTTCAAGTACCACTTGAACTGTTTCCAAGTTATGGATATTAAAAGCAGGGACAGCGTAACCGCCTAGCTGCGCTTTATGGAGCATTTCGCGAGAAGAAACCAGAAACATATAAAACCTCAAAACCTTCGTTAGCTTTCGCTTTAATCATATTCGAAAACAAAAACAAAATAAAAGATCTGGATCACATAAACACCTTCAAAGCGAAAGATTATGAAATCAAAAGAAATGATACATTTTCGATGTGTAACATGTAATTCCCTTCCTAAGCAGGTTATTCTTTGGCCTTTCTGCTCTACCAAGTAACATTTCCAGCGTTTTATGCCGAATAGTTTGCTTTTCCAGCCTTCTAGATAGTGGGGTTTGCTCTTGGGTATAATCTGAATGGAAAATAACCACAACCTCTTTCGTTTTGAAAGTGCCTAATACGCTGGCATCAATCGAAGGGATCGAAAAAGTAAAATCCCCTTTCTCTACTTCGAAAGGTTGGCATTCTGCCTGCCACAAACCGCTACGTTCACCGCAGAATAGTGCAATGTTCAATGCCCTTAATGACCAAAAGCTGCTTGCTGGCCCACTGTAGTTATCAATAAGTCGGGAATCTTCGGAAAATACACCCTGAGTTGGTGCGCCATTTTTTAATGCACCTTGAGAAATGAAATAGCGGAGGCTACTTTGCAATGCATGTTTCGCTTCGCCGACGGTCAACTGCGATGGGTATGCTTCATCAACCCCTATGCCCAAATCAACCGCTGCCAATTGTGGCACCGATACCGCCAAGCGATAACATGCACTACGACCAAAGAAAGGCAGACCTTGCGGGGTAAAGAAGTAGCGATAGCCATGAATGAACTCAGATAAGCTCTGGCGGATAAACTGAGGATCAAATTCAGGATCAATTTGCTCAATCCAATACAGGGAATAGAAGAAACCCCACGCATTATAATAGTCATAATTACCTTTCGCCCCGTCGCGAAACCAACCATTGCCGACATAAAACTCTTTGATCCGCGCGTAGCGGTCTAACTCTACTATATCTTCCCCTGTTAATGCCTTTACCACGAGTTGAACCGTTAACGGAAACAGGTGCCAATTATTATCGACCGTTTGGCAGTGATTAACTTGCTTGAACCAAGTGATCACTTGTTGTTGCTGGGTGGCTGAAAATTTCTGCCAGACCCAATCTCGACTCAGCCACAATGTCAGGGCCAAATCGGCACTTTCGCAAATACGCTGATCATAGTCGTGCAGCTCCCCCCAATAACCTCGGTGAGAAGGATCTGTTCCTGCAACAAAAGCCTGCGCTAAAATATCAGCAACATCGATAAGATTACCATTTAGCCCTGTTAGGTCTGATTTACCTTTCTGCTGATATAGCCAAGCGGCCAATGTTGGCAGCACCCGACTGCACCCTTCCATGGCATCGGTTCTAGCACTCTGCTGGCTAGGACGGCCCGGGTAATAGGCATGGGTATAATCCCACACTGCATAATGGTCGAACGCCTCAGCAACATACTGAACCAATAAATCACATTGCTGACGTATTGAGTATTCGGAGGTTGAAAATGCCTGTTTGATCCGTTCGTCATGCTGTTGATAGGCGCCTTTTTTATGGCGTAGGCGGATAAAGTTTTCCTTACACAATTTAAGATACATCGCTGCATCTGGGTGTTCATAGGGGATTTTCGGACGCGGCTTGGCTGTAATAGTCTTTTGCATGCGGTTAACTCAACTTAAAACAGAAAGGCCTCCGAAGAGGCCAATATGGAAGGTTATTTTGCTGACTCCGTTATGATTTCATAACGATCCTGCCCCCATGCAATTGGTGCAGGCTTATCTTTAACCCAGTTATAGAAAGCCGTTTTCAGCTCCTTCACTTTATCTGGGTATTTATCAGCTAGATTAATCGATTCCGCAGGATCTTTTGCGTAGTTATACAGCTCGAATTCTGCATTGCCATCATCGTAATAGTGCAGTGACCAATTTTGGTCTTTAATTGCCCACTCACCTTTAGAATGGCGCTCGATGTACGGGCTAGGAATGAACTCCTCTTCTTCGAAGGTGATCCACTTCCAGTAATGATTCCAGAAATCACCACTTTCTGGTGAATAGTGCAACGCTCGAGGGCCTGCCCAGTATAGGTACTTATGTGGCTCCTGCTCTTCACCCATAAACAGCGGCATAATATTCTGGCCGTTAACTTTCATTTCAGCTGGCACTTCAATGCTTGCAGCTTCTAATGCCGTCGGCAGGATATCCATTGCTGAAATCATGGTGTCATTCACTTGGCCTTCTGGGAGCTGGCCTTTCCAGTGAGCAATAAACGGTACATGCACACCACCACGGTATCGCGTGCCTTTGAACGCTCGATCCATGCCATTCATCGGCATTGGCGACTCAAATACCGCCCCGTTATCTGACAGGAAGAAAATAAGGGTGTTTTCATACTCACCCATCTCTTTGAGCTTATCGACAATATTACCGATCCCTTCATCCGATGCGTTCACGTGGGCGTAGTACTTATCGACTTCAACGTTACCGGTATTAAAGCGATCCATGTATTTCGCTGGTGCAGGCTCCTCTAATGGAATATGCGGCACGCTATAGGCAAGGTTAACGAAGAATGGTTTGTCTTCTTTATTCGCCTGCTCGATAAACTTCACGGTTTCATCGGTAAGATTGTGGGTGATATACCCAGGTGCTGGTACATTCTCGCCATTACGGAACATAGCTGGCGAATCATACAAAGCAACACCCGAGGCGTAGTAACTGTAAGAGTAATCAAAGCCACGCTCTTCTGCGCCAAAACCTTCATTAGCAAATGGGATCTCATTCTCATGGTAATCACGAGTACGTACATCTTCCGGAACTAACTTTTTAGTCACTGGTGCGTTATGCCACTTACCGATATTGGCCGTTGCATAGCCGTTTTCAGTAAACAACTCTGGCAGCAATTTAATATCGAGAGGGATACCCAATTTCGCATCATCATTACTGTAAGTACCGAAACTATGTGGATTACGCCCCGTCATCATTCCCGCACGAGAAGGCCCACAAACGGGTGTTGCAACGTAGGCGTTGGTCATTCTCACGCCTTCGTTTGCCAGCTCGGTGATATTCGGCATTGAGCGCTTAGCTGCATCATATAACTTGTCAAAGTCACCATCATAGCGAGCAGGTACAGGACGCTTGATCAACTCTGCCTTATCAATATCTTCCATTGCGAAATCAAGCTGCGCAGTCCCGAGATCATCCATCACGATCAATAACACATTGGGCTGTTCAGCTTTTTCTGCCGCAACAGAGATTGCAGGGGCTGCAGCACAAGCGGCAGCAACAAAGCCTGCCAGTACCGTCTTCTTCGATGAGGACAGTTTCATTGTTAACTCCTTTATTCGTAGGGTCAGTTAGCCGTCATTCTGGCTAAAATTGGCATTACATTAGCGGCATTACCGCCTTGTTGTATTTCTTGAGCCATCAAGTGCATAGCTGGTGCAGTATGGCTAAAAATTCTTTGATAAGAGGCACATAGGTAATTGTGCTTCTGGCGTTCCCCCTCAACCGCTAGAATGCGGTGCTTTGGGCAGCCGCCAAAACAAAGTGCTTGGTAGTCACACTGCTTGCATTGCTGGGTCAGTTTTGACGATTTAGCGCTACCAAAACGACGCTGCTGTTTACTGGTTGCCAGAGTTGCGATATTGGTTTGGCTGATGTTGCCAACCTTATTGGCAGGATAGACGTAATGATCGCAGGAATAGACATCGCCATTGGCTTCAATCACCATTGCTTGCCCACATTCACGCGATTGCACACACACCGATGCCGGATAGCCCATCCACGTCGCGAGCATGCTGTCGAACATACGGACAAAAACCTGGCCAACATCTTCTTTAATCCACTCATCAAACACATCCGCCATAAACTGACCGTAACCATGAGGTGGCACTGAAAACGGTGCGAGTGTATTTTCCTCACTGCCCAGTTGGGTATAGTGGCCTTTATTAATGGTTTGGCATTCGGGCTGTAGCTCTACAATTGGTATAAACTGCAGGTGCTGCGAACCGAGGGCTTTCAAAGCGCGATAGGTTTCCCGGCCTTTGTGCCAGTTCTGGTCGTTAATTACGGTTAGGGTATTGAATGGCACCCCGTTCTCTATAAGTAATTCAATGGCTCGCTTAACACGCTCAAAGGTAGGACGGCCATTGACTGAAATACGATATTTATCGTGCACTTCTGAAATGCCATCGATCGACACCCCAATTAAAAACTGATGGTCGGCAAAAAACTGGGCCCATTGCTTGTTGATAGCCACCGCATTGGTCTGGAAGCTATTGGTGATATTTTTGCCATCCGCATATTGCTGCTGGTACTTCACCGCTTGCTTATAGAAGTCGATGCCAGCAAGGGTCGGCTCACCGCCCTGCCACGCAAAATCGATATCATTGCTATCCTGCGATCGGATGTAATCACGAATGTGGCGCTTAAGCATGCCGTCGGTCATATAATCCGACTTTGGCGCTGGTGCCGCAGGCAAGGAACCTTCTTTTTCAAGGTAGAAACAATAATCACACTTCAAGTTACAGTGAAAACTGGTTGGCTTTGCCATCATATGGAAGCATGCTTTCTGCGTTTGGCTCATTCTCTACCTTTTGTTATCTCGAAGAACTATGAAAGATAATACGAAAGCAAATGAAGAAAATAAGTGATATAAATCACAGTAAAATAGAATAAAAAACAAACAAAAGGTAGTTTAATTGATTATCTTGAAGAAAAGCAAAAGTGAAAGTGGCGTCGAAAGATAAGTGAAAGAGTAAGTTACACCAGAAATAGTAGGTTACCATCTTCTTTCATTAGTCACTGTTCTACACAGATGGTTACAGGATTATTTTATATATTGTAGAAAGATTTTAATACAAAACTATAAAATAAATAGTGTTCATGAGGAAGTAACCATGTCTAGCTTTAAAATCACCCATAGGGCCGCAACAAAAATCTCCGAAAAGATCGCCTATAAAATTACTCAGCTACTTAAATTTATGCTCAATATATTCTACGGAAAAAAATATGCGAAACGAGCTGTGATACTCGAAACCATTGCCGCGGTTCCTGGCATGGTGGCAGGTATGTTCAACCACCTGAAGTCACTGCGCAGAATGAAGGATGATGAAGGCTGGATTCGAGAGTTGCTCGACGAGGCAGAGAATGAGCGTATGCATCTCATGATTTTCCTCGATATTGCTAAACCGAGCTGGGCTGAAAGGATGCTGGTTTTACTGGGGCAAGGCGTATTCCTTGTTGTGTACAGCTTAATTTACTTACTTTCTTCAAGAACTGCCCATCGGGTAGTCGGCTACTTCGAAGAAGAAGCATGTAAAAGCTACACCGAGTACCTTGAGAAAGTGGACTCTGGCGAGGTCGAGAACACAGCAGCACCTGAAATTGCGATTAGCTACTACAACCTACCCGCGAATGCGAAGTTAAGAGATGTCATCCTTCGTATACGTGAAGATGAAGCTGGCCACAGAGATCGAAACCATGCCTTTGCTGATGCCTACGAAAGCAAAACGTTACCTGCTCATCAAAATTAATTGATAACTGAATAAAAGCAGTAACCTCCCCCCAATAATAGAGAATAGGTTATTGGGGGGATATCAAAGCAGTGAAGCCTAACAAGCATAGGGCAATTCAAGCTCTACCAGTCGAATTACTTAACGCTCGATTCTCGGGTTTTTAATTCTGTACGAACAATAACTTGTGCGTACTCATCACTTTTTAACAAAGATTGAACGGTATCATTTGCCATTTGTTGATAGTTTATCGCGACAGATGACAGGCTAGGATGTTGATAGTCGTTAAAGGAAATATTTTCAAAACCAATCAGTCCAATATTATTTAGCCTTACGTTATCAGTTTCCCTCATTCTTCCGATAAAGCCATGCGCAATGGCATCTGACGCACACACTACAGCATCAATTTCTGGCAATTCAATAAACTTATTGACCGCCAGAGAACCTAGCTTTTCAGAGTAGCCGCAACCTATAACTATAGGCGTCATACCATTCTCTAAGATGGCTCTTCTGTACCCTACCTCGCGATTTCTGGCAGATAGTTTAGTTTCATCGCCATGATAGTAACAACCTTTGCAAGCACTAGCACTGGCGAAAGTTGGCCAGTTAAAAGAGCGAGCTTCTGGTATGTTGGTTATGGCAGGTGTTGGTGGTGCAACAATTCCGCTGATACAAACCTATATTTCAGGCACAACCAATATGGCCCATTCATTTTTAATTCCAGCGTTTTGCTACCTGTTTATCCTTATATATTCCGTTGTTCTTTATCGGCCAAATTCGAAACAGAAGAGTCAGAACCAGAAACAACCTATATCGAACCTAGCTTAATAGGGAGTACATAGGCTCAACTCTCAGAGTATATTATTCGGCGGCCATCGAGAAGATGGCCGCCAGAGCAGGTTAAAACTTTCCGCTATACATCAGCACACTTTACTTCACCGTAAACTGATAACTCATACCTTTTAGATCAGACACATCAACCACCAACTCTTTAGCTGATCGTTGCTGGACACGTCCCTGCGGATCAGAAATCAGTTTCACTTTTTTATCTAACTTAAAACGCACAGATGTTTGAGTTTGCAACGGATCAGTGACAGCGATTTGCTGTTTACCGCCTTTATCTTTTTGGATCATAATCGCCATTGGACTATATGTAGTTAGCGACTTATTGATCTCCACCTTTTGCTCTGTCCATACATTAGCTGCGAGCAGCTTTAATGACTTATCAAAAATTGCATGCGCTTGGTCATCATTACGTAAGATGTCTAGCTTAGGATTTTTAGTAAATCGCTTAACCGTTTTGCTGTCAGCATTTGGCAATAAGGCATAAGCGTAACTGTTTTGCTGCGCATCATGTTTTTGTTCCGCAGAAATGAACGAGGCTTCGACTTCCCCCTCACGAGTGCCAATTTCAGACCAATCGCCAATACGCTGCTCACGCTTTAACTCGATATCCGTTGGTGCTAAGAAAACATAGCTCACATCGCTATTATTCAGCGCCGAGTTACGGACACTTACGCTAGATACGTCTTCTACGGTACCCTGACTATTGTCCCAGCTTTTTCCATTAACATAGATGCTCGTCGTTTGCCCTTCACCAGCAACCTTGCGATTCGCCACAACCGTCGCTAATTCTGCGCCAATGCTCGATTGAATATCTGAACCCAGCATGACAACTTCGTTATCTAACATAAACCACGACTTCTTCGCAGTCAGTGTTTCATCCCAGTTATAGAAATCCATACCTGCGATACCGAAATCGTCCAACTTCAGGGTAGCAACCCAATCCATCTCAGATTTTCGGCCCCCTCTGATATCATTTCGCTGACCTTCGCATTCCTGCATTAGCTGATTATCGACAGTCGTTCCTTCCAGCTTGTAACTGTCTATTGCAGGCCAAAAATCAGTATAGTGATCGAGTTGACCGTTATAGAGATACGACATGCCGTCGCCGGTATACCAACCTTTGCGGTTTTCTTCATTCATGCATTCAAAATTACCTAAACGGCTGGAGTGCATTGCAACGCTAAATAGCCATCCGTCTCTGCGGTGTATGGCTCGATCCATGGTCGGATAGCTGTAATGCCCTACTAACTCACCTCGCTCAGGAATGGTTTCGTCATTCACTAATACCACTGACTTTTGGTAGTTCACTACATTACTGGTTGATGAAAAGAAATCTTGGAAAGTATCATCATTTATCAAGGTCTTAAGCATCGATTCGAGGCGAGATTGATCTTCAGGTGTCGCGCCATCGATATAATGCAATATCGAACGCATTACTTGGTGTCCCACATCATGACCTTGCTCTTTAGGTCTGGAGATCGCACGGCCATTTACAAACTCAAGCATTGTCCCTTTATAAAGGAATGGTTCAAAGCTCTTGTAAATAATCGGGTATATTTCTTGTAGTGTAGGATCTGTCGCTTCCCAAGGAGATCCTGCAACCAGATTAATCTGTAGCCCTAGCCCATTGAGAAGAACATTGCCGTACGTACCGTTGTAAGCAATATCGTAATGTTGAACAAATGAGCCATCTTGATAGAAGCCATCACTGATGGTGACATATTCAAGTACCGGTGGTAAGGCGGCAATGGATTCTTCTATTTCTACAGTGTTGTTACCAAGTATCCCACGAAGTAAGACAACCTGCGTATTATCGGTTCGATTACCGCCAGTTGATTCCCGATAATTCGGATTACTCGACCACGCGGCACCAGGGCCCGCGCCCAAATGTGTTGCCTCTGGCGTAAAATACTCTGTCGCTGCTAGATGGTTAGATACCAGAGGTTGTGGAACATCGTCATAAATCAAACTAAGAATATTGTGAACATCACGCGGTGTACCCAACTCCCAATTCCACCAGTTACCCCATTCCTTCGCACCGACCTTGTAATAATGCGTATTTATGAAGTCCATGCCGTCAATAATTGCCGCTAGCAGTTCTGGGATATTTTGATATTGCCCATCTCTTAAGCGGTAAGCTTTGGCCATGGTAAATATTCGCTGGTAAGAAGCCCGAATGTTTTGCCCTAAAACAGCTCGCCCCTCTTCAGTATCTTCATTTAGCCAAAGATCGTCCCATAAACTGTGGCGATCACCCTCAGTATTCATTGATAGCCATTGCTTCTCGGCATTATTGTTAGTGCTAACAACCATGCTTTTCAATCTATCGTCGAAAGGGATTTCGGGATCGCCAAGGTAATTTTCTGCCCAACGCACTCTTAACTGATGAAATTCCTGCTGATCTACACTACTCAATTCTGTCTTGATTAAGCTGTTTGGCTCTACAGGTGTTATCGCCCAAGATGAAAATGAGACAGTCGCTAAGGCTGCTGATATGGAAAGGATTAGGGGGAGCTTTTTCATTATTACCTCCGTTATTGCACAATAATTAGGCATTAACGTTAGCAAAAGAATACAAATGAAAAACAATGAAGATCACAATGCAACAATATGAAAGAAAACAAAGCCATTTTCCGCCAAGAACATCACCAACGAAAGACAAAATGAAGGCAATATGAAAGCTGGTTAATAAAAAAGCCCACTCCGAAGGAGGGGGCTAATTATTTAAACATCACAAGGTAAACCGTCGTCTGTCTAAGTAATAATTACTTATCGAAATGAAGTACGGTACGAATACTTTCGCCTTTGTGCATCAGATCAAACGCTTCGTTAACGTCTTCCAGTGCCATGGTGTGAGTAATGAAGTCGTCTAGCTTAAACTCACCTTGCATGTAACGCTCTACGTACTCAGGTAGTTCAGAGCGGCCTTTAACGCCACCGAATGCAGAACCACGCCATACACGGCCAGTCACTAACTGGAACGGACGAGTTGAAATCTCTTGGCCAGCACCAGCAACGCCGATAACAACAGACTCACCCCAACCTTTATGGCAGCACTCTAGGGCCGAACGCATAACATGTACATTACCGATACATTCAAACGAGTAGTCAACGCCGCCGTCAGTCATTTCAACAATCACATCTTGGATTGGCTTATCGAAGTCTTTCGGGTTCACGCAATCTGTTGCGCCTAACTTACGCGCTAGTTCGAACTTGCTCTCGTTAATGTCGATCGCAATGATGCGTGGTGCTTTCGCCATCTGCGCGCCGATAATGGCAGACAGACCAATACCACCAAGACCGAAGACAGCAACAGTATCACCCTCTTCCACTTTGGCTGTATTCATTACCGCACCCATACCCGTCGTGACACCGCAACCTAGTAGACACACTTCTTCAAGTGGTGCATCTGGGTTTACTTTCGCCAATGAGATTTCTGGTAATACCGTATACTCAGAGAACGTCGATGTACCCATGTAGTGGAAAATTGGCTCACCGTTAATAGAGAAACGGGTTGTGCCGTCTGGCATCAAGCCTTTACCTTGCGTTTCGCGAATTTTCTGACACAGGTTCGTTTTGCCCGACTTACAGAACTTACACTCACCACACTCTGGTGTATAAAGAGGGATTACGTGGTCGCCAACCTGAACACTTGTCACTCCTTCGCCGATAGACTCAACGATACCGCCACCTTCGTGACCCAAGATACATGGGAAGATCCCTTCAGGATCGTCACCTGATAGAGTAAATGCGTCTGTGTGACAAACACCGGTTGCAATCATGCGGATGCGGACTTCACCTTTTTGCGGTGGCATCACATCCACTTCTTCCATTGATAGTTTTTGGCCTGGGCCCCAAGCAACAGCAGCACGAGATTTAATTGTCTGAGCAGTCATTCTTTTATCCTTTCATCAAAATCAAATTCTGTGGAAACGAACTGTTCCGTTTCGATGGGTGCCATTATATTGATCGATGAAATAATGATAATCCGCTAAAAACACAAATGACTATTACCATACTGTAACAATGAAGCCTGAGTGTGCGTTATAAATAAGCCGAGATATAATTTGCGACCGCTTCATCAGCACAACTGCCAATTACCTCATGACGGTGCAAACATTGTTTCAGCCGATCCTGCGCTGTTGCCATAATCAGCCCCTTACCTGCATACTCCAGCATCTCTTTATCATTCATTGCATCACCAAATGCGAGGGTATGCTCCCTTGCCACCCCAAGATGAGCAGCAACAACTTCCAATGCACTGCCTTTGGTTGCTTTCAGTGCAGTCACTTCTAAACAATAAGGGCTGGAGAACATCACATTTGCTCGTCCCGACAGCATGACAGAAAGCTGTTGTTCATACTGAACCAGATACTGGTGTTCGTGATGACTCATCGATAACTTGGCGATATTTTCAGACGGCATATTTGATTGATGTAGCAAGGAGTAACCAAACCCACTTATACGGTGATATTTTTCAATGTCGTCATTTCTTTTACTCGATAGCCAACCTTCATCACTAAACAGGTGAATATTGAGTGCCTCATCATGCCCAACCCTTGCCAGCACTTCTTCAATGACATCGCATTGAACATCATGGCCTAGTACGAGCTTGCCATCAGTATCATGCACTCGGGCACCATTGGCACTAATGATGTAGGCTGGAAGCCCTAGATATTCACGGATCCCGAACACATCTAAGTGATGTCGTCCAGACGCAAAGACAAAGTGGTAGCCTTTAGCAACCCACTGTTCAAGAATGCTTTTGGTATAACGGCCAATAACATGGTCGGGCGTCAGTAATGTTCCGTCTAAATCTGATACAACTAATTTATACATCCCACTCTCCTTATGATAAAAAAATACCCAGCAAGGCTGGGCATTGTCTTGATCGGTTCTTCAGCTCTATAGCCTTAGTTTAGTCGGCTAGTTTGGCAATTTCTGTGGCAGCCAACATAAAGGCACCCGCACCATAATCGATATTGTGTTCAAACTTCACATCTCTTGGATTAAATGCTGGAAGCTGAACCCAACCAATCATGCCGTTTTCATGAATGCAGCCCTGTAGTGCTTGCCATGCTTGTTCGACGACGGGTAAATAGATTTCACGCTCAAGATGACCGGTATTGATACCCCATGCCAAGCCATAACAGAACAGCGATGTTGCACTACTTTCCGGTGCCGGGAAGTTTTCAGGATCAAGCAAGCTTGTGCGCCAGAAGCCATCACTTTGCTGGTACTTGATCACTTCTGCTGCCAAGTTGTTGAATAACTCAAGGTATGGCTGTTGCTGATCAAAGTCATCCGGGAAGCGTGCCATCAATCTTGGTACAGCCGCCAACATCCAGCCTATTCCGCGCGACCAAAACACCTTCTCGCCGTTGGCTTCGCGAAACTCTGATCCACCATCACCGAATTCATCACGGTATTTCTGACCCACTTCTGTAGGCATGTAACGGTAGTCACGATAAAACAAGTTTGTTTCAGGATCGTAAAGGTGTTCAATCGCATCCCAGAACGCCGTATGCATGTAATCGACATACTTACGCTCACCAGTCACTTTCGACAGCGCAGCAAAAGCAGGAGGCGCCATGAACAATGAGTCCACCCACCACCAGTCGCGATGGCCTGGTTTAGGCTCATCAAGCATAATATCGAACGCCATAATGGTCGATTCCAGCGCTTCAGGGATATTAATTTCTGGGTAAACATCCAGATAAGCTTGGGCGCACACATGGTCATCAGCAAAACGGGGAAATGCGCCCGTTCTAAAACCTGTATGTAAGGTGTAGTTCATCACCCCATCAAGGTATTCTTTGTCTTCTGTTGCTTTCCATGCTGCGGCGGCGCAAGTCCAAAATATACCACGTTCCCAGTCGGTATCTTTAATAAATCGGGTCTTACCACTACGACGTACCACACTGCGTGTTTGGTTTGCTGCCTGATAGCGATATACACGTTTCATTACATCAAGGGCTTGTTGCTTGGTTCCTAATGCCATCACCTTATCTCCTTAACGTGCAAGCCAACCGCCATCGACCGCGATGGTATAACCATTAACATAATCACTTGCAGAAGACGCGAGGAATACGGCAGGGCCTTCAAGATCTGCAGGCAAGCCCCAACGGTTAGCTGGAATACGCTCAAGGATTGCGGCATTACGCACTTCATCCGCACGCAGTGCCTCGGTGTTATCCGTTGCCATATAGCCAGGGGCAATCGCATTTACATTGATGTTATGTTCAGCCAACTCGGTAGCCAATGCGCGTGTTAAACCCATAACCGCAGATTTACTTGCCGTATAAGAAGGAACACGGATACCACCTTGGAAAGACAGCATTGAAGCAATATTAATGATTTTTCCGCCATTACCTTGTTTAACAAATTGCTTAGCAACAGCCTGAGATAAAAAGAATAATGTTTTCTGGTTAATATTAATAACGTCGTCCCAATTTTCTTTTGAGAATTCTAAAACATCTTCACGACGAATAATCCCGGCATTATTTACCAGAATATCAACCTGCCCCATCACTTCAGTCGCTTCAGCGACCAGTACTTCAAGGTTGTCTTGCTCCATTAAATTTGCGGTAATGTAATGGAATTTACGACCCAGTGCTTCAACTTGTTTTTGAGTGTCATCGGCCTCAACATGGCCAATACCCACTATATCTGCCCCGGCTTTTGCCAAACCTAAAGCCATACCTTGCCCAAGGCCAGTATTACAACCAGTAACAATGGCAACTTTATTAGTTAAATCGAATTTATTCATTTTAATTCCTGATAATCATTCATGACGATACGGCAGGCTCGTAAAAAATAGAGCCTAATCTCTTTGCCGTATCATTAATTAATAAGAGGTGGGGTTATTTCAGATCGCTCATGGCGATGTGGTCCATATCATGGAAGGTTTGATTCTCACCTACCATGCTCCAAATAAAGGTATATGCCGCAGTACCGACACCAGAATGAATCGACCAACTCGGACTGATCACCGCTTGTTCGTTGCGCATCACGATGTGACGAGTTTCCTGAGGTTCACCCATATAATGGAAAACGATATTGTCTTCTTTCATATTGAAATACAGATACACTTCCATACGACGCTCATGGGTATGGCACGGCATGGTGTTCCACAAACTTCCCGGCGCAAGTTCAGTTAACCCCATCGTCAACTGACAGGTAGGCAATACTGCTGGGTGAAGATATTTATTGATGGTGCGAACGTTGCAATTTTCTTGATTACCTAAAGTCTCAGGAGATGCTTCTTCACGGGTAATTTTACGTGTTGGGTATACCATATGAGCGGGGGCGCTATTGACATAAAAGCGCGCGGGCTTCTCTTCAGATACGCTGGTAAACAGCACTTCTTTCGCCCCCTTACCCACATAGATAGCTTCGCGGTGGCCGATTTCAAATACTTTGCCATCAACCGTTACGAGGCCCGCTTCACCAATGTTAATGGCGCCCATTTCCCGACGTTCAAGAAAGAAGTCGACCCCGAGCTCTTTACCACCTTCAAGCGTCAGCGCCTCTGTTGTTGGTACCGCCCCACCGACAATAATTCGGTCAATGTGACTATAAGTAAGGTTAATCTGACCTTCTTGGAACATATTCTCAATTAAGAATTGCTCACGTAAGCCAGCAGTATCTAGCTGCTTAGCATGTTCACTATGAATAGGTTGGCGAATTTCCATTTTTAACCTCGTAACAATTATTTGGGCGAGTGGTAAAGAATACGGCTCAGTGATATTTACACTGCTTTATAAGCCCACTCGCCATTAATTAAAGTGCCTTGAACTTGTAATTCGTTGTTCATTATTGTCAGGCTTGCATCCATCCCCTTAGCAATACTGCCAAGCCGATGTTCAACACCTAAATATTTTGCAGGTACTGACGATGCCATTTGTACCGCGTCCCATTCTGGGACTTGGCTTTCAAAAATCATGTTTCGCAATGCTTGATCTAAGCTGCATGTACTTCCAGCCAATGAACCGCATGGACTACGCGCCTCACCATTAGTTACGGTGATAGTTTGTGCACCAAGTTGGTACTCACCATCACTGAGGCCACCAGCACGCATACAGTCTGTAATAAGTGCAATGCCTTGATACCCTTTCATGCGATAAGCAAGTTGCATCATCACAGGATTAACATGAATGCCATCAGCAATCAGTTCAGCAAGCATGTCGTGGTATAAAACCGCACCACAGCAACCCGGCTCACGATGATGAAGCCCGCGCATGCCATTGAATAAATGTACTCCGCAGTCAGCTCCACGCTGATGAGCTTCTGTCACTTGATCAAACGTGGCATCCGTATGGGCCACCGACGTTTTAATTCCGTGTTCTGTTAGCCAGCTGATAGCTTCCATTGCACCATCCGCTTCTGGTGCAACAGCAGCACGAATTAAAGTACTCGCTGCAGCTTCTTTCAATTGCTCTAACTCTTGAGTCGTTGGCGACTTCAAAAAAGCGGGAGGATGAGAGCCTCGATGTGGTTCGGTAAAATAAGGGCCTTCTAAAAAGCTCCCTAATAACATTGCACCTTGAGCCTGTTCATTTTCAATAAAGGTACGAACACGCTTTAATGCGTTTAATATGTCATTCCACGGAGCGGTAACTGTTGTACCAACCCAGCCTACAACGCCGGTCTTTGGTAGAGCATCAGCGATGCTTTGCAATGCTTCGTCTGTTGCATCCATGACATCTGCCCCTTGGCGACCATGGATATGGATATCAACAAAGCCAGGCATGATAGACTGGCCATCTAAATGAATAACTTCACAGTCAGTAGGCGCCGTTGACGTCACAGCTTCAATCTTGCCATTCGCCACCACGACAACAGTATCTGTCTTGATGCCTTCTGGGGTAAAAACACGATCTGCGAGTAAGGCGTAACGCATATTTATAGTCCGTCTTCACATTCTAGTTCTGGCTCTGGTGCCATCACGGCTTCTAACTCTTTACGCATGTCTTGCATGCATGAACCGCCAATATCAAGCAGCGTTTCAACTAATTCTTTTAGTTCTGCACCATCACGTTCGAACGCTGCGTTAGCAATCATTGGAAGGTTAGCACCTGCAATTAACTCAACATTGTCAGTGTCCATCATGATGGCTAAGGCGCGGTTACAAGGAGAACCACCAGGAATATCAGCCAGGAACAACACGCCTTCTCCACCATCAACACGCTTTGCTGCTTGACGAAGTTCAGTTTCTAGCTCGTCAGTCGACATTGATTCAACAAAATCAATAAATTCGAGCTGATCTTGCTCACCTGCAATGGCTTTTACTGCCGAGCCCATACCTGATGCGAAGTTGATGTGACCTGAAACTACAATACCAATCATTTGAAAATCCTTACATAAGGGGGCAGCACGCGCCCCCTTGTATTTATTGCTTAATTATTTGATTGCTTAAAACGTGTTTATTACAGAATGCCTAAGGCGTGTCCGACAACACCACCAGCCAAGGTCGCAAAAATCAACACCGGAGGTTTAGCCCAGAAGCCAGTGCCCTTCACCATCTTGAACATAAAGAACACTAAGCACAGTGGTAACAGGTTGGGCATAATCTTATCGAACAAGTCGGTTTGTAAATTAACCGTTGCCCCCCCTAACTCGAGGGATGCCGCGGTCTGAACCCGTATAAAGGTGGCCGACAATGCCCCAATAACAAAGATACCCATGATATTGGCTGCTTTTGCCAATTTCTCAGTTGTATCCCCCATGTTCACCATGGCAGCGGTACCCGCTCTATAACCCATAAACA
This sequence comes from Photobacterium minamisatsumaniensis, assembly GCF_050336695.1. Taxonomy (NCBI): domain Bacteria; kingdom Pseudomonadati; phylum Pseudomonadota; class Gammaproteobacteria; order Vibrionales; family Vibrionaceae; genus Photobacterium; species Photobacterium minamisatsumaniensis. Next base: position 293,813 of record NZ_JAKJSI010000011.1, on the reverse strand, counting down.
TCAGGCCAAAGTACGCTAAAAAGTGAGCGGTTTGATACAGCAAGAAGAACACGAACGGGCCTGCAATCGAACCCTCTAGTGCAATAGACGCACCAAGTGCCAACGTCAACGGCATTAAAGTCATGTGGTCGATAGCATCACCGATACCACCCGTTGGTCCCATACCTGCAACCTTCATCACGTTTACCGTCGAAGGTTTTTCTTTGTTCTCTTCCATCGCAATTGCAGTGCCAAGAAGGAAAGTGAACAGTTTCGGGCTTGCATTAAAGAACTGAAGGTGGTTTTTTAACGACTTTGCAAAGTCACGTTTGTTATCACCGTGAATTTTTTTCAATGCTGGGATAATGGAATAAGCAAAACCACCAGCCTGCATACGTTCAAAGTTAAAGTTACCTTCCATGAATAGCCCGCGTATCGAACAAATCCATAGATCTCTTTTCGAGACTTTACGCGGCGTGGTATCTTCATAAGCGTCGATATCATCAACCAAGTTTTCATGAACTTTCGTGTTTGTCTCGTTTAGCGTGCCTGCTGTGATATCAGATGCCATCTTCAAATTCCTCTGCTTGTTGATTATTTGAATTACCGTTACCGCTAAAGAAGAAGTACAGTGCGGCTGCTGAAGCACCCAAGACTGCAACTGCCATAATTGGCAAATGTAAGTACGTTGTCATCACGAAACCAATGAAGAACACACCCGCCACTTCTTTTGACCACATAATTTTAAGCAGCATTGCGAAACCAATCGCAGGTACCATACGGGCACCAATGCCTAGACCTTCTAGCAGTACTGTTGGCGCATTCTCATCAATCCATGTTGCCGCATGCTCACCGAAGTAAACGGTAACATAAGCAACTGATGCGAAAAGAAGTCCGCGTAATGTTATGGTAATGAGCAGTAGCCTATCTATACCGTTTGAGTCACCTCGCTCTGCAAAACGGTCAAGTTTACCCATAGTGAATGATGTTACGGCGAAGAAACCAATCGTAAGCATCTGCATAAGTACGGCAATTGGCATACCTACACCCATTGCCACTTCTGCTGACTGACCCGTCATTACCGCAAAGGAAACGGCTGCAATCGTACCTAGGGTTACATCTGGCGGCTGAGCACCAGCGTTAGGCACTAGGCCTAACCAAGCAAGTTCTAGTGTTGCTCCGGCAATTAGGCCAATTTGCATATCACCCATGATCAGGCCTACAACAGGGCCGGTGATCAAAGGGCGGTGGATGTTCAATGCGACATCGTATTTATCGATACCACAGAAGAACGCCCATACCGCGACAAGCATTGCTTCAAAAAACATAAATTATTCCTTTAGTTATGAATTATTGTCTGCGCTTATGCTTCAGTAAGCGCAAGTTTAAGCACATCAACAGGACTTTGATCTGGCGTATTCTGCACCGTACACGTCACACCTTTTGCAACAATGCGTTTGAAAGCGTCGATGTCTTTATCATCGACAGATACCGTTTTAGCGATTTGACGCTTACCTTCATGGAAATGCATGTTACCGACATTACAATGTGGTAGAGGAACTCCCCCTTCTACAAGGCGAGCAACGTCTGTTGGGTTATTACACAAGATGAAGATCTGTTGTTTCGGTGAAGCTTTATGGATCACATCTATCGTCTTCTGAATAGAGAAGAAGCGAACAGCATATTCACCACCAGCAGACGCTTTCATGCCTGCTTGCATAAATGCCGCATTAGGCCCTTCTGCTGCTTCGTCGTTAGCAACAAGAATAAGGTTTGCTTCTGTGTGTTTTCCCCACGTAATACGGATTTGGCCGTGAAGTAAACGCTCGTCGATACGGGTCCAGACAATGTTGGGTGCAGTCATAATTTTCTACCTTTATTTCTTATTATTTAAATAATCATATGAATAATAGATACTTACCCCTTGCACAACGCGGTTTACCTCACCGGTTGGACATGGGTTATCAGGCGTATTGCCCAGTGCTAGTGCACGGTGGAAAGAATAAATTTGAGCGAAAAGAATGTATGGAAATAACAGTTCTGCGTCAGTAGCCGTGTCCATCATAGGTACATGGCAGTAGTGACCTTCTGTAACACATTCATCAAGTTGCGCCGTTATTGCAATGACCTTACCGGCATTATTATCACGACGAAGCTCATCGAGCAGGTCAAGATCATATTTACGGGTATGCGGGTCATTAGAAATGTAAACGACGATCATTGTTTTAGGATCAACAATCGATTTTGGACCGTGGCGGAAGCCTAATGGCGAATCAAATGCAGCCACGACCTTGCCTGCGGTAAGTTCTAGTAACTTCAATGCTGATTCCTGTGCAAGCCCTTGTAAACCACCACTACCTAGGTAAATAACCCTATCAATATCATGGGATGCAATATCGCAGATTTTTGCATTAAATTCCTTGACCAACGCCTCAGAACAGCGGCATATGTTTTCAATTGCTTTCGTGTAATCGTTATTACCATCCAAAATCGAAAGTGCTGACAGCATCATTGAAGAAAAACTTGAGGTCATCGCAAATGATTGATCATTGGTCTCTTCTGGCATCAATACTGAAAGTGCCTTTGCATCATTCAAGCTATTTTTATACAGCTGGCCATCGGCATTACATGTCAGTACTAAGTGGTAACAATTTGTTAGAAACTGATTGCCTAACTCAACCGCAGCCACGCTTTCAGGGCTGTTGCCCGAACGTGCAAACGACACCAACAATGTTGGAATATCTTCAGCAAAATACTGAGCTGGATTCGAAACAATATCTGTCGTCGCAATTGCTTCTACACGGCGTTCTAGTTTTTCTGACAACAACGGTGCGAGTGCACGACCTGCGAACGCTGATGTACCAGCACCTGTCATAATGATCCGCAGTTCTGGTTGTGCCAACACCACATTCATAAATTCACTGATTGTTGTTGCGCACTCTTTCAGAATTGCGTCAGTCTTACGCCAGCAGCTTGGTTGCTGTTCAATTTCTTTAGCAGTCCAAAAGCCTTTTAAGCTTTCTAGATCTTGCTCTGAGTAGCCCAGATAATGATTCATACTTTTCCTCTTAACCTTTATTTGTTTTGCAAGCCTTCGCGTAGCTGCGAAGTACCTGACGAATTTTGTCTAACACCAACGCTTTGGGTGCCGATTCAATGTTGCCTTCACGAACAGCATGAAACTGTTCAGGCAAATACTGACTAAGCAATGGCAGTGGCATACTCGAGCGAGAAAGGTTGCCGAAGAGTTTTTCTTGGGCTTGATTAATTTGTTGATCAGGCCAGTAATAGCGAATGCGATCACTGAAGCTGTAGCAGCGAGCAAAGCGCTGTTGTGACTCATCGCCCTGATAATATTTGTTCCAATATTCAGGGGCTTCACACATTTGTTTCTCAATCATTTCACGTAAGTTCGAACAATGTGCTTTTGCGGTAATTTGCTCTTCAATATCACACAAGTTAAACAAGGCTTCGCGCATAGCAAACGTTAGCGCTGGGCCAACTTTCAAGATGGCAAAATGATCTTGTACCAAGGCGTGATAGGCTTTATCTGTTTGGTAATCGGTTGAATGCGCTTCAAAGATAAGATGTTGATAATCATCAACAACACGGCTAAGCGCTTGGGATTTTTCTGGGCGGTAATCAATAACACCAGTGTGGTCAAACTCAACACCAGGTTGAACAACCAAACCAATAACCCGCTCCCAGCAGTTGATCACACCTGCGGTTTCGAATGCTTCGCGGTGACAATTAATGGTTTTTCGCGCGGCTTCTGGCGAGGTCACTTCTAACTCATCAAGCTCTTCGGCTGCACCACCCGGTACCGGTACTTCAGTGCCAATAACGTAAGTAATATCGCTATAACCAAAAGTCTCTACTGCCGTTTTCTCCGCAATGACAGCTAATCGGGCAGCACGCTCGGCAACCACTTCATCCGTAAGTGGTACCGGCTCACCTTTACAAGACATGCTGCAATCAAGGTGAATTTTCTTAAACCCAGCGGCAACATAAGCAGCAATTAAGTCATCAGCTTTTACCAATGCTTCTTCAGCAGGCAAGTTTTGCCAGCGGTTGGGACCAAGGTGGTCGCCACCTAAAATAAGCTTTTCGGTTGGAAATTGAAGACGCTCGGCCTTATTGAGAACGAAGTTACGGAAATCAACAGGCGTCATGCCTGTGTAACCGCCAAATTGATCGACCTGATTGGAGGTAGCTTCGATTAATAATAAAGAATCATCGTTCAACGCTTGCATCAGTGCAGCTTCAATCACCAAAGGGTGCGCCGAACAAACAGAATAAATTCCAATTTGTTCGCCCGCTTTATGGCGTTGAACGAGGTTAAGAAGGGTGTTCATGTACTAACTCCACAATCAACATCTGATATGCTGCTATGGAGTCAGTAGTTAGTAATCTTTCTCGACGATAATAACGTCAACCTTCATTTCACGAAGACCTTGTAAGTAGTCTTCAGGAAGATCAGAATCCGTTACTAAGATATCAATATTTCCAAACTCACGAATCATATGACAGCTACGTTTACCAAACTTAGTTGAATCCGCAACTGCAATTACTTGTTCAGAAATTTCACACATTAAGCGGTTTAGACTAGCTTCCTGCTCGTTATGTGTTGTGATACCTGCTCGCAAATCAAAGCCATCAACCCCAAGAAAAACCTTGTCAAAACGGTAATTCTTCAAGCTACCCTCGGCTTGCGAGCCAGAAAAAGACAATGCGTTCTTACGAAGCACACCACCAGACATCAATACCTCTATACCAGGTGCCGATGCTAACTCCATTGCAACATCCAGACCATTGGTCATTACCACTACATCTTCCAGCGACTTAAGGCTAGAGGCGATTTCTCGCGTAGTAGTACCCGAATCTAGAATAACGGTGTCACCACTTTCTATTAGCTTTGCTGCTGCCTGACCGATTAAAGATTTTATGCCTGCATTTTGGCGGCGTTTCTCTTGAACCGTAAGCTCTGCAATTACCCCTGTATTTGGAATGGCCGCGCCATGCGAACGTACGACATAACCATTTTTTTCCAAAAAACTCAGGTCGCTACGAATAGTGACACTTGAGACATCAAACTGTGCAGCAAGGTCCTCGACACGGGCTTTACCATCTCGGTTAACCACATTTACGATTTCCATGCGCCTTTCGACTGCACTTTTCACTTTACTCGTCTCCTTACGAAACCAGCAAAATCTCTTTCGCTTGATTTCGAATACAGCTTACACCTAAAAACGAAAGCAACAATACGGAAGTTTAAAACTTTTGATCTCTTTCACACTCTTTCGTATTATTGCATTTATCTTGCGTAACCTTACGCATTGAGTCCTATAATAACCTTCGAAAAGCCGAAAGCCAAACCAAAAACCGTAATAGCCCAGCACTAATCACCTTTCTTTTCTTTTTTTAAGTCTTTTATTACTTTCGTAACAAACCTTTTTTTCTTTCGATTTACTTTTTGTGATCAATTACACAGCCAATACACTTTCGATAACTTACGATCCCCAGCAATTCGCAGAACAACAAAAGCAAACAAATGGAAAGCATAACTAAATGACGCACGAGTACTTTCATTTAGTTAGCACGGAATATCGAAACCTCAGGAGCTTTACATGTCCATAACACGACGAAATCTATTGAAAGGAATGGCGGCAACCAGTGCTGTTGCCGCTACAGCAGCCACCACCGGTTGTAGCTCGGTTCAATCTTCTTTGGCAACAGCAGAATCTGAAGGTCCGCAAAAGAAGAAACCCAACCTATTGATCGTATTCCCTGATGAAATGCGTACCCAGTCTTTAGGCTTTATGAACCAAGACCGATCTGATACGCCAAACATTAACCGTTTTGCTAAACAAGGTGTGTTCCTACGCCAAGCGGTCTCAAACTTTCCTTTATGTACGCCATTTCGCGGCATGTTAATGACTGGGCAATACCCTTACCGTAACGGTATTCAAGGTAATAGCCATACCGCGATGCCGGGGAACTTTGGCGGTAAAGACTTTGGTATTGAACTGAAAAAAAGCACCGTTACATGGTCAGATATTCTGAAGCGCAATGGCTACAACATGGGCTATATCGGGAAATGGCACCTTGATACGCCTGAAGCTCCCTTCGTACCTAGCTATAACAACCCAATGGAAGGCCGTTATTGGAATGATTGGACGGCGCCAGATCGCCGTCATGGATTTGATTTTTGGTACGCCTATGGCACCTATGATCTACATATGAAGCCTATCTATTGGACCAACGATACACCACGGGACAAACCGCTGGTGATCGACCAGTGGAGCCCAGAGCACGAAGCCGATATAGCCATAAAGTACCTGCGCAATGAAGGGGGTAATTACAGAGACAACGATAAGCCGTTCACACTTGTCGTATCAATGAATCCTCCGCACTCACCTTATGATCAGGTACCGCAAAAATACCTAGATCGTTATGAAGACGAAACATCCGAAAGCCTTAATACTCGCCCGAACGTAAATTGGGACAAAGAATACCTTGATGGTTATGGCCCGAAATACTTCAAAGAGTATATGGCTATGGTAAACGGCGTTGACGAACAGTTTGGTCGAATCATCGATGAGCTAGAACGCCTTAACCTTGAAGAAGATACATTAGTGGTCTTTTTCTCCGATCACGGCTGCTGCATGGGTTCAAATGGTAATCCAACCAAGAATGTTCATTATGAAGAGTCTATGCGCATTCCAATGATCTTCCGCTGGCCTGGCACGTTATCACCAAATACTGACGATTTGCTGTTCTCTGCACCGGATATCTACCCAACCATCTTTGGCTTAATGGGCATATCCGATCAAATTCCAGACACGGTTGAGGGCTTCAACTATGCCAATACCGTGTCAGGCATTGAAGGCGATAAAAAACCGACCTCGCAAATTTATACCTTTATGCCTTATGGCGGCCAGTCTTACGGGCGACGTGGTGTACGTACTGATCGCTACACCCTGATGATTGACAGAAAAATTGGTAAACCGCTCACTTTCGTTCTCCATGACAACGTCAGCGATCCATACCAAATGCAAAACATTGCAGAGCAAAACGAAAGTCTAATTAAAAAATTAGTCGAGGAAGAGCTACTTCCATGGCTTGAACATACTGGTGACCCATGGCGACCAACAGAAGTGCCAGCCAGTAGCGCAAATGCTTACACCTAATTATTTACACAATCCTATTACAGTTAGAAAGGTAATTATGAAAACAACAATTAAATTCGTTGCTGCTTCGATGCTTTTAGCAACGGCTTCTCACGCTGTCGCCAACGACTACAAAACAACGGTTGAATACCGTCATCAATACTCTGATGAATCTAAGAGTCACGGCGACCGTTTCAAGGTATTTCTCGATACCGGCAAAAATATTGGCTTTGAGCTTGATGCGCGTTACTCAAACGAAGATGGCGCTTTCGACTCTATGACGATGGGCGGCTCGGAATTTTCCGCTTTCTACTACGACAAACTGAACGATAACACCGTTTACTTACTAGGTTCATCGCTTGACTTCACATCAGCAGGTATTGTTTACGTCCCTTATGCGCGTTTGAACTACGCCTTCGACAATGGCTTCCGAGTTCAAGGTCGATATAAGTGGAAGCTATGGGATTATGGCCAAACAGGTGTTAACGGCGAAAGCTATCACTCGAAAATCCAACAATTTGATACTTGGCTCGGTTACAACACCGGTAACTGGGATTTCCAGTACGAGTTCAATATTTGGCGCGAAATGGAAAGCAACGGTCAAAACCTGTTTGACGATGGTAAAACAGATTACCTACACAACTTCCGCCTGCTTTACGCTTACAAAGCCGCTAATGGTGACTTATGGCGTCCATTCGTTGAATTCGGTAATGTGAAAGTGAATAGCACTAGCGATGAACGTCAAAACCGCTACCGTGTTGGGATCAAATATACTTGGTAATAAGGTTAAAGCCCTCATTGTTTTTACTATGGGGGCTTTATATTTACTCTCTGCCTCTAGCCCAGTACCCGACCTCAGTTTAGATCGCCATAAAAATAAGTTAATTTATAAATATTCAGCTAAAAGCTTAACTTTTCTCATACATTAATACCGAATTTTATTTTGATATTTTATTTTTGTTTTTTTGAAAAGCCTTTTCATTTTTCTCGCGTTGTATATAATTAGCACATCAACAACAGAGAGAGATTGTTATGAAAATTGCACTAATGATGGAAAACAGCCAAGCTGGCAAAAACGCCGCTGTTCTTAGTCAGTTAAACTCAGTAGCGTCAACGCAGAATGATTTAGTTTTCAATGTGGGTATGAATGATGAAAATGACCATCACTTGACTTATATTCACCTTGGTATCATGGCAAGCATTCTTATCAACGCTAAAGCTGTTGATTTCGTCGTTACCGGTTGTGGTACAGGTCAAGGTGCAATGCTGTCTCTAAACATCCATCCTGGTGTTGTTTGTGGTTATTGCCTTGATCCTTCTGATGCATTCTTATTCAACCAAATAAATAACGGTAACGCACTATCACTCGCCTTTGCGAAAGGTTATGGCTGGGGTGCAGAACTTAATGTTCGCTACATCTTCGAAAAAGCATTCACTACAGGTGAACGAGGCCAAGGTTATCCTCTTGAACGTGCAGAGCCTCAGCAGCGTAACGCTGGTCTGCTTAACGATGTAAAAGCCGCTGTTGTTAAAGAAAATTACCTTGATACGCTAAAAGCAATTGACTCAGAGTTAGTGAAAACAGCCATAAGCGGCGAGCGTTTCCAGCAATGTTTCTTCGACAACTGTCAGGATGAAGAAATTAAAGCATTTGTTCTGGCTACCTTAGAAAGCTAAGCCAGTTCGACTCCTAGTAAACACGTATAAACCGCCTAACTTTGGCGGTTTTTTTATACTTATTACGTCAGGTTCAGACTTTTTCACTTCCGCGTGACTCATTACTTTCAATCAGTTGAAAAATATTTTCCAAACTAGTCATAAATAGATCCAGATAACGAAAAATAAATTTCATGACGGTAATATGCTTGTTGTATGCAAACACTATTAAAACCATAACGATTTGACTCTGGAAAGGAGACTCCATGAAATTTGCCCTGCACGGAATGATTTCTCTGCACAATAACATTGTCAGTGATATTCGATTAGCGAAAGAAACAGGCTATCAAGGTCTTGAAATTCATACTGAAAAGTTATGGCGTTATATCAATGCAGGACTGACAAGTGAAGCCTTCAAAGCTCGCCTTACTGCCGCAGGCCTTAAACCTACCGCCATTGATATCATCGGCTCAGTTGAAGCTGCGGATAAAGAAGCACAACAAAGAGTCTTTAAAGAAGCAGAGACACTGTGTAAATTCGCTAACGAAATCGGCTGCGATACTATTCAGCTAAATGCGTTTGAATCTCTCAATGCACTATCAGTTGAAGATAATATCCGCCTAACCGCCGATAATATTCGCTCTATTGCCGATATTGGCCGTGAGTGGGGTGTACGCTTTCAATATGAAGGTGCTGCTTGGACACCAATTGCGAGCCTTGATGATTATTATCGTCTACATGATGCTGTCGGACGCGATAATTTTGGTTTCGTACTGGATACTTGGCACTTCTGGGCATGCCGAGGTGCAACACCTGAAGCGATGAGTAAAATCGATAAAGAGCTGATTTACAATGTTCACCTATCAGACGGTAAACGTCCTGACGTTGGCCAACCATGGGTTGACGAAACACTGCTTCGCGGCTGTCTGCTTGGTGAAGGGGATATTCCGCTGCATGAGTGGGTAAGTGCGATTCAAGCGACAGGTTATGACGGCTTCTATTCTGGTGAATTCCTGAACCCACAGTTATGGGAAGGTGACCACTACGAAACAGCTGAAACCATGCTAAAACAAATGAGAAGTCTAGTCGGTTAATTTTAAATGCGCAGGAGTAATTGCTCCTGCGCCGCTCACCTAACCAACCTGCTCCGTAATATTACGGCCGCGATATAAGCGATAGATTGTGGAGAGGTTAACGGACAATAATGTGAGCTCTAGCATCACCCCACCAATCGACCCAATAATAAAATTATTGACCAACCAACATACCGCCCCAACAACAAAGGCAAGGCGCATCTTTATTCCATTTAGACAGAACAACGCATAAGAGCCGATACAAGCGCCCATAATAGGCAATAAATCAATCCAGCTTTGTGCCAGCCAGAAACCAGCCGCGAGGTTAAAGCCAATGAAAATATACGCCAAAGCTCTTGACTGATACTTTATTGATAGCCCGGTGCGAAATGCTGATAACAAAGCACTCATGGCTGAAGTGATCGCCCCAAGCAAGAAAAAATGTACCGTATGGTTAAGATTTAACAGCACCATCATCAGCTTAAGCTTACGATCATCTTTTTGATAAAACGCCGATACCCCCAGCGCGAAACTCACAAAGCCAAGACCTTGAGCTAACGATAATTCCGTTATCATCACCTTTCCTACTATATTGCAACGGCCATTAGAAAACGGCCGCACTATATTAATAATGCGGCCGCCAATTATTCTATTTCGAAATTGTGATTAACGCGCTAACCAACCGCCATCAACAGCAATAGTATAACCATTAACGTATGATCCAGCATCAGAAGCGAGGAATACACATGGTCCAGCAAGGTCTGCAGGCTCACCCCAACGATCAGCAGGAATACGTTCTAGAATCTCAGCGTTGCGCTTTTCATCTGCACGTAGCTGAGCTGTATTATTAGTCGCCATATAACCGGGAGCAATCGCATTCACGTTAATGCCATGTTTAGCCCACTCGTTAGCCATTAGACGAGTTACCCCCATCACGCCACTTTTTGAAGCCGTGTAAGACGGGACGCGAATACCACCTTGGTAAGAGAGCATCGAAGCAATATTGATAATCTTACCGCCATGGCCTTGAGACATAAATTGCTTCGCGACAGCTTGAGACATAAAGAATACTGACTTGATGTTAATGTTCATCACGTCATCCCAGTCTTGCTCTGAGAAATCAATCGCATCATTACGGCGAATAATACCCGCGTTGTTCACCAGAATATCAATCTTGCCAAATTTGCTCACCGCTTGATCAACAATACCTGCAATATCATCCGTTTTCATTAAGTTCGCACGGATATCTAAAAACTGACGACCTGTTTCTTTAATCAGTTCAATGGTTTCTGTTGGCTCTACAATATTAACACCAACAATATCACAACCCGCTTGTGCCAAACCTAAAGCCATACCTTGACCTAGACCTGTATCGCATCCTGTAACAATGGCAACTTTGCCTTCAAGATTGAATGAATTAAGAATCATATCGTTTCCTCAGTGCTGTTCCTGGCTAACTCGCCCTGAACGAATATATGTAATGTATCCCGTTAATGTGATTGCACTATATCAATCAAGAAAAACCATATCAAGTTTTTTGAAATATCGTTTCGTTTTTGCGATTATTGCTTTTGACCACTATCACATCTCTTCGTCACTCACACCGATTCATTTTTTTTGAAAAACGTTTTCATAAAAATAGATGCTATTTAATTAAGAACGTATAATGCGGATAACAACGTATTTTAAGAAAGGAATAATGTGATGGAGTCATCTAAGCAACCAGAAGCCGTCTCATCGGTTATGAAGGTCTTTGGGATCTTACTGGCACTTGGCGAACAAAAAGAAATAGGTGTCACGGAACTATCTCAACGCTTAATGATGTCTAAAAGCACGGTATACCGCTTTCTTCAAACCATGAAGATGCTTGGCTACGTTTCTCAAGAAGGTGAAACTGATAAGTATGCACTGACTCTAAAGCTCTTTGAGCTAGGGGCTGCCTCATTAGAGCATGTTGATTTAATAGATCTTTGTGATAAAGAGATGCAACAAATCTCTCAGCAAACCAATGAAGCCCTTCACCTTGGCTCACTCGACGAAAATGCCATTATCTACATTCATAAAATAGATTCTGGCTACAACCTACGCATGCAGTCACGCATTGGTCGCCGTAACCCACTCTACAGTACAGCCATTGGTAAAGTACTACTGGCATACCGCGATGATTCATTTACACGTGAAGCGCTAAAAGGTGTTGAGTTTATCAAGCATACCGATAAAACCTTGGAGAATATCGAGCAATTGCTTAGCGAACTTAAAGCAGTTAAACGGCAAGCATATGCGGAAGATAACGAAGAGCAAGAACCAGGCCTACGCTGTATTGCAGCCCCTATCTTCGATCGGTTCGGTAACGTTATCGCTGGTTTGTCTATTTCATTACCCACTATCCGTTTCGATGAAAAGCGTAAATCCTATTACGTCGAACTGCTACAGAATGCAAGTAAAAATGTATCGGAACAACTAGGGTTTCATAATTACCCTAAATAAACGAAACGTGATTTCATTTTTATTGACTTAATCGTTCGTATTGATAAGAATACCCTCATAGACATTGATGAGGGTATTTTATGGCTTTAAAACGTATTGCCGTTCTTGGCGAATGCATGGTCGAATTACAGCGCAAGGACGGGAACATCAAACAAACATTTGGTGGTGATACCCTCAATACAGCTCTGTACCTTTCCAGGTTAACCCACCAGCACGGTATTGAAATAAGCTATGTTACAGGTTTAGGCACCGATAGTTTTAGTCGCGACATGCTGACAGCTTGGCAGCAAGAGCAGATCAATACCGACCTCGTTTTTCAGCTCGAAGATAAAAAGCCCGGCTTGTATCTGATTGAAACGGATACAACGGGCGAGCGTACTTTCCATTACTGGCGTAATGATTCTGCCGCCCGTTTTTGGCTTAATGGTATCGAGAGTGAATCTCTTATCGGACAACTTTCTCATTTCGAGATGATTTATCTTAGTGGGATCAGTTTAGCGATTTTGCCTGATGAAGCCCGTGAAAAGCTCTACCAAGTACTTGAAGCCTGTAAGCAAAAAGGTAGCCAAATCGTTTTCGACAATAATTACCGACCTCGCTTATGGCCTAATGCTGAAGTTGCCGCCAAGCACTACCAACGCATATTAACTCTGACTGATACGGCATTGCTGACATTCGATGATGAACTCATGCTTTACGGAGAACACAGTATCGATGACTGTATTGCTCGCAGCCAGCAATGTGGTGTCAGTGAAATTATCATCAAGCGTGGCGCTGATGATTGCTTAGTTGTTACGAACAGTGGCTGTACTTCTGTTGCTGCAACACGGGTCAATAATGTTGTTGATACCACCGCGGCCGGTGACTCTTTTAGCGCTGGCTACTTAGCTAAACGCTTAACAGGTGGAGACATGCAGCAATCAGCGCTAAATGCCCATAAGCTAGCGGGTACTGTCATCCAATATCAGGGAGCAATCATCCCGCACAGCGCGATGCCCAATTTATAATAAACGAATTAAGGAACGATCATGACCAATCTAAATGCTCGCATGAGTGAATTAAAAGTTATCCCTGTTATCGCGATTAATGATGCAGATAAAGCGGTTAAACTGGCTCAAGTTCTATCAGAAAACGGCTTACCATGCGCAGAAGTTACCTTCCGCACCGAAGCGGCAGCTCAAGCAATTCGTAATATGCGTAACGCTTTCCCCGACATGCTGATCGGCGCTGGTACGGTACTAAACGCCAAGCAAGTTGATGAAGCGATTGAAGCGGGTGTTGATTTCATTGTGAGCCCAGGCTTTAACCCAACAACAGTGAAATACTGTCAGCAGCGTGAGATGCCTATTATTCCTGGTGTAAACAACCCAAGCATGGTTGAACAAGCAATGGAACTTGGCCTAGACACATTGAAATTCTTCCCAGCCGAGCCTTCTGGTGGTGTTAACATGCTTAAAGCGATGACAGCCGTTTACCCTGTTAGCTTCATGCCTACCGGTGGCGTAAACCCAGCCAACGTCAATGACTACCTAAGCGTGAAATCAGTCTTTGCTTGCGGTGGTACATGGATGGTACCGGGCAATCTGATTGATGAAGAGCGTTGGGATGAGCTAGCAGAGCTAGTCAAAGGCGTTGCGGGTATCGTCGCTTAGTAGAACCAACATAGGTTTCGGTATAGGTTTCGGTATAGGTTTCGGTTAAAATATAAGGGGGATATAATCCCCCTTAATGCTTGCTATGCACTCTGCTTAAAACGTTCAGCCTTGAATGCCTGAGTATCAATACTCGTTGATTCCCCCGCCACCATATCGGCAATTAACTTACCTGTTACCGGACCTGTACTAAAACCAATATGCTGATGGCCACATGCTAACCATAAGCCTGACGTGCCCGGCACTGCACCAATAATTGGCATGGCATCTGGTAATGAAGGGCGGCTACCCAACCAGACATTTGAATGGCACTCACCCCCCAGCTGAAAAGCTTCCCTCGCTTTAGGTATCACTTGATTTAACTGGCTATGATTAGGTGAAGCATGCTGATTGTTAAGTTCCACGCCAGTGCTGATCCGGAGCCCCATATCCGTTGGCGACATAACATAACTGCCTTCCACATCATAAAACGGGCGATTAAGCAGCAGATCGTTAACGGCATGAAAGTGCTGATGATAGCCTCGTTCAAATCCCATTGGCACGCGATATTGGAAGGGCTTCAATAAATCATTTACCCATGGCCCTGTCGCCAATACAACATCATCTGCCTGATAGTTTTGCCGAGTACCTAAAATCAAAAACGTCTCAGCCGTACGTTCAATACCACGCACCGCATCTTTAACGATCAGCCCACCCATTTCGGTAAATAGTCGTGCATATGCAGCAACAACCTCACCAGGGTTATTCACTGACGCAGTATCAGTTATCCAAAGACCCTTTTTAAATATGTGCTGTAAGTTAGGTTCAAGTTCATGTATCTGCGCCGAATCTACAACCTCAAAGCCCACATTGTGCTGGCGATAAATGCCTTGTTCGTACGCACTTCCATCATAAGAAGCCTCTGAACGAAACAACTTCAACCATCCATTATCACGAAGTCGAAAAGAAGTATTCGCTTCTTCCATCAACATTTTGTGCTCAGCCAACGCTGGGGTAATTAATGTATTCAGCGCAGCAGAACGCCGCTGCGTACTCTCTTCTGTTGCTTCAGATATAAAGTTATACACCCACGATTTATTGTTAATAATATATTTATAATTATACCTAAGCGCTGGGTGGCGGTTATTCATATATCGCGGCAAACTCGATGTTAGCCTTGCATTATTCAGGGGTAGAATTGACCCTCGGGAAATAACACCCGCATTACCATAAGACGTTTCTCGGCCAATCTCATTTTTTTCAATAAGCGTGACTTTAAATTGCTTCTTTAATAGATAGAGCGCACACGAAACCCCAACCATTCCTCCGCCGACAACCACAACATGCTTTTCCATGGTGTTAACCTTTTGTTGTTATGTGTTATAAAATATACACTTATCCCTGTTTGTAATGAACCCTTAAAGGAACGTATTTCTGGAGAAAAGAATGCAATCTAACGGAATAGATACACCCAATCGAAAAGTGGGTGTGATCATGCTCAACACTCATTTTCCCCGCTTACTTGGAGATATTGGCAATCCAGATACTTTTTGCTGTGACACTCTCTATCGGCGAGTGGATATTGCCACCGTAAGTAGCGTGATCACTAATACTGGCGTCTCAAGTGATGTTGCCAATGCCATTTTTAATGCCGCGATAGAATTAGAAACCGAAGGTGCCGATATTGTGCTCACCTCTTGTGGTTTTCTCGGTGAGCTACAAAAAGAGCTCGAACAAAGGATTGCGATCCCGATGCTTTCGAGCTCTTTAGTGATCCTGCCGTTCATACGCAGCGTTTATGGCTTATCGGCAACCATTGGTATTATGACCTTTGACAGCCGCAAACTTCGTCCGATCCATTTTAATGGCAACTATGACGAAAAGATGGTGATACAGGGCGTTGAAAATGGTCAAGAGCTCCACCGTGTAATATCAAATGACCTTCTCGAGATAGATAAAGAAAAAGCAGAACTTGATGTTCTTTTGGCGACAAGAGAATTGATGAAATCGAACCCCAAAGCCATCGTATTAGAGTGCACGAACCTCTCACCATATATTGACGCTATTCGTGAAGAAAGCGGACTCCCTGTTTATGACTTAATTCAAGCAACCAATTGGTTGCTTGACGCGTAATCAGTATTTGATGAGTACCATACAAGTAATAACCTCACAAAGCCGAAACCTTGTGAGGTTATCGCTACATCGCGTAAGGCAAGAACGTGGCTAAGCCAGGGAACATCACCAAAATAAACACGGCTAGCACCATCAACATAAACATTGGTGCGGCTGCCCGCGCGATGAAACTCATATTGTGACCCGTCATACCTTGCAGCACAAATAGGTTAAAACCAACAGGTGGGGTGATCTGTGCCATTTCAATCACTAACATCAAATAAACACCAAACCAAATCATGTCAAAACCAGCAGCTCTAACCATGGGTTCAATGATCGCCATCGTCAGCACAATGGATGACAACCCGTCAAGGAAACAGCCAAGTACAATATAAAAAAGAGTTAGGCAAGCGATTAGCATGAGTGGGGAAAGTTGCATCGCGCCGATTGTTTCAGCCAAGGCTCGTGGTAAGCCCGTATAACCCATGGCTAATGACAGTAGGTGCGAACCCATTAAAATCAAACCAATCATGCACGAGGTCTTCACCGCCCCCATCAGCGAACGCTGAAAAGATTCGAAACTTAGACTCTTTTGCCACCAAGAAAGCAGCAATGCACCAGTTACCCCTAATACTGCAGCCTCAGTTGCCGTTGCTATTCCGGTATAGATAGACCCAATCACGAACATGATCAATAACATAACAGGGGCTAGCTGCTTAACCGCCTCCCATTTTTGCTGCCAGCTATAGCGGGTGCTTTCTGAAACCGAGTCTTTTGAAAATAGCGACCATAACGCCACATAACCACCAAACAAACTAGCAAGTAGTAGCCCAGGTACGATACCTGCCATAAACAGCTTGGCGATGGATTCATTCACCGTGACGCCATAAACAATCATCGAAATGGACGGCGGGATCAGTAACCCCAGCGTTCCCGCGCCAGCCAACGTACCGACGATCATCTTCTCGGAATACTGTCGCTTTCGCAGTTCCGGGATCGCCATTTTACCGACAGTGCTTGCCGTCGCAGCAGATGACCCCGAAATGGCAGCAAATAATGCAGAACCACCGATGTTGACATGCAATAACCCACCCGGCATACGTGACATCCATGGGGTTAAGCCTTTAAATAATATTTCTGAGAGTTTGGTCCGGAATAAAATCTCTCCCATCCAAATAAACAGCGGTAATGACGTTAATGTCCACGAAGAGATTGACCCCCACACAATGGTTGCCATCGCATCACCAACTGGTCGGCTAGTGAAGATCTCCATACCAATAACGGCACAGCCTAATAAGCTTGCCCCCACGAGTACGCCAGAGCCAAGGAAAAAGAATAATAAACTGAGGAAAACAAAAATAAGCAAAATCTCATTCATTGGTTGCCTCCTTCAAATCATCTGTTTTCATTTCGTCATCTTGGCTTTGCGCAATAAAGAGCTTTTCTAGCAATGTATGGACAACGGATAGCGCCATCACAACACAGCCAAAAGCAACAATGGTTTGCGGGATGTATAGCAACATGCCATCACTTCCTTCACTGACTTCTTCAAATTCGTAAGACCAATACGTTAGGATGATCATGTAATAGGCGAGATAAATCATGATGGCCGATGTGGCAAAAAGCCCCCATATTGCAGCCACTTTCTGTTTTTTGGCTGAAAGCCGTGAGGTAAATAAATTGATACTAATATGACCGCCATTACGAAACGTATAAGCTAAGCCTAAACAGTTCGCAGCAGCCATTAAATAACCCGCAATTTCGGTCAAGCCGCCAATATATATCTGAAAGAAACGAGATGTGATACTAAGTAATACGCTAAGTGCTAAGGCGACCAAGCATAATGCAGCAAGAAAGCCACAAAATTTATAAAACTGTTCCAACAACGTTCCAAGACGTTTCAAGAGTGCCATGTAGACTGCCCCAAGTTAGAATTGGTGAAACAAAAAAGCTAGCCAGCGCAAACTGGCCAGTTCACATTTATTGCTGGTTATATTTGTTGATCACATTTACGCCGCCATCACCGGCTTTAACTAGCCATTGCTTCACGACTTTGTTGCCTAACTGGACAAAATCTTCTTTCAATTCAGGCGTAGGCTCGCTCACAGTCATGCCATTCGCGATAAGCTCTTTTTTATACCAGTCAGCCAATTCTCTCGCTTGTGCCCACCCCGCCTTTTCGGCATCCGCTGCGGCGGCCTCAATGACTTTTTGAGTTTCTGGTGATAATCGGTTCCAAGCGCGCTTATTAACAAACACCATGTCTTTTGGGAGCCAAGCATTCACGTCATACCAGTACGTCACATACTCCCAAATTTTACGGTCATAGCCTGTTGAGCCCGATGCAATCATGCTTTCCGTTACGCCAGTTGCAAACGCCTGAGACATTTCAGCTGTTTCAACTTTTGTCGGGACCGCCCCCATCATTCTTGCCAATTCAACCGTCATTGGGTTGTAAGCTCGAAACTTACTCCCTTTCATATCATCAAGACTTGATACTGGTTTCTTTGCATAAAGCCCCTGTGGTGGCCAAGGCACACTATAAAGTAGCTTTACCCCTTTTTTATCGAGTACTTTTTCCATCTCTGGTTTAGACGCTTGGTATAGCGTCCAAGAATCATCAAACCCTGTTGCGACGAAAGGCAGTGCATCCACTTCAAACATTGGGTCTTCATTGCCTAAAGCAGAAATAAGGCGCTCACCAATTGGCACAAGTCCTCTTCGTACCGCACCAAAGATTTCATTTCCTTTATATAGCGAGCCCCCAGGATGGGTCACAATATTAATTTCCTCCCCAACCTGTGCATTCACCGTTTTAGCAAACTCTGCCGCTAAGACAGAGTGATAATTATCAGCAGAGTAAGCGAGCGGCATGTCCCAAGTATCTGCGGCTGCCACAACATAGGAGTGACAGAGCATTCCCACACCAGCGACCAATGAATATAGCGTCCTTTGCTTCGTCATACATATCTCCATTATGTTTATTCTTTAAATTACATTGTTAAATAGTTTAAAAAACCAATCCAATATTTATTTAACCTGCCCATCCAAAGCAAAATATAGCAAGTACAGATATATACCTGCACCTCTCTATTTTTAAATAGTCTATTAGTGATTTATGGACATTATTTTATGCCTTACATGAATAAACCATATTGCAACAATAACGCAACACAATAATTCCCAAAATGATAACCGCTAGCCGCTTCAGCCTATAAAATTAAAGTGATCAGATCTGTTAGCGTTTTTAAATAGAAAATATATAAATAAGAGGGGGTAGACAGTATGGAGAAAATTATTGATAGCCTGCACAAATCACATGAAGAGACATCAGACACAGGTTTTGTGAGTTTGTTCTAATGCTGATCTATAACAAGCTCACCTTTATTCGTAGCCAGACAATAATGAATGTCCGACCCGTTTAAATGCCGTATCGGCATTAACTTGGTAAAACAATCAAACCAAGCGTTTCTAATAGCTGCGCCTGTTGCCAATCACAAATCGTCACGTTTTCAAGGCTAACCCGGCGTAGATCAAGCCCAGTAAGATCAACATGGCTCAAGTTCGCCCCTGCTAAATCAAATTGTCCCCATGCTTCTTGTGAAAACTCACCATTGGTTAAATCTGAACCTTTAAATGATGCGCCGAGTAAATTCGCTCCCGTCCAACGGTTTTCGAATAACTCACATTCTTCTAATTTAATGTCTTCAAAATCGGCATAAGACAAATTACAACGTGTGATGAACGCCGAACAAAAGAAGGTGTTGTGGGTAATGTAATTCGCAAATCGGGCACGTGAGAAAATCGTCCCTTTTAGCTGGCTGTCCCGTATTTCAACGCCAAACATCTCTGCACCTGAAAAGTCCGCCATGCTTAAATCACACGCTTTAAAGCTGGCTTCTTTTAATTGGGCATAATGAAATAAACAGCCATCGAGTTCACCACGCTCAATGAATTGGCAATGGTCGAAACGCGTTTCCGTTAAATCAACACGAGTAAAGTCACAGCGGATGAATTGGCAGTCTTCAAACGTGGCTTGTGTCAGGTTCTCTTTAGAAAAAGAATGATCGGTAAAGGTTTGCTTGCTGAATAACATCGTCACGACTCTATAGGTTAGTTGTGACTAGGATAAAGTTTTCGGTAAGTAATGGAAATTATAAATATCGACTTTACGAACATTTAAAGTGAAGTGCTCGCGATAAGAAGTTAGCTCTTGAGAAAGAGCTAACTACTAAATATCGGCTGCCTGACTTAGTTACTCAACTAATGCTTCCAAGCGAGTTCGCATTAGATCGTTAAATATTTTTCTTGCTTCCTGCGCCTCTTGCGACGCTAAAAGCTTGGCTTCTTTCGCAGTCATTGCATCATCCACTAATTGCTGTAGCTGGTCTATACGATCCTGAGGTGCATCGCCCAACTCCATACCCGACTCCCCTTTCGCTAAAGCTTCTGAGCGCATGGTTTTCTTTAGCTTCCAAACTAAATACAGTGCTTCACGCTCTGATTCCGCTGCTGCCATGGCAACATCTTTGAGCTGCTCAAATTTAGCCAACGCAATGCCTTCGTTTGACCAAGGATCCACATCCGGTAAGTCTTCAATATTGATCGTGGGATCTTCATAGCCATCTTGATGCGCGAGATCGAGGTGTGCCGCCTTAACCGCTGACATCATTAACATGACAGTGATCACTAGTAATGGTAGCCCACCGACAATAGCGGCAGTTTGTAGCGTTGATAAGCCTCCCATAAATAACAATACCGATGGCATGAAAGACAAGGCAAATGCCCAAAACAATCGGTTCCAGCGCATCGGATCTTCGGTGACATTGTTTTGCACAACCGAGGCCAGAATATAAGAGATAGAATCGAACGTCGTCGCCGTAAAAATTAAGCACAGTAAGGTGAAAACAGCAATAACTATGGTGCTAAAAGGCAATTGCTCTAATATCGAGAAAATGGCTTTGTTAGCCCCTTCGGTATTGAGTATACCCACAACATCTAGTGCACCAGAGAGTTGAAGCGATAAACCATAGTTGCCTAATATCATGAAAAACAAAAAGCAGCCCATTGAGCCAAAGAATATCGAGCCTGATACCATTTGTTTTATCGTACGGCCACGAGAGATACGAGCAACAAATAGCCCCATACTTGGTGCAAACACCAGCCACCACGCCCAGTAGAAAATGGTCCAATCTTGTGGGAAGTGAGTATTCTCAAATGAGCCATATCCACCAAACGGTTCTGCCCAAGTCGCCATCACAAAGAAATTAGATAACATTCGGCCTAGTGAATCTAACCCCGTTTCCAGCATAAAAATGGTTGGCCCTGCCGCCAAAATAAACGCAAGTAAACCAATCGCCCCCCAGAAGTTGATATTACTCAGCATCTTTATGCCTTTTTCCATTCCCGCGTAGGCAGAGTAAGCAAAAATGGACGTACAAAGCATTAATACAATAACTTGGGTAACGGTATTTTTAGGTACACCGAATAGGTAATGCGCCCCCTCAGTGATCAACGGTGCAGCTAACCCTAAGGTTGTTGCACCGCCACCAAGTAAACCAAAGATAAATAGCACATCAATTAATTTACCTTGCCAGCCATAACTGCGCGCTTCACCAATCACGGGCATCAAGGCCGCTGATACTTTTAATACGGGCTGCTTACGCACGTAATAAAAATAAGCGATTGGTAAGGCAGGAACGAGGTATATAGACCACGCGATTGGCCCCCAGTGGAATAATCCATAGGTTGCCGCCCAACGAACGGCTTCTTCACTGCCCGGCTCAAGCTGGAAAGGAGGAGCCTGATAGTAATATGCCCATTCAATCGCTCCCCAATAAAGGATACTGGCACCAATTCCACCACAAAAAAGCATTGCCGCCCATGATGCCGTTTTAAATTCAGGTGCTTCATCGGGGTCGCCCAATTTAATCTGACCGATATCCGAAAAAACGATGTAAATCATAAAAAAGAATGCACCAAGCCCTAGTGCTAAGTATAAGAATCCCAATTTATCGGTCATAAACGTTTTGGCAATCGCGATCCATTCCGCCCCCTGAACAGGGAACAATAAAAGGGGCACAACGACGGATATCAACATACCTAACGCGCCAAAAAATGTCGGTTTGTCTATTAACTCAAAGTGCTTATTGTTAAACACGTTATCTCCTAAAAATATTATTCTTATTTAAATAGGAAACGATCATCGAGCTAACGCGTGCTTTGTTCAAACCGAGCTTTTTATGATCAACATGAAGAAACTTGCATGATGTCATCTTGGCTCTGGGTCGGCATTATTGATTGCCGCAGCCTAAAGCCGACAGCAAAAGGTGAGCCGTTTTACACAGAGGTGCGCAAATCGCTTATGGTACGGGTGTGAGTGGGAGACAGCGCTGAGCTTCATTCACGGTTGGAGTCTAGACAGCAGTTCAATCAGTGAAGTAGGGCGGTTGTAATGGTTTGAGATATAAAACTAAGGCCTCGCATTTGCGAGGCCTTTTTGTGTTCCGACCAAAACTAAATAATAGAAAGGGTCGAACATTCAATAACTCTTATTTAAAGGTTAACGAAAACTAGGGATAATTGCCGGTATGCCCGGTAGAAGACCCACCAACGCCATCACGCCACTTAGCACAATAAACATAATTCCAGGCAACACCCAACGGCTCATTTTACTAAGCCCACAGCTACGTTCTTTACAACCGACTAAGCCTAAGTTATCTAACAGCATGGTGAGAGACCAGCCAAATGCTGGGTTAACGAGCACTGAAGAAAATACAACAATCGCTGCCGATTGTGTGGTTTTCCCTTCACGCGTCATTTCCATTCCAGCTTCTAGCAATGGAACAAATACCCCAACAATTAGCGCAACACACAGTACAGGTTGCCATATAGCTAGATCCATTGGGTAGCCCCAAACCGCGGCTATGATACAGAACAGAGCCGTCAGCAAAGCGCCGGCAGGTATAGGACGTTTAGCAATAGCCGCCGGTATGATGTAAGTACCCCATGAAGAAGTAAAATTAGCACCACCGAGCAGAGAACCGAACGTTTGACGAATTGAAGCCGTGGTCATGGTATCGTCAATGTTCATATGTACTTTTTCTGTACGTTCTGGATAGCTGATTTTTTGAAACACTTGATGCCCTAAAAAATCTGGCGACCACATAGCCACTGCTAAAATAGCAAAGGGCAATACCACCATGAAATGCTCAATCGTAGGTAAGCCTAGCATCCAGCCTGTATCTTCCCCCCACCAATACATAGGGTTCATATTGGGTAAACCAGGTTCGGTTTGAAAAGAAAACGGGGCACCCATGGCAAAAGCTAACGTACCACCCAGCAAGCAACTAAGAGGTACTGCTAGCCAACGCTTACGAAAATGTTCCAATAAAGCATATAAAATAATGGTGCAAAAGATCACGACAAAAGCAATATGACTCATACCTATTCCCTCAGCCCAAGCGAACAGCTTTTTAACTTGAGAAGCGGTTCCAACAAAGCCAAGGTAGAGCAATAAACCGCCACACACGCCTTTACTGGTGAGGTTTGCCAACATGCTACCACCTTTACTGATGGCTAAGATTAAGCCAAAGGCGCCAATCAGCAACCCAAAAGCCATAGGATGCCCGCCTGCTGCAACGACAATCGGAATTAAAGGGATGAGTGGGCCGTGTGTACCTGCGAGGTTAGCGGTCGGCAATAAAAAACCAGAGAACAGAATGATGAAAACAGAGGCGATGAGTAATTCATAACGAACGTTTTCTAAAATAAAGCCTTCATTTAGCCCTAAAGCCCCGGCAAAGGTGGCTGCAATGGCGCCCACCATAACGACTTTACCAATGGTAGCGGCCATCGCTGGGATGGTATCTTCTATCTCAAATCGATAATCTTTAAACGGCAAATTGGGACGCCAGCGTTTAGGCGACATGATTTGTAACTCGTGCTCTAGATACTGTTCTCGGGAGTTAAATTCTGATCTTGGTTTGTGTTGTTGTTCATAAGTGA
The DNA here is from genome assembly GCF_050336695.1 of Photobacterium minamisatsumaniensis. Lineage (NCBI taxonomy): Bacteria > Pseudomonadati > Pseudomonadota > Gammaproteobacteria > Vibrionales > Vibrionaceae > Photobacterium > Photobacterium minamisatsumaniensis. The sequence continues at coordinate 269,699 of NZ_JAKJSI010000011.1, read as the reverse complement.
GTTCATCCTCATTGGCTTGAGGCTTATCTGTTTGTATATGTACGGACTCTAAAGTAATGCTCATGTTGATTCCTTTCGTTCACACTCTAAGGTGTGTTATTCCAACAAACGTTATTGACTCACGGCACGAAAATTTAGCGGAGTAGTTAGCTATATGTTTTCTGCCACAAAGAACTCGATGACTCTATTTTACTTATGAGTAAATTTATTATTAATAAGTGAAGCTAACTCACCATGAAATACAAATAACGAATCAACCTATAACTAAAAAATCATTAATATTCAGTTACTATTACCTTATACCAAACCAAAAAAAACAAATAGTCTCAGGTAGTTAGACATTAGTCGTAGAGTAAGGTGGCTAGTATGAGACACTGTAGATAGTATGTGTCTATTTATTTGTAGGCCCTTAATCTCAGAAATAATAAAGTAACGTTCAACAAGAAACAGTTCGACTTTAAAGGCTCAGAGAAAATCCATCGACTCATGCTTTGTTGCATTCTTGGTGTGATTTGATTGTGAACATCTGTTCCAGTTTTATGCTGGATATATTGGGGCGATAAACAGGGAAAGGTCTTGCCTTTAGCAACTAAATCTCTACTACGTTCTCCCCCTGATAGTGATAGAATCTCCGCATCAGAATTATCGAGAAACTAGGTATTTATAAACAATGTTTATCCGTCACGTTAACGGCATCGACTGGCTGGTGATTACAGCTTTTGAAGAACTGAAAACGATGTTTATCGAAGATGCTGGTTCCATCCCATCTTACTTCTCTACCGCCAGTGAATTGAGCCTGATTGATCAAGCCAAGCGCAGCTATGGATTTTTGCCTACACTCAGCGGCGTAATCACCGATACCGGCACTTTTCAAAGTCAGGATAACGAAGAAGATTTGAACCCACAGCTTGCCTGCCTAGTTGAGGGGCGTGGTCGGGTGTTTATCTATTACGGCGGCTTTGTGGCTTTTGTGGATGACGAGCAAACCTTTATTACCCGAATGGACTGAAAATTATTAAGTAAGTTGAAATCGGCGAATTGGCATCCCTAGCCGTTCATCCGCAAGCGTTTCGTCTATTAACAGGGTGCGAATTGAATGGAGCCGGATCCTAGCTTCAATAAGAAAAGCAATGCTGCGGTTAACTGGCGAGCTGTATCCCTAGCATAACTAAGCTTGCCATATAAACCCGTTTCAAAAAGCCCCATAAAAAAGCCCCCTATTCGTCATAAACAAATAGGGGGCTAGAATTTCAAATGTATTGCAATGTTAAGTCACAACGCTTAACGGCAATTACTTATCAAAGTGAAGAACAGTACGAATACTTTCGCCTTTGTGCATTAGCTCAAATGCTTCATTAACATCTTCAAGTGCCATTGTATGCGTAATGAAGTCGTCTAACTTAAACTCACCTTGCATGTAACGCTCTACGTACTCAGGCAGTTCAGAACGACCTTTAACGCCACCGAATGCAGAACCACGCCATACACGGCCAGTTACCAACTGGAATGGACGGGTAGAGATCTCTTGACCCGCACCGGCAACACCAATAACAACCGATTCGCCCCAGCCTTTATGACAACACTCAAGGGCTGAACGCATTACGTGTACGTTACCGATACATTCAAACGAGTATTCAACACCACCGTCAGTCATTTCAACAATAACTTCTTGAATTGGCTTGTCGAAGTTGTTCGGGTTAATACAATCTGTCGCACCCAGTTTGCGTGCTAATTCGAACTTGCTTTCATTAATGTCGATAGCAATGATGCGTGATGCTTTCGCCATCTGTGCACCGATAATTGCAGAAAGGCCGATTCCGCCAAGGCCGAAGACAGCAACAGTGTCCCCTTCTTCTACTTTTGCGGTATTCATAACCGCACCCATACCAGTGGTAACGCCACAACCTAGTAAGCAAACTTCTTCAAGCGGTGCTTCTGGGTTTACTTTCGCCAAAGAAATTTCTGGTAATACGGTGTACTCAGAGAACGTTGATGTGCCCATGTAGTGATAAATTGGCTCACCATTAATCGAAAAGCGTGTTGTGCCGTCTGGCATCAAACCTTTACCTTGCGTTTCACGAATTTTCTGGCACAGGTTAGTTTTACCTGATTTACAGAACTTACACTCGCCACATTCAGGTGTATAAAGTGGAATAACGTGATCGCCCACTTGAACACTTGTCACGCCTTCGCCAATCGATTCAACGATACCGCCACCTTCGTGGCCAAGAATACAAGGGAATATCCCTTCAGGATCGTCACCAGAAAGCGTGAATGCGTCAGTGTGACAAACACCTGTTGCAATCATACGAATACGTACTTCACCTTTTTGCGGTGGCATTACATCGACTTCTTCCATCGATAGAGGTTTGCCAGCTCCCCAAGCAACAGCAGCACGTGATTTAATAGTCTGAGCAGTCATTATTTTGTCCTTTAAGTAAATCGAGTTCGTGGAACCGCTATATACCGTTTTGATGAGGGTATTATATTGAGAACTCAAGAAATGATAATCACCTAAAAATGCAAATAACTATTACTACTGTGTAATAATCAACTTTCCCTATAGTGAATGCCGAAGCTTTGCCGACTAAAGATGAACGACTCATCATTACCTAGTTATACTTCGAATCATCCCCATCACAGATCGTGATACCTTCTAACTTTTACTTCGTTTCATGATTGATATGCTGCATCACTCTACCGATTAACCTAAAGAGGCGAGTAAATGTCTAAGATTGAACGCCTATTTCATGCGGTGTTGTTTGAAGTGTTGGCCGTTTCATTTGCGATTATTGGACTCATGTTTTTTACCGAACATCCAGTGACAAGCCTATCAGGCACAATGATAGCTGTAGCTACAGTTGCGATGATCTGGAACATGATTTTCAATGCGATCTTTGACCTCTTCTTTACCGGGAATCGTGAAGACAGAAGCTTAAAAGCCCGCGGTGCTCAACTCATTGGATTTGAAAGTGGCCTATTACTATTAACGGTTCCCCTAATGGCATGGCTACTTTCGGTTAGCCTATGGGAAGCCTTTGTCTTAGATATTGGTGTCACCGTGTTTATTACCGTATACGCCTTCGTCTTCAACTATTGCTATGACCACTTACGTGCAAGCCTGCTTCGTAAACGTAAACAGACAGTCGCAGCCCAATAAACCACATTCATTACATACCCATTATTTAGACCACCTCTCGAACGCAGGTGATAGAAGAGTAAAAACAATGACAGTAGAAAAGAACCTAGAACAGAGCCTTGCGATCATTCAGCGAGGTGTTGATAACATCACCCCAGAAACAGCATTAATAGAAAAGCTAAAATTAGATCGCCCGTTGCGGATCAAATTAGGGGCCGATCCTACCGCGCCAGATATCCACCTCGGTCATACCGTTATTTTAAATAAACTTCGCCAATTTCAAGATCTTGGTCATCATGTAATGTTCTTGATTGGTGACTTTACAGGCAAGATTGGCGACCCATCGGGTAAAAATACCACGCGTCCACCACTCACCACAGAGCAAGTACTTGCTAACGCTGAAACATACCAGCAGCAAGTCTTTAAAATACTCGATCCAACCAAGACCGAGATTGTATTTAACTCGCAATGGCTATCAAAACTGGGGGCTGAAGGCATGTTAAAGCTGGCAGCCAGCCAGACTGTCGCCCGTATGCTAGAACGTGAAGATTTTAAGCAACGGTTTGCTTCTCAACGTGCTATTGGTATCCATGAATTCATTTACCCTCTACTGCAGGGTTACGACTCTGTTGAATTACAAGCCGATATTGAGCTTGGTGGTACCGATCAAACCTTCAATCTTTTAATGGGGCGCGAACTACAAAAGCAACACAAGATGTCTCAGCAAGTTGTGATCACCATGCCGCTACTTGTCGGGCTTGATGGTGAGAAGAAGATGTCTAAATCCGCCCATAACTACATTGGTGTGACTGAAGCAGCGGATGAAATGTTCGGCAAACTCATGTCTATTTCAGACACGCTGATGTGGAATTACTTTGAGTTACTGTCGTTCCGCCCGATGGCTGAGATTAAGCAGTTTAAAGCCGACATCGCTGCTGGCCGTAACCCAAAAGAAGTCAAAGTACTGCTAGCCAAAGAAATTGTGGCTCGCTTCCACTCAGAAGAAGCCTCGGCACAAGCTAACGACGCATTTGAAAACCGTTTTAAGCGCAATGCATTACCCGATGATTTAATCGCCGTCGAGTTTGCACACGGTGTGACGATTAGCCAGTTGCTAAAGCAAGCGGAACTGGTTGCATCAACATCCGAAGCTATGCGAATGATCACTCAAGGCGCAGTAAAAATGGATGGGGGAAAAGTGACGGATAAAAACCTTATCCCAGAAAAAGGAACAGCTATTTACCAGATTGGTAAGCGCCGTATAGCAAAGATCCAGTTGATATAACCCATATTCATCTCCCACAGTGATATATCCCTACTTAAATAGCGATATATCACTAAACGGCAAAGAACGAGTGTCAGAGAACTTTACAACCCAAGCAACACATAACAGTAACTAGCTAATATTTAACGATTAATTATTTGGCCAGTAAATTGCTAGCTTTTCTCACCAATATTATAAAGTCAGTAAGGATGTTGTTATGGACGCGCGTTTTTTAATTGGTTGTGGGTTAGTAGGACTGCTAAGCAGTACAGTAATTGCAGCCCCTGTTTATGTCACTGGTGTTTGGGATACCGATCAAGTACATATCTTAGATGAGAGTTTTGCTAGTCTTTCATCTTTCTCTGTTGGCTCTGGCACTAGTAATCCAAATGGCATTACTGCCTACAACCAATATATTTATTCTGGACACTTCAATACCCGCGAAATCATTGCTTATAATTTCGCGGGAGTTGAACAATTTCGCTGGAGCGATTCCCGTTTAAATGGTTTACAGGGGCTGACCTTTATTGGCAACGAGCTTGCGGTGGCAAGCTCTGGGCAAATCCATTTATTCAACCCTTTTTCAGGAGCTTTTAGCCGATCATTCAGTAGCCAAGGAAGCTCTGTCGAGGGTATCGCTTTTGATGGCACAAGTCTCTGGCAGTTAGTTGACGCCAATATTTACGAAACCAATGTTACTGATGGTTCCTTACTATCAACGATTGTAAATGCCGCCGATAGCTGTAATTTTGATGGAACAGGGATAGCCAATGTCGATGCCAATCAACTAGCACTCGGCTGTACAAACGGTGATGTTTATGTTGTTTCAAAAGCAACAGGGGTGATAAATAATAGCTTCGATAATGACTTAAATATGTATGGTTTAAGCCGCTTTAATGTACCAGAGCCGGTGTCACTTTCCCTATTCGGGCTTGGGCTATTTGGATTAGGCTTAAGCCATAAGAAAAGAAAGTCCATCGCTTAATCGCGAGAATTAAATAAACACGCCCAATGATAACTTGGGCTTGTTTAAGGTGATGGGCATAACCCGTACAATGCTAGGCTGCAAGAGGGGGTCAGATAACAGGATGTAAAATGATCAGACAAGCGAGRTGCCAAGATACAGCAGCCGAAATCTCAGTAATATCAACGGCCATCAGGCACTGCATTACAGAGCCACCAGCCATTCAAGATGAGATCATCGCAAACTGCGTCGATAACATTCTTCTTAGCCGAGCAAATTCGAAAACAACAATTCACATCCTCTATTGGAAAAATGACGTCGTTGTAGGCACATTGCTCATAACCGAACATAACAAACTATCTAACCTGTTTGTTGACCCTAATTACCAGAACCAAGGCATTGCGAGCAAATTACTGGATTTTGTTATTCATCAATATCTCCAGCCTAATTCCCCCCGAAGAATATATGTACATTCATCAACCTACGCTAAAGGCTTTTACCACCGCCATGGCTTTATTGCTAATGGTGTGAGTACTGATTTTCAAGGCGGCAGTATCCCTTTAGTATTGCATATCCAACAATCTGCCCCCGAATCTAACAAGACGAGCTAAAACCCTTTTTTACGGCTGCGAGACTCGCTTTGAACGTTATGGATCATCTTGCCAAAAGCTTTATCTTTGGCACGCTTTTGGGCCAAAGTCGCACTGTTAAATGCTTGCTCACGCATCAGCTTCTGGTAACTCACAAAACGACGAGTTTCTAATGCACCGCTATCAATGGCTTGCATCACTGCACACCCAGGCTCATTACTGTGGCTACAATCACCAAATCGACATTGCTGAGCTAGCTGAGTAATCTCACTGAAGGTTTCACTCACGCCTTGCTCGCAGTCACTCAGCTGTAGCTCTCTCATTCCAGGGGTATCCATCAGCAACCCGCCTTGAGGCAACCACTTTAGTGCTCTATAGGTTGTTGTATGACGACCTTTACTATCGTCCTCACGTATCGCACCTGTTTCCTGTGCGTCAAAGCCCATTAAGCCATTCATCAGTGTTGATTTCCCGACCCCTGATGAGCCAAGGAATGCCAAGGTTTTACCTTCACGGCAGTAGCCTGACAATTCTTGCAAGTGATCAGGATCAAGCGCATTAATCGCATGTACCACCAGCAATGGGTCTAGCGACTGAACTTGTTGCCGCTTGCTATCAGCATCATCGCATTGGTCCGCTTTAGTCAGCACAATAATAGGCTCTACTTCCGCTTCTTTTGCCAAAGCGAGATAACGCTCAATGCGGTTAAGGTTAAAATCTTGATTTAAAGAACAAACCACTAATAAGTTATCAACGTTAGAGGCAATTAATTGTGTATCGACTTTTGAACCCGGTGCTTTTCGCTGAAAAAGGGACTGACGTTCAAGAGTACGGTACAGTTTTAGTGTGTCGTCAAACAGCACCCAGTCACCCACACACATTCGCTCACTACTTGGCGATTGCGTTAAATTAAATGTCCCTTGCTCACTCAAAACTACCGAACCACTTCGATGCTGTTCGACCACGCGACCAATTCTAAAATCAGTTAGCTCTTCTAGAGTGAGTTGTTGTTGGAAGTAAGGACGCCAACCTAGTTGAGTTAATGATGGTGTATTCATGCGTGTATGACCTTAAATGCTTAAAATAATAACCTCAGTAGCAATTATACTGCTACCCAAGGCTTTCTCTGTATCCAATATTATGTTCATGCAATAGGAAAAGATTGAATAAAACCGACAGTTTTAAAATTCTATCAAGGTAAACTGAAAGCACAACGGACAGGGAATAGTCATAAATGATTGAGTTAATAGAATTAATAAAGCCTGATTTACTGAGTGTAAGCCACTTTACTGTTCTGATTATCTTCAGTTTTGTAACTTCGGCGCTTACCGCTGTAATGGGGGTCGGAGGCGGGGCTATGCTCATTGCCGTAATGGCAACCTTTATGCCTGCTGCTGCAATTATCCCTGTTCATGCCCTCGTGCAACTCGGCTCAAACGGCGGCCGCTGCTGGCTCCTGCGTCAACATGTCAGACGCGATATTTTACTATGGTTCTTCGTCGGCAGCATATTGGGTGCTTTAATGGGTGGCCAACTGGCATTCAATTTACCTTCTGAAGCCATCACATTAATTTTAGGCTGCTTTATTCTCGCGAGTTGCTGGCTGCCGATAACAAGAAGCTTGGGTGGCAACAAAAGCATGGCGACATTAGGGGGGATCACAACCTTTTTAACCATGTTTATCGGGGCGACAGGTCCATTTGTTATTGCAAGTATCAAGCACCTTATTCCAGAACGCCGTGAATTAGTCAGTACAACGGCAGCGCTAATGAGTTTTCAACATGCTATCAAGGCGTTAACTTTTGGCCTTTTTGGCTTCGCTTTTATTGATTGGATTGGACTAATAGGCTTAATGGTTGGCACCGGTTTTCTGGGCACCCTTGCAGGCCAGTATCTGTTGGAGCGTTTTCCTAACCACCAATATCATAAAATATTAAAGCTTCTACTGACGTTCATCGCCATTAGGCTAATTGTTACCTCGGCCTTATCTCTGGCTCAATAATTTATATGTAACTGGCCTCATAAAAGCACCTAATGTGAAACCTTCAATGCCGTTCACGTACTTTTAATATCAGTAATCCGTAATATCTATTTCGTCAGCAATTACCGCTGATAAATAAAGCGTTGTCGTTATATAAACCAACCTTTATTCATTGAATTTAAATAAAATCTATCATAGGTATTATCATGAAATGTAGTCATAGCCGCATTTATCGTATTAAGCGTACTTTCATTCAACGTGTATTTTATAAAGAAGTACATCGTTGCTATAACTGCGGCAAGTCTATTAAAATATAATGAAAAACACACAATCACTACATAAAAAGATCAAAAATCAATCAAGCGTTATTTTAACTAAGCCTAGGCAGAGATTCTTAAAAAAGTACTCAACCAAAAATGAAAGTTAAACCAGCATTAGCTAAATGATAAATTAGTATGGTCTAACCATCACAATATATTGAAGGGGAAAGCTTAATCGCTATTCCCCTGTTTGACCAAAAATAAGCTTAACTTATTTAATCACCACACGGTTTTCACAGGCAAATTCAAGCATATCTCTTAACTTGATCATCGCTGCAATATCCTGATTCATTTCTTTCTTAATATCTTCAAGCTCATTTGCACTGACTTTTCCATCTATCAACGCGTCTCGAATTTCATGTTGAACATCACCGCGCTCTTTATCCCAGTTCATCCATGCATTCAATACATTACGATATGTAATATCATGCTCACTTTCCCGTTCAAAGCGTTCACACTTAAGGTTAAACAACTTCAGCATTTCCTCAATCACATAGACATGCTTTTCATTCTTTTGCAACACGAGCAGCGTCAACAAGAACTCTTGAATTGTTAAATGGTGGTTTTCTTGACTCGGGTTTACTTTATTGGAAAATGTTCTTGCGCTTAACTTTTTTCCGCCAATCTCTATAATCTGATTGAATACATTTTCAATCCCAACGTCTTTCATTTGAAGGTGAAGCGCACGTGTAAAACCATCAAACTGACACTCTTTATTCACTTTTCCACTCGCAAATTCCAATAAGGAATATAAACCATGCCAAGATAGGCATTTAATTAAAGATTTAGCAGCTTGCTCTTCGACATATAAATATTAATTGAGATTATCTAATCTCTTAAAGAGGGTGAAACTATTGAATATACAAGCTGCTTGTTATTTGTTTTAAATGTATAAATTTCAGACAGGCATTTTAAATATCAGTAAAACACATACGAAATAAATAGATCTAATAACAAATAAAGTTTAATTCAAAAACAAAATCAATTAAAGGATTTATACACATTTCAGTAGAGAGCTGATAAACGATATTAGAAAAATTATTTCGAGCGAAACGGGTGATGCGTATGACTTAATCTGCCATCAATCGCATACAGTACCCAGCCGCATGGTGCTAGTATCAAAGCACTTCTTCCACTATGCCATAGCGATGTACCTTAAACAGTCAAACGATCAAATTCAGCGACATTACCACCTCAATCAGCAAGCATTGGATGCGCTACGCCAAGAACTATCAGAGTTGATCTTTGCTGGTGAAAAATATGAAGTAAAAGACATTGTGGCTTTGACCAAATCATCGGGCTGGCAAAGCGGTAAGAATAGCGACAATCTGTCGAACTATTACGGACAAAATAGCCGATATTAATCAATGCTATGAAGCTATCAGGCGGCTAGTAAACTCCCCCCGCCGAATATAGCCAAAGTATTTTTACTTTGGCCGCTCTTTATCTCTATTTTTTATAGAGTAATGGCTTTTCAACCAAAGCTGATTTCTGCCATATCCTCACCATTTACTTCAAAAAAAATGGTCATTATTCCACTTTTATCATTGCATTGACGAATATTGATTTCTGATTTTGGAAACCTTTCCGAAACAACCTTCAACAAGTCTTTGGTTAAGTTTTCCCGATCAACGCCGCATAAAATAGTTTCAGACTTTCGCACAATACAAGCACCGTAAGCTATGACAGATACCCTGTTAAAGCGACACTTTGCAGTTTTAATTAAATCCTCTCAGTTGAGCCTGCAGCATTTTTTTGTGAGTCCAATGCTGAAATCTTAGAAAATAGGATACAAAACCACACGATGGGGAAGATACCCCAAGAGGATTCGATGATGATGTAATCATCAAAACAAAAGCACAAAGGAACGGCTATGAAACACCCTAAAATCACTTTCATTGGTGCGGGTTCAACGATTTTTGTCAAAAACATTCTTGGTGACGTATTCCATAAACCGGCCTTAAAAAGTGCCAATGTCGCGTTAATGGATATTGATCCAGTTAGATTGGAAGAGTCCCAGATTGTTGTCGGTAAACTGATGGAGTCAGCAGGTGCAACCGGGAACATTGAATGTTATACCAATCAAAAAGAGGCACTTGATGGAGCTGATTTTGTGGTTGTCGCGTTCCAAATCGGTGGTTACGAGCCGTGTACCGTCATTGACTTTGACGTGTGCAAGAAGCACGGATTAGAACAAACGATTGCTGATACATTAGGTCCCGGCGGTATAATGCGTTCACTACGTACCATCCCGCATTTGTGGCAGATCTGTGAAGACATGACGGAAGTATGCCCTGAAGCCACCATGTTAAACTACGTAAACCCTATGGCAATGAACACATGGGCGATGTACGAGAAATATCCGCACATCAAACAAGTGGGGCTCTGTCACTCAGTTCAAGGTACCGCCGAAGAACTAGCCCGAGATCTGGATATCGATTATAGCGATCTACGTTATACCTGTGCAGGTATCAACCATATGGCGTATTACCTTTCCATTGAGAAAAAAGATACTGAAGGAAACTACCACAGCATATACCCTGACTTACTCGCAGCTTACGAATTAGGACAGGCTCCGAAGCCAAGTATTCATGGCAATCCGCGCTGTGAGAACATCGTGCGCTATGAAATGTTCAAAAAGCTGGGCTATTTCGTGACTGAATCTTCTGAGCATTTTGCAGAATACACACCTTACTTTATCAAGCCTAATCGTCCCGATTTAATTGAACGCTATAAGGTACCGCTAGACGAATACCCAATTCGCTGCGTAGAGCAAATCGCAAACTGGAAGAAAGATCTCGACGCATTTAAAACAGCCGATCGCATTGATATTAAAGAATCGCACGAATATGCCAGCACCATTATGAATGCAATTTGGAGCAATACCCCAAGTGTCATCTACGGCAATGTAAAAAATGATGGGATCATAGATAATTTACCGCAGGGATGTTGTGTTGAAGTCGCGTGTTTGGTTGATGCTAACGGCGTCCAGCCGACAACTGTCGGAAAGCTACCAAGCCATTTAGCGGCATTAATGCAAACCAATATCAATGTGCAAACTTTGCTCACCGAAGCGATTTTGACCGAGAACCGTGACCGTATTTACCATGCCGCAATGCTCGACCCACACACTGCAGCGGTATTGGGTATTGATGAAATATATGCCTTGGTTGATGAGCTAATTGACGCCCATCAAGACTGGCTACCGACATGGATTTACCAATAACCAATTCGGTCTGAAAAATAATAGCGTGGCGCGATTCATTTCATTGTTTGGCAAAGCGCTATTAGTAAATCGACAAATAAAACATATCTATAACAAGAAGCACTTCAATTATAACGTGAAACAATAACGATAAAATGCCTGCCCCGTTCAGTGTAGGCATAAGGAGCTTTAATGAGCGTATCTATGAACACCAAGCTAAGCTACGGGTTCGGTGCATTTGGTAAGGACTTTGCCATCGTCATCGTCTATATGTACCTGATGTTTTACTATACCGATGTCGTCGGGATTTCTGCGGGAATGGTCGGCACAATATTCCTTGTAGCCCGAATTTGGGATGCGGTAAATGATCCTATCATGGGCTGGGTAGTCAATAACACCCGCAGCCGTTGGGGCAAGTTCAAACCTTGGATCTTAATTGGCACCATTGCTAACTCAATTGTTCTGTATATGCTGTTCAGCGCTCATTACTTTGAAGGGCCAGCCCTCATTGCATATATCGCGGTCACTTATATCCTTTGGGGAATGACTTACACCTTAATGGATATTCCATTCTGGTCACTCGTCCCCACTCTAACCCTTGATAAGCGCGAACGCGAAGAGCTGGTTCCCTACCCTCGCTTTTTTGCCAGCCTTGCCGGTTTCATTACGGGTGCTATCGCTCTGCCATTTGTTAACGCTGTCGGTGGTGACGATAAAGGGTTTGGCTTCCAAATGTTCACGCTGGTTCTCATCGCCTTTTTTGTCGCATCAACATTTATTACGCTACGTAATGTCAATGAGCGCTATTCATCCGCGAACCTCAAAAATGGACAACAAGAAGACAAAATCTCACTGAAAAAAATGGTGTCTTTGATCTATAAGAATGACCAGCTTTCTTGTGTATTAGGCATGGCACTTTGCTATAACCTTGCCACCAACATCATCATGGCATTTGCGATTTATTACTTCACCTATGTGGTTGGGCGTGAAGACCTATTTCCTTATTACATGGCCTATGCCGGTATCGCAAACCTGATTACTTTAGTGTTCTTCCCTAAACTGGCTAAACTATTCTCACGCCGTATTCTATGGGCAGGTGCTTCAGGTCTACCAATCCTAGGCAGTGCAGTACTGATATACATTGGCTTGTATGATCAGCAAAGTGTATTGCTCATTTCAACGGCGGGTGTGCTACTACAAATTGGTACAGCACTATTTTGGGTGCTCAACGTGATCATGGTAGCTGATACGGTGGATTACGGGGAATACAAGCTCGATATTCGTTGTGAAAGTATTGCCTACTCGGTACAAACACTGGTTGTTAAAGCAGGCTCTGCGTTCGCTGCATTCTTCATCGGCATTAGTTTAACCATGGTGAATTATGTGCCAAATGTTGAACAAAGTGCCGATACCATATTTGGCATGCAATGCATCATGATTGGCTTACCAAGTTTCTTCTTTGCTGTCGCTCTGGGTATTTACTTCCGTTACTACAAACTCAACGGTGCTTATCACCAGAAAATCCAAGATCAATTGATGGCAAAATATGGTGCCGATGACGATGAACACGAAAAGCCGTTAGTGACTGAGCCTCAACTAGCCACTGAAAATCGTTAAAGAGTGATACGCCCCTTGATACGATTCCAAGGGGCGCTGTTGCTCAACTCACCTGCTCAACGCTATCGGCCCACTTTGCAATCATACTGATAAGGTCGGCTTTTTTTACCGGCTTCGTCAGATAGTCATTCATCCCGAAAGCGATACTCTTTTGCCGCTCTTCAATCATCGCATGGGCGGAGAGTGCAACAATCGGGCACCAATGTGCATCGCTGTTCGCTTGAATAGCTCGAATGTCTTTTGTTACCCCATAACCATCTTTTTTCGGCATCGAAATATCAGTAATAACCAAATCAGGTAAATGGTGTTGGTACAGCTCGACGGCCTGCTCGCCATCTACGGCAAGGATCAACTCGACACCAGTACTACCCAGCATTTTTTCAACCAATAACCGATTTACCATACTGTCTTCAGCAACCAACACCCTGACATTGTGAATATCCGGTTGCAAAGGTGGAGGACCAGAGTCATTTCCTTTACTAGGGTGTTGGTTGGCACTTTGAACTTGGCTTTGCTTGCTTGTAAATGGCAGCACGGGGTTATTGTTCTTAGGCTCAGTCGGTTGATTGCTCAACAATACCGAGAACATAAACTGCGACCCCTTTCCTTCTTCAGATGCCACCGTTAGTTCGCCACCCAACAACTTAATTAAGTGTTTGCAAATTGCCAACCCCAAGCCCGTTCCTTCATATTCACGGGTGGCCGAGTTATCGACTTGCTCAAATTTTTCCATGATATAAGGCAGCCTGTCTGCTGGAATACCAATACCAGTATCGGCAATGCAGAAGCTATAGCGAGTTTGAGATTGTAATGTCTCGGCTTTGACCGTGAGCTTTACCTGCCCAGAAGGCGTAAATTTAATCGCATTGCCAACAATATTGAGCAACACCTGATTGAGGCGCCCTTTATCGCCACAGGCAGATACATTTATGTCTGCAGGTATCTCGAGTAACAGCTTCAACCCTTTAGCATTGGCATGGTAGGCACATAAATCAACAGCACCTTGAACCGTTTCACGTAAATCAAAGGGTTCATCGACTAAGGTAAGCTTACCCGCTTCAATTTTACTGTAATCCAAAATATCGTTAATGATAGTGACAAGGTTATCTGCCGAATTATGTATCAGTTTTAACTGTTCATGATATTCACCGTTCGCTACCTGCTCAAGTAATAACTCACTCATCCCCATAATGGCATTCATTGGAGTACGAATTTCATGACTCATATTAGCGAGAAATTCAGATTTTGCCTGAGCGGCTTTTGTTGCCTGTTCTAACGCGGTTTCTAGCTGCTGCTCAACCTGACGACGCTCCGTTACATCACGTTCGACAGCAATAAATCTGTCTATATTGCCAAAACTATCTGATACCGGCGATATATCAAGTTCAACCCAATACGGTTTGCCTTGTTTGGTATAGTTTAGAATTTCAACCCGCACAGGCTGTTGGTTTTTAATGCATTTCGCCAGTTTCTCAATGGTTTCCAGATCGGTATCTTCACCCTGCAAGAGCTCACCAGGCTGTTTACCAATGACTTCGGCCAAGGTATAACCCGTAAGGTTCTCAAATGCTGGGTTAACCCAAGTAATATCACCTTTGCCATCAGTGATAATCATCACGTCCCTGGCATGCTCGGCCACCTGCGCTAGCTCCGTCACTTTTTCAGACAATATCATTTGTTGGCGGTGTTTATCGGCAAGATGTTCATGACTACAAGCGAGTGACTGAGACATATCATTAAAGGCTTGGCAAACTCGCGTTACCTCATCGTTCCCCGTTATGGCTATTTGCGTACCAGGCCCTTTCTGCGCCACTTGCTCAACTCCTTTTCTAAGCAAATCGAGTCGGCGCATTAGGTATGTCCCGAGCGCTAACGAAAACAGCGCCACTAACGACATTTCAGCCGCGGCAATCATCAAGCTAGAGCTGGTTGCCTGACTAAGCAGTACATGTAAGTCACTAACTCTAACCCCCATCTCAACTTTACCGTAATATTGCTCAGCAACCATGATTTGGCTTTCAACATCAAACACATCATCTGTCACGTTAGATGGTGACTGGTCCAGGTTTACATCTTTATCTATATACCCACCATGTAAAGTTAGCTCAGTATTGTTGCGGTCAACAATGCGGATATAAGCAAGGTTTTGCTCACTTACGATAGATTGGGCGAAGCTATCCAAATAGGCTAAATCTGTCGCCAGCACAGCATCTCTGGTCGCTTTAGCAAATACGCTTACCAATTGCTTGCTACCCAACTCTAAGCGATTTTCATTAGACACTTCTAGCCAATGCAACCCACTGATGATTAATATCGCCAGCGCAAAGGCTTCTATTAATGCTATACCAATGATGGTTTTTGAACGTAGTGTCATAACCCCGCCTCCTACCTTAAAACCTTAAAGTTGGATCCCTAGTGCAACGACATCATCCCAATCACTGTCTGTTGCTGACTCAAAGCCTTTAATATTTAATGACTTAAACATTTCTCGCGCTTGTGCATGATGATTGAGCTTGTTAATACTACTGTGTAGCTGCGCTACCGTTTCTTTATCAAGGTCATTTTTATAGGCAATTGCATGGGGGGTATAACTTTGGGTCTTGTAGATTACGGTTAGCTGCGATCTCAAGCTTTCTGGAATACTATTGAACGTTCGCATAATGCCGCCACCCGCAGGGTAAATGCCTTTTGCCACCGCCATATACACAGAGTCATGCGCACCAACATAGTTCGGGTTAATCGCCAGCCCTTTCTGACGTAACTCTGACTGGGTAAGAATAGAAGCGGCAAACGCGCGTGGGGCAGGAAACGCTAGTTGCTGATTGTCTAGGATTGATATCTCCTCACTCCAGCCTTTTTTCGCCACCATGATCCCAGTTATTCGTTTGTCTTTTGCGTGAGCCAATGCGGTATAGCCATCAGGGTTATTCACCAGTGTAAAGTGGTAAGGGTTCATATAGGCTATATCATATTCACCATCGGCTAGGCGCTGTTCAAAGGTCGGTATATCTCGCGCTGTGGCAAAGCGAATTGTAACCCCAGTAACTTCGCTCCATGCCGATAATAATGGCCCCCACTGCTGAGCTAGCTTGGCCGCTGATTGCTGAGGAACCACGCCAAAGACCAGTTCTTTCTCTTCCGCTAAGGCTTGTTGAGACCCCACGAAAAGTAGCATGGCTAACATAACCGTTCCGATTATGCGTTGTAATTTGATTTGCATCTTGGCGATTAGCATTACTCTTTGCATGTTTTTATCCTCTGTAAATAACATTAATCATGTCTAGTAATTAATGCTTCCCCATATTTACTGCAATACAATGAGAATGCATGTTTACTCATATCGACTACATGATAGGTATTACAAGATTGATGCCAGATTATATAAATGCAGCAGATGCCAAGGGATTAAGACATCATGAAGGGATCACACAGGCCAGAAGTTGAGTTGAACATAAAAAGGGTAAATGAATCGCCTTGCAAAGTAACAGTTTAGTTACCGCGCCACGATAGTTACACCATGCATAGAAAGTTGATTGTTTTTACGGCTTAGGTCGCGAAACTCAGTCGGGGTCATATTCATGTAGCGCTGAAACGTATCGTAAAAGCGGCTGCTGGAATTAAACCCAACCGTTAATGCTATATCTAAAATCGTCCTATTCGAATCTGTGAGTAATGCACGTGCATGGTTAATTCGCATGGATGTAATGTACTCTTTTATCGTCATTTTCATCACGCTTTGAAATAGGTTCATAACATAGTTGGTGTGAAGACCCACATGATCAGCAATCGCTTTCACCGTTAGTGACGCATCATGATTACAGGCAATAAATTCAAGGATTTTTTGAACATGAAACTCTGAATGTTTCGAAAGACCTTTCACACTTTGCTTACAATCCATTGTTGATGTTAATTGCTGCCACCCCGTTAGACACAGTCCTTTGAGCATTAATGACATTTCATCTGCCGCTAGCTGACGAAACTCGATATCATCACTTTGACTCTCAGCCATCCAAAGTGCGATTTGTTGCTCTGTCACTAAGTTCGGTTGCTCCGACTGAATAACGACACCATGGGTAATTTGATTTATCAGCGTTTGTGCAAGTGGCCATGCAAGAAAATAATGAATAGGTATGTTTAATATCCCCATATTGGTCGCCAACCCAGGATCCAGTAATTGATAAAGAGTGGTACCGCCCTCTTTTGGGTACTCAATGTAATTATGGTAGCTGATACCGTGGATTACGGGGAATACAAACTCAACGGGCTTATCACCAGAAAATCGTTAGTAAAGACACATATAATTGTCAGCAAGCATTATTTCGCCCAATGACAAAAAACTAAATAGAACTCAAAAGGTTAGAGTTAAATTGAAAGGCACTTTGTTATAAGAGCCGACAATCCAAACTCTAACTTTTTTGTCTCAACAATATTTTTCAGACCTGATTAATACATGCATCGTTATCGGTTTTACCTCCATTTTGCTACTACTACGCCATATTGATCTAGTATATTTTTACTTACCAAGACCATGGTTTCATTGACTTTTTGTTACTTATATACGTTATATAAATAATTATTTGGTGATAAGCTCATCTCTAATATTAAAGATATGGACATGGTTCTTTTTATGAAAAAAAAATTCATTTTCGCATTTTCTATTGCGGCTACTCTTATCAGCGGATGTTCGGCAATATCTGAGGGAAAAATAGAAAATAATGTCAAATTTAATGGCAACGGTACAAGAGACTTCACATTCGAAAAAGCTGAAGGCGTAAATGAATCTGAAATAAAACACGCACTAGCCTCAAGCTTTTACAAAGCCAGCCTGATACACACCGTTCGTCATTCTGATAACGACACACTGAAGGGCGTTAAAGTCGCTTTAGTCGGCAATGACATCGCAGTTACCCATTACGGAAATTACGGTTCATTATATGATGAAAAGTCTGCCGTCTTTAACATCGCGATCACTGAAAATGAAAACGATTATAAGGTCACGGTTAAGTGTCCATCTGAATACTTAGACAGAGCGAATTCTAGAGGGACGATAGGCCAGCCTGAGTATACTTCTAGAAGGGATGTTGTGAATAATTTAAATGCTATGTGCACAAAATCCACCCCTTCAATTGCGAATAATTAATATATTTATCACGCAATAATACTCGTAAACCAAGTTATGAAAGAGTAATTCGATGCATTGGTTCAAATATAATGTACTTACATTAATCCCTTATCTAACGCCGAACCATGCATCGACAACTGATTGTTTTTACGGGAAAGCGCACGAAACTGAGTCGGGGTCATATTCATGTAGCGCTGAAACGTATCGTAAAAGCGGCTGCTGGAATTAAACCCAACCGTTAATGCTATATCTAAAATCGTCCTATTCGAATCTGTGAGTAATGCACGTGCATGGTTAATTCGCATTGATGTAATGTACTCTTTTATCGTCATTTTCATCACGCTTTGAAATAGGTTCATAACATAGTTGGTGTGAAGACCCACATGATCAGCAATCGCTTTCACCGTTAGTGACGCATCATGATTACAGGCAATATACTCAAGAATTTTCTGAACATGGAACTGAGAGTGCTTGGATAGACCTTTCACGCTTTGTTTGCAGTCCATTGTTGAAGTTAACTGTTCCCACCCCGTTAAAGATAGCCGTTTAAGCATTAACGACATCTCATCAGCGGCCAGTTGGCGAAAGCCAATATCATCACTCTTACTTTCTTCCATCCACAGTGCTATTTGCTGCTCTGTGACTAAATGTGGTTCCACCGACTGAACCACAACACCATGGGTGATTTGATTAATGAGTGTCTGCGCTAGCGGCCATGCCAAAAAGTAGTGGATAGGGATATTCAATATTCCCATATTGGTTGCTAGCCCAGGCTCAAGCAATTTATGCGGGGTTGTAGCCCAAAATAAACCAATATGGCCATTTTTAATGGTGAACGGTTGGTCATTAATTTGATAATTCACATCCCCGCCAAATGGAATATTCACTTCAATTTGGCCATGCCAATGATAACACGGCATGCGATGGGGCCTACGCAACTCAATATGCACATATTCATCAGAGTTGAATAAACTGAGCGGGCCAACCGCACCTGAATCTGATGTGTCTTGCGGATTTTCATTATAAAAGATCGCCATTATTATACCGTTCAATGCATAAAAGTTAGTCCCATAAGGAATATACGATAACTTTCTAGTGTGGGATAAGGGCTGCACAACAAAATGTGAGGCTAAGCGGAACAAGCGGAAATAATTTAAAATAAATAAAAAAGCCACCACTGATGTGGTGGCAAAGAAGCTTAAGGATACGATTTATACCGTTGAACAACGCTATATTTATAACGTTTTCATTCTATGCCGTATATTGAATTTATTTTCTCAACAGCATCAATCTATTTTGTTAATGCCAGCCCCGCTCGCCACTGCCGAAGCGATAAACCAACTGACTAGACATTAAATGATCATAAGAAGATAGCTTGCCACTGTAATAGTGTGTCCAATCAACTTGTAGCGCCCAGTTATCATGAAATTGATAATGTAACCCTACCCCACCGTTAACTTGAAAGGTCGTGGTATCGCGATCTAGATCTAATAAGGTTTCACCAATACCCGCGCTGACATAAGGGCGTAGATTATTTTTGCTTAGGAAGTAATATTGAGCATCAAGGCTGTAATTTTCATATGTCACACGCTCACCGGTTTCAAGGCTATCGGTATCAATACGGGCGTAACTTAAACGAGCTGAAAAGCTCGGCGTAAAATAAAGCCCCAATGACATACTTGGTGCCCACGCATTTTCCACACCCCATGCCTTATCAAGGTTGAGGTAACGGGCACCAGCGGTGATCCCTACGATGCTGTAATCTACCGGATCAGTGGTCGTCATCATTGTGGTGTAGGTATAACGACGGGCCATGGCAGGGCTAGTGTCCCCTTCACCAAAGCTATAACTAAGGTTGAATTTCACCTGAGTATCTACATCACCGTTGGCTAATGTCCTCTCACTTAAACCGATATACCCCGTACCCGCCTTAATCACATCTCTCCCCATCATATGGTTGATGCCTCGGCCGATGCTGTCTACTGGATCAAGAAAAAATAGTGCCGTATCACCCACCGCCGATGATCCCCAAACGGTTCCGCCGCGTTGGATAATTTCACGTTCTTTATTAAATGCCCATTCACCGTAAACCCAGCCCAGAACTGGTGTTACCACCAAGTCTTGTATCGCAGGTACTTCAGCAAATGCTTCTACACCGTATTCCCAATAGAAGGTCGACATCAAAAAGGAGTAGACGAATGCATCCCACTGACGATACCCCGATTTACGGGCGATTTGATAATACACCCCACCAAAATAAGGGTGTCCAATATAGTTGATGTACCAAACATCTCGATCCCAAACCGGACCTTGGCGAACGTTATCCCACCATTTTTCAAGTAAGCGGTCATCACTGTTATCCCAATTAGAAATATCCTCAGGCAAGAGGGCAATGAAACCGGCAACACCCACGCCATACCAAAATATTGATTTGGTTTGTGACCATAAGCGCTCTTTATCTTCGCCATTCTCAGCTGAGAATAATGAAACAGAATAGGGTGAATCATACACAGAAAGCGGTCGCGGCGTATTTTCCCATGTACTATTCGTCGTATACGTAATTGATTGTTCGGGCGTAAACGTTAAAGGTTGCTCGAAAAGGGCCGCTTCATTTTCTTCTTCTGCTAGCGCTAAATTCGATGCGCTCAATAGTGACGGTGCACATAAAAAACAGAGAAGAGGCACTAACGCCTTTTTTTTGCTTGTCGCTCCCAAAGAACTGACTTTGTGATTCATAACCGCTTTACCCTTTTCAACCAATACTTATTCGCAAAAAATTGTTGCTTTATATCAGATAGTTAATATATTTTACTTTCAGTATAGTTAACAGATATTAATGAATGTAAAATATAGTTACATTCATTAGTAAATATGATGCCTAACACAAGAAAATCATTTCACCGTCAGCTTCTCTGCTAAAAAATCAAGAAATACCCGTATTTTGGGTGATACCAGCTCTCGCTTTAAATAAATGGCATAAGTCGCGGTATTCGTTGGTTGCGGACTAAACACATATTCAGCCAATATTTGTACAAGTGCGCCAGATTTCAATTCAGCATCAACAGCCCAACGGGGCAATAAGGCGATACCGCTATGATTCAGTAACAATTGCTTTTGCCCATTCACCGTATTTATTTCCAAACCGCTACCTATTTCTACTCGTGTTAGGTTGCCAGCGGTAAGGTACCAATTATTCCACCCAATATAGCCATAGCGAATACAATGGTGGGTTTGTAATGCATCTGGTGTATCAGGTACACCGTTTTGGCTTAAGTACACGGGACTGGCGCATAAAATAAAGTTATTGTCTTGTAGCTTACGAGCAACCAGTGTGGAGTCGGCCAGCTCTCCACTGCGGATCGCCACATCGATATTCTCTTCGATCAGATCAACAACCCGCTCCGAGAGCTCTATCTTGAGTTCAACATCTGGATATAGCAGCGTAAACTCAGCAATGTGCGGTAGGATAACCGACTCGCCATAACCAACTGTCGCACTAACAACCAGCTTGCCTTTAGGCTGCTCTTGTAAATCATTAATCACACGCTTGGCTTCATCTAAACTAGCCACGATCTGCTGAGAATAGCTGTAAAACATCTTCCCCGCTTCTGTCGGCGATATATTACGCGTATTACGATTTATCAGACGCACCCCTAGCTCTTGCTCAAGGGCCGCTATCTGTCGAGATATCGACGAAGGCTGCACATCAAAAATACGGCTTGTTTCCGAGATACTACGACTCTCGATAACCGCATTAAAATACTGTAAGCGTTTAATCATGATTTACCTTGCAGAATAAATGACTGTCTAGAATGAACGTTAATTGCCACAGTATCGCCATGCATTGCCTAAAACGCAAAAGTAAGTTGCCTTTTACTGCATGGATTGCAATGTAGGCAAATAATAATATTGCTTCATCCAAAGTTGAGAGGTAAAGAACATGAAAGCAATGATCATTAAGTCATTAGGTGATGCCGATGTATTCGAACAAGAAGAGCGTGCTAAGCCACAGGTCAAAGCTGGCCACCTTGTGGTTGAAGTAAAAGCCACCAGCGTTAACCCGCTGGATACCATGTTACGCTCGGTCGATACGCCTTGGTCAGCCAACTTACCTGAAATTTTACATGGTGATGTCGCGGGTATTGTCTCTGAAGTTGGCGAAGGCGTAAGCCAATTTAAGGTTGGTGATGAAGTATATGGCTGTGCTGGTGGCATTGCAGGTATGGATGGTGCGCTATCTGAATTCATGTTGGTTGATGCTGATTTAATGGCGCAGAAACCGAAATCATTATCTATGCGTGAAGCGGCAGCCTTACCGCTAGTTTCAATCACTGCATGGGAAGCATTAGTCGATAAGATGCAGGTAAAAGCGAACGATAATGTCCTGATCCACGGTGCCACAGGCGGTGTTGGCCATATTGCCATTCAGCTTGCCAAAAGCCTAGGAGCCGTCGTAACGGCGACAACGCGTTCGAACAACTATGAAACAGCACAAACGCTTGGTGCCGATCATATCGTGAACTCAGAGGTTCACAGCGTCGCTGAATACGTTGAGCAGCATACTGACAACGTTGGCTTTGATGCAGTATTGGATACCATCGCAGGCGATCATATCCAAAAGAGCTTTGAAGCAGCGCGTTATAACGGTTCAGTGGCCACAATTCTACCTATTAACGATGTGTTGCAAGTCGCATTGAAAGGTTTGAGCTTCCACAGTGTATTGATGCCAATTCCTATGGTATACGGCATTAACCGTCAAGCCCATGGTGAGATATTAACCCGCATTGCTGAGTTGGTAGATGCAGGAAAAATCAAACCATTAGTTGATGCGTCAAACTTCAGCATCTGGGAAGTAACACAAGGCCACCAGCGTCTTCAGTCAGGCAGTGCAGTAGGTAAAGTGGTACTTACGGTTTAATCACTTATTTGAACAAAAGATAAAGCCAGTACTCAATGACTCTTTCTCGTTAATACTGGCTTTATTCTATTCTTCACTATCAAATAAAAATGGCCTTTCTAGCAATTGCTATTAACGCCCAAATACGGGCGATTTGAACGAATCAGGCTTGAGCGTGAGGACTGAGCAATTGAGTTTATTCACCATTGACTCTGCTGTATTCCCCATCAAAAAACCTGCAACTCCCGTCCTAGAGAGCGATCCAAGAATCACTAAATCGATATCGTTATCAGCAATATAACTCGGTAGAATATCTCGGGGCTCACCCTCTAATAGTTTAACATGCTGAACAATAGGGCTGCTGGCATGGGGCATCAGCAAAGAATTAAGACGCTCTATACGCTCACTTCGCATTTTCTCTGACAGTAATGCAATATCAAGGTCATCATACCCATTCCATTTACGGAGGAACCCTTCAGACTCAAGCCGCCAAGCGTGACAGAGCGTCAATTCAGCGCCAGCGACAGAGCAAAATTCAATGCCTAAGGCAACAATACGCGCATTAAACTCATCATCATCTTGATTAGTAAGATCAATGGCAGCCACAATATGGTTCACATTTGTAGAATCAAGGCTTAAAGACCAAATTGGCACTTCAGACTTACGCATTAAATTCAACGTACTGCTGCCTCGTTGGCAGGCCTTATCTTTTTCTTCTCGATGTGAATCAATAACGATCATGCTCGCATTAGAATCTTTGGCTTCTTTGAGTATCTCAATGAATGGGATACCGATGCGAATATGAGTATGGAACTGAATATTGGGATATTGCTTACTAAGCGACTGTACATGTTGCTTCAGTGTGTCTTGATAAGCTGTCGTTGCACGGTTAAGCGCATCAAGTGTCTTACTGGAGTAATGAGCTATCTCTTTTAATTCGGCTAACTCTTCAATAACGGTTAACAATGTCACATGAGATGAGCGTTGATTGGCAGACTTAAACGCTTGGTGAAATAACTGATTGATAGATTGATCGGGTGCAATAGGTACTAATAGCCGACTTAAGTTCATACTCCCTCCTAACGACACTTTATTTAAGTGTTAGCGATTTGCTTGAAGAAACAATTCAGGAATGCGTATATAAAATATACGCTAGTTACCATAGATGTATATCGATACCCGTCGCTCTGGCTCACATTTCCGGCGTCGCCTTCGTTAAAACGTTACACGATAATTAAATGGATAAAAAAAACCCTTTAAGCTCCCGTTCATAGGCTCAAAGGGTTTCGGCTTATTTCTTATTCCATCACACAACAGAATACACGTTACTCAACCACCAGCTCACCAGCTCCCTTAGAAGAGGTTTCGCTATTCTCAACCAAGAAAACCGTTGCTGCTTGTTTTAACTTCTTCCACTCAGCATCATCAACCACTATGCCATTTTTCCAAGAAAACTCTTGGGTTTCACGCAGTGTTGATGCATCAAAATGAACGCCCCCAGCTGAGGTTAAAGCGGGTAACGCAAAATTCGTGACCGCCAATTCAATGATCATGTCATGTGAACCCTGAGGTTCAACAGGTGCTTTCGTCGATTGAAAAAGCTCTGGGTACACACAACCTTTATTCAATATATACAGGGTTTGTTTTGAGTCAGAGCCATTTGCCCACTGCGCTTTACACGCTAGTCCTTTTGCCGATAGTTTTACCAATTCACTGTACGCCAACCAACGATTATGGCAGTTGCGTATCGTGATAGTTAATGGCTTGGTGTGTACCAACAATTCAACAGCATAATCAATAATATTTGGCAGATGGCACGCTAGGCTACCGCCTTGTAAATCAACGATTAGATGGCCAAGTTTAGGTTGCGTGATCGTGACGGGGATATCTTTTTCACTACCTAAAAATGCCAATGCCTTATTAAAATGACCAACGCCATTTAAGCCAACTATTTGCAAGTCAGCCACCATATTAGCAACCACATCCGCTTCACCGCAGCATCGTCGTAACCCAAGGAAAGCCTTATTTACCGCCGCGACAAGTTCGTTATGCGAGACAATCATTTTGCTTCTCCTGCAAGTTCTTCAGCTGACGGCAGGATTGGGAACAACCACTCTCCATCGTGAATTTCATCCAATAGTGGTGCGCCTTGAAAAAAGGTTACTTGTACCCAGCGATCAGAACGCGGGTCAAATTTGGTCGCACCAAATATTGCTAACTTACAGCGTAGCAAATGCATGGGCAGTGCATCTTGGCGTAAAACATTCATTTGAATGTCACCCATCACTTTATTGCCTAATGTCCAGGCTCTTCTTGCTATCGATCGATACTGCGGGTTCACCAATAAGAACTCAGCTAACGTTTGTTGTGGTTCAGTTTGTAACAGCGCATCATATAAACGGTATACCTGACGACCGATATCAAGCGGCAACTCTCGATCTTCGCCAGCCTCTTCCCCTCGAATACCTAAGCGAGGTTCTTCTTTGTCTTGTGAGCGATACCAAAACCAATAGTTGTTTTCAGGTAATTGGAAATCAGTATCAATCGCCCAACGATATTTATCTTCCAGTACTGCCCTTAAGTCTTGTACTTTTTTGCCACTGGTGAGCGAGAGTGTCTCATCACAGTTCATCTTCTCTTCAAAAGAATCAGCAATTTCTGGGTACAGCTCCATGACACAAGACAGAATGATTTCCTGAGCTTCTAACCCCAATGTCTGCGATTGCGCAATAACAGCGTGCCAATCTGGCGTTGCTTCAACGGGTAGCACCGTAAGCGCGTCAACAAAGGTACTTAATTCACTTATTGCTTGGTTATTCAACATTTGTTGATGCGCATTCATGGTAACAACTTGTGTTAAGTGCGTAATACCCTGCTGGAGCAACTGCGTTAAGTAAGGCACCTTTTCGGTATCGAACGGGCAACCTAATATTGCCGATAGGGCTTCTTCTCGCGTTGTCATCCATTGGTCAACAATGCACGGGTGGTTGATAAGGTAAGGAGCCATACCTAACCCTGTCGCATTGCCCACTCCCAAATAACGTTGCAGTGAACGGTGCAAGGTGACAGCCTCCTCACCACCACGTTGCTTGGCAAGGTAATCCACCCAATCAAGGCTGAATTCTCGTAACAGGTATACGGCACACATCTGCGCACTGAATGATTGGTGGAAATCAGGGTTTTTCTCAAGCAATTTGAAATCTGCAATGCCAAATTTACCATTACCATAAACCGCTGTGGTGCGTAGGATATAACCGACCTCAGCTAGCTGTTCTGGTTCTGGTTGCTCACCGTTCGCCAAACTTGAAACAATGTGCTCAAACACCCGCACACTTTTATTTGCCCTTGCCAAAACCAATGCGCTATTTGGGTTACGTCCCGCTTCTTGTAGCGGCACGTTTGCACGCAGTGTTTCTAACAAAGGCTTATCTACGTCACCCTCAACGAGGGCAAAAGTGACATCCCACTTTTCTGCAATTACACGATCATTGCGTTCTTCATCGCTAATGTCATCGCAGAACACCACTAAATGGTACAGATTAGTGGGTGTTTGTAGGCGATAAGTGGCATGACCAAAACCTTCAGGCGAAATTTGCCATTCGCTCTTGCTCACTTGCCAGTTTTTCTGCGCCATTTGACGCATTAGGTAGCGGACAAAGCTAATTCGGTTTTGATGCATGGCACCCAGTCTATCTGGTGCCATCACCATTTCTGGTTGACGTAGGGTGTTATCTGATTTCAAGGAACGATGTGCATCCATATTGCTCACCACCAATTTATTATTATGTTTCTGGTTAAGGGCGGCCAACTACCGCCCGACATTTATCATTTGATTGATCTGTTACTTATATTTGGTTACTGATTTCACATAAAGCCTGAAAATCTATAACCCTTGATCCTTCGCCATCTTCATTGCAATTTTCGGTGCATCCCACAATGACGGTAGCAAAATAAGTGATACAGGAACGGCCGTTATAACAATGAACGATTGCAGTGCTGATACCCCACCGGAGCCTAGTGAAATCAAGATAAGTGCCGTAAGGCCCATCATGATGCCCCAGAAGGTACGAATAAACGCATTTGGTTCGGTTTCACCACTTATCACCACACTGATGGTATATGTCATTGAGTCACCCGTTGTCACGATGAATATCGTGGTTAAAATAAGGAACAAAATGGACACAATAAGCGGGAAAGGTAGCTGTTGAGTAATCGCTAGCAGCGCCCCTGGTAAGTTAAACCCTTCAAAGGCTTTACTTACCGAACCCGGTTCTGCAATTTCAAATGCCACCCCAGTACCACCGACAATGGTGAACCAAAAGCACGTGATCAATGGCGCCATCACACTGTGAGTCATCACCAATTGACGAATGGTGCGGCCACGAGAAATTCGTGAGATGAAGATAGCCATCATCGGACCGTAGCCAAGGAACCACCCCCAGAAAAACACCGTCCACCAGCTTAACCAGCCTTCATCACCACGATAAGTTGCCATTGGTATGAAGTTATCCAACATGGTGCCAACACCTTGCAAGTAACCATTAACGACAAATCCTGTCGGGCCAATCAACAAGATATAGGCCATCAAACCAACCGCTAAAATAATATTCCAGCGACTCAAAATTTGAATACCGCGATTCAGGCCGCTCAGTGCCGAGATGGTATAGATCGCAATCGCAAACAAGATAATGATTAGCTGAGTGGTAAAACCGTCAGGAATCTCAAATAATAAATTAAGTGCAAAGCTGATTTGTAAGCCCAGGAACCCTATTGGGCCAATTGTGCCGGCAGCCACTGCGACAATACAACACGCATCAATGGTTGCACCGATACCGCCTTTCAGGGCACGCTCACCCAGCAAAGGGTAAAGCAAAGTACGAGGCTTCAACGGCAGGCCTTTGTCATAGTGCAAGTGCATTAAGACAATTGACGTTAAACTGCCCGTGATCGCCCAAGCCAAAAAACCCCAATGCATAAATGATTGTGATAGTGCATTAATCGCTCTTTGCCACGACGTGGTGGCTTCACCGTAAAGCGGTGGTGCGCTAACATAGTGAGCAATAGGTTCAGCGGCCGCCCAAAATACCCCACCGCCAGCGAGCAAAGTACAAAGCATAATGGCAATCCAGCGGAAGCCATCTATTTCTGGCTTATCCAAATTACCTAATCTTACGTGGCCAGTTCGGCCAACGGCTAAAACAAGACTAATTAAAAAAGTCATAAGCAGTAACACTTGCCAATATGGGCCGAAGTACGTCACTGCCCATGAAAAACCAGTATTTACGACTGATGATAAGAGCGCATTATCATAAAGAGCCATGGTGACAAACATTGCGAGAAAGCCGCCACTAAGCCATAGCACAGGGTTACGAACCCCTAGCTTATCAATTAACGTTTCGTCGTTTTTTTCTTGTGTGTTTAAAGACTCTGCTTTTATCGTATTAATAGTGTCAGACATGTAATGTCTCCAGCGGTTAGTGGATTCGTCTGGGCAAAAAGAAAAGAGCGGCCTGTATAGAATAATTAGAATAGCAGGCCGATGTTATGTGCGGAGTTATTCTGCTGGCTGTAAACCGCGTTGCAGGAAGTTAAACCAGTTACCGCCAAGTACCTGAGCACTTTCTGCTTCACTAAACCCAGTTTTGGTCAATCCGTCATAGATGTTTTCCATTCCTCGGCTACCACAGAACCACGGCAGTGCATCAGGCCAGCCAGCATTACCCGCAGAGCCTTCACCATAGTCCATTGCTTTAGACCAACGGCCATTACGCATCCACTCCAACACCGATTGCGGTTGATTCAGACACAAATCACTCCCGATACCTAAGTGTTCTACGCCTACCATATCTGCTGTACGAGCAATCATCTGACAGAAATCATCGAGTGAGCATTGGCTCCCATTCGGTAAATGGAACGGGTACAGGCTGAACCCCAGTAGCCCACCACGTGCTGTTAAAGCTTTAATCACCTGATCCGATTTATTACGTAATGCATCATGGGCAAATGTTGGGTTCGCGTGGCTAATACAAATTGGCCGTGAAGATAAGTCGATAGCTTCCAGTGTCGAGCGTTCCGCACTATGCGACATATCGATGATCATGCCAACTCGGTTCATCTCATCAATAACCTGCTTACCAAAACGCGTAATACCATTGTCGTTCTGCTCGTAGCAACCTGTCGCCAGCAAGCTTTGATTATTATAGGTCAATTGCATGATCAGCAGCCCCTGACGGCGCATGACTTCAACCATTCCAATTTCATCTTCAATCGGTGAACAGTTCTGTGCACCAAAGAAGACACCCACCTTGCCCTGAGCTTTTGCTACTTCAACATCGGCCATCGACAACACTGGCATGATCAAATCAGCATTCTGCTCAAACAATGTGTTCCATTCGGCAAAGCGGGTTAATGTTTCTCGCGTATTCTCGTGATACACCAACGTTGCGTGCACTGCGGTGATCCCGCTAGCTTTTAGGGTTTGGAAGTACTCACGGTTCCAGTTGCAATACTGTAAGCCATCTATAATTATTTGCTGCTGGTACATAGGCACTCCTTAGTAAGGACGCTGGTACGCCGTTTTCACGACCGTGTAGAATTCTTTCGCATACTGGCCTTGCTCGCGAGGGCCAAAGCTTGACTCTTTACGCCCACCAAACGGTACGTGGTAGTCAGTCCCCGCTGTTGGTAAGTTCACCATCACACAACCTGTTTGTGCTTGCTGTTTAAACAGTGCACTGCTGCGTAAGCTCTGCGTAATGATGCCGCCAGTCAGACCAAATCGCGTGTCATTGGCTGTCGCAATCGCTTCATCAAGATCAGACACTTTAATCACGCATGCCATTGGGGCGAAGACTTCTTCTTGGTTCACGGCCCAGCTATTTTGCGTATTAAGGAATAGCGTCGGTGACATGTAGTAACCTTCATGCTGAAGGCTCAGGCGTTCACCACCAAAGGCGAGGTCAGCACCATTTTCACGCGCTTTTTCAATCCATGAGAAGTTAGACTCTAGTTGCTTGCTATCAACCACTGGCCCCATGAATACGCCATCTTCTAAAGCGTGACCCACTTTTAGCTCACTCATGCGCTTAATAAGTGCTTCTACATAAGCGTCATGAATGCCATCCATAACCACCAAACGCGATGATGCCGTACACTTCTGACCAGCTCCCGAGAATGATCCGGCAATCGTGGCTTCAACCGCAATCTGAATATCAGCATCATCCGCAATGATTAACGCGTTCTTGCTGCCCATTTCTAGCTGGCTGCGTACAAAGTTCGGTGCTGTTGCCGCTGCAACTTTACGACCCGTATCAACCGAGCCCGTGAAGCTAACAGCATTAATTTGGTTAGAATTAATTAGCGTGTCACCCACTTCAGAACCACTACCCAGTACAAGGTTAAACGTACCTGCAGGTAAGCCTTGGCGAGCAATAATTTCTGTTAGTGCAACCGCACTTGCAGGTGTTAGATTCGCGGGTTTCCAAATAACGCTGTTACCAAAAGCCAATGCTGGTGCAATTTTCCAAGCAGCTGTTGCTGTTGGGAAATTCCACGGAGAGATAATTGCAACGGTACCCACCGCCTCACGCGTTACTTCAACCGATACCCCTGGGCGTACCGATGCCGCAGTGTCGCCCATCTGGCGTAGCACTTCTGCCGCATAATATTGGAAGAACTGACCCGCGCGGTAAATTTCACCACGACCTTCAGCAAAGGGTTTGCCCTCTTCGCTCGACAACAAACGACCCAGCTCATCGCAACGGGCGATAAGCTCATCGCCAATGGCCTGTAGTACCGCTTGCTTACGTTCTAATGGTGTTTTTTCCCACTCTGGCTGCGCAACGTTTGCAGATTCGATAGCTTGCTGTACTTGCGCTTGACTCGCTTGTGCGAAATCACCCAGATTTTGACTAATGTCAGATGGGTTAATGTTGGCAATAGTACGTTGACCTGATTGCCACTCTCCAGCGATATAAAGGGCTTGCTCTGCTTGAATTGTCATTGTTACTTCCTTATTTTTCTTCAGCGTTTAGCGATATTTGATAGAGACAGCGAGGCTTGTCTATTCCTTAACAGCGGCGTAAACCACTAGCTCAACTAGCATTTCTTCTCGTGCTAGCCCTGCAACTACCATCGCTGCGCGATTTGGGTAGGGGGCATTAAAGTATTCAGCGTACACTTTATTTACCGTCGCGAGGTATTCACGGTCGGTCACATAAATCAGTACCTGCAACACAGAATCGAGCGACTCACCAGCACACTCTAAAGTGTGAACCAAATTATCGAGTGTCTGCCGAGTTTGTGCTTCAATACCGCCTTCAACCACAACCCCAGTTTGATCAATCGGGATTTGCGCCGTATAAAGCGTACCGTTGTGTGTAATCGCCCACTCAAGGGGTGCCTTTGAGGCAAAAAGAGAGGTTTTAACTGCTTTTTTGTTGTCTTGAAGATTCACGCCTAGCCCACCATGTAACGAGTTTGTTTCGAATTGGTTAAACTATGCACTAGGGGTTATGATATATCTAACTATTAATTTTTTACAATTGATAAGTTTTATTTAACAATTCGTTTCAGGCATTATTTTTAAAGGGCTCAAAAGGAGGCGAGCATGGGAATTAAACTTCAGCAAATGATCCATTTTGTGATGGTGGTCGAAGAAGGTGGGTTTCGCGCAGCGGCGAAACGGGCAAATCGCTCGCAAGCCGCCTTATCTACATCGGTAAAAGAACTCGAAAAAACACTCGGTCAAACACTTTTTGAAACCGGTCACAAAGCCCAGCTTACCCCGTATGGAAAAACCTGTTACCCGAAAATATCCCAGTTTTTAACTATTTACGATGATCTTGATAACGATCTCAAAGCTATTGCTTCAGGCCAGCAGGGAAAAGTGCGTATCGCTTGTGTTCCTTCCGTTGCCGCTAAACTGATCCCCAGTGTGCTGGCTACCTTCTGTGAGCGCTACCCTAATGTGGAAGTGAGCTTGATTGATGATAACGCTGCTGGTGTCGAGGCACGTTTGCTCGCTGGTGAAGTGGATTTAGCCCTAGGAAACTGCTCTCACTTTGACGATGCGGCCATCACTTTTACCCCACTCCTATCTGATCCTATTGGGGTCGTTTGTTTACAAGACAATCCATTAGCTCAATATAAAGAAGGCATTGAGTGGGAAGCACTATTAACCCAACCCTTTATTCGTAACGGTACATGCACGTTATTAGAGCCCACACCCGCTCGTGTTATCAGTGAAAAAGCCCTCTATTCGGTTGAAAACATTACATCACTGTTTTCCGTCCTCGAACTGGGTATTGGCGTTACAACACTGCCCAAGCTGGCGTTTCCAACCAACGAAACCAAGTTAGTATGGCGACCACTGATTGATCCGCCACTTAAACGGGATATAGGTATTTTTCGTTTGGCCGATCGTACCATCTCGCCCCAAGCCAATGCGTTCTATTCACTGTGTATTGAGTATTTAACTTACAATGGTGAGTAAACGGGTATAATTTAGCCTCAGATCTCATTTCTTATTCATTGGCATATTAATTATATTGAATATTCGCTAAGTTAAACCTTCAATATAATGAAGATAAAAACATGACAGCAAAGTACATCAGTAAAGAAGGCTCAGCCATCATCAACATTGCGCGCTATTTGATGACGACATCCATCGACGACAGGCTACGAACTATCGATAACCTCTCGGAAGAATTTGGTGTTTCTGTCGGCTTTATTCAAAAAGCCTTAATGACTATAGAAAAAAAAGGTGCTGTCGCTTTATCCAAACAAGGTCGGAATGGCACGTTTATTTCAAAGCTTGATTATCGTGAATTAGTTCAGCTCTCAGGGTTTGTCAACGTGGTCTGTGCTATGCCCCTTCCATATACAAAGCATTACGAAGGATTAGCTAGTGCATTGAAAAGCCAGATTGGGGATTTACCCCTGTATTTTGCACACATGCGTGGAGCTGATGTACGTGCAGAATGCCTAAAAGCTGGTACTTATGATATCGCTATTATGTCGAAACTCGCGGCTCAAACCTACTCCGATAATTTCGTGACAGCCATAACTCTGGGGCAAGACTCATACTCACACGAACACCGCTTAATCTATCGTAATGGACAATATGATTCGATCGTCAAAGTCGGTGTTGACCCAGATTCTCCGGACCAAAAAATTCTTACTCAAGCGGCCTTTAAAGATAAAACTATCGAAATTGTTGAAATAAATTACGCTGACTCTTTAGCCCACTTAGTAAATGAAAAAATTGATGCAGTCGTTTGGTTACCAGAAGCAATCGAAATGGAAAAATACGGCTTAGCAGAAAAGTCACTCAATCATATTGAGCAATGTGCGATGGCATCTGAAGCTGTCATGCTTGTACGGGGAAATATGTCTCACACGAGTATTCTGCTTCGAAAACTTATCAATATTCCAACGCTTTTAGATCACCAAAAGCGAGTTGTTAATGGTGAGATCACCCCTAGCTACTAACTAATATTGGATATCCAATAAGGAAGAATACAGACAATGAAAACACGTCTAACTGTACTGAAAAATGCCAATGTTATCAGCCAAGAAGCCTATAACGGTACGTTAAAAGCCGTTGAACTGATCACCCAACAACTGAAGATAGAAGAAAGTAACGAACAGTTTCAGATGGCGATGACCCACCTAGCAAGGGCGAGTGACCGCATTCGAGCAGGAGAGCCTATTAAAGAAGGGTTAGATGTCGATATCTTCAATGAGATAATGGCTGATCCTTCATTTAATGAAGTTAATAGGCTCAATGAGCAAATATTAGAATCATTCGCCCTCAATAATATCCCAAGTACAGAGAATTCTTTTTTTCTCAGTAACTTACTTTCTCTTCATTGTGCGACTCAAGGCTAATAGGCTTTCTAATGATTGATCACACTGGATATACCTACTGCCACGAACATTTGCATATCGATTTGTCGTCGCAAAAAAACGATATTGACTGCCGTCTTGATCAATATGAGTTAATTAAAAATGAAATGAACCAACTGATCGACCGGGGCGTATTTAACATTATTGAAATGACTAACTCTTATATGGGCAGAAATCCTCAATTTATTGAAAATTTAATTGATGACACTGGTATCAATATTCTACTTTCAACTGGCTATTACATAGAGGGTTTCTTTCCACCACATGTCTATAACCAAACTGCCAAACAGATCAGCCAAGAGATGATAAAAGAAATTGATGACGGTATTGCTGATAGTCATCTAAAAGCCAGTGTTATTGCAGAAATTGGATCCAGTGAAAATATTTTCACTGAAACTGAAAAAAAAATATTCAAAGCCGCATCGATTGCTCATTTGGAAACAGGAAAACCGATATCTACGCACCAATCAATGAGCTCTATGGGTAGAGAGCAAGTCGAGTTACTCAAGAAGCTTGGGGTAAATTTGGAAAAGGTCACTGTCGGCCATTGTGATTTGAAAGATAATCTCGATGACATCTTATGGCTAATTGAACAAGGCTGTTACGTCCAATTCGATACAATCGGAAAAAATTCTTACTACCCAGATAGCCAACGTCTGGCGATGCTATCTGCATTATCACAACGTGGATATTTGGAGCGGGTCATGCTCTCAATGGACATTACTCGACGCTCACACCTACAAGAAAATGGTGGTCTTGGGTTCAGTTACTTAGTGGATTCTTTTATCCCTATGATGCTGAACCATGGTATTAGCCAGCAAGATATCGACACCATGTTAAAACACAATCCCAATAAATTATTTAGTTAAACAAGAGGTTTCTCCTAATGAAAAAGATTGCTATCGCTGGTTTACAAAGAGAACAAATACAAGAACAAATTAACATGGCTGCACCTGGCCAGTTCGAGTGCCATATTCTCAATGATATGGATGCAGCCATAAAAGTAAAATCGGGGGAACTTGATTATTATATCGGGTGCTGTAACACCGGAGCGGGTGCCGCTCTATCTATGGCTATTGCGATCATTGGCTATCCGCAAAGCTGTACCATCGCCAAACCCGCTATTCAAGCAAAACAACCAGAAGTAGAACAATTTATTAATGAAGGTAAAGTCGCATTTGGCCTATCAGTAGAGCATATTGAACACGCTATCCCTATGCTCATTTCTACCCTCAATAATCAATAATAAGGGCATAACATGGATTTTATGCATTTAGGATTAATCGCAAGTCTTTGTGCTATGACAGCATTGATTGCCAATATGAGCGCCTCTGTATTTCATGATGGAATACGCCCAATTCTACCTCAACTCGTTGAAGGCAACATGACCCGCCGAGATGCCGGCTCTGTTGCATTTGGCTTGTCAATTGGTTTTGTTGCTTCAGTCGGAATATCATTTACCCTTTCAACAGGATTACTCAATCCTTGGCTACTCTTTTTACCGACTGATATTATCGGCGTCATGATAGGTAGTCGCCTGTTGGCTGCTTTGGCGGGCGGCTTATGGGGAGTACTTGTTGTTACTTCATTAAGTGGAGTCAATTTAGTACTAACAGGTCTACCTGTCGACGCATTAGGCGCATTAGCTGAATTAGGTACTCCAGTGATGTCTGCATTCGCATTGTTCCCATTACTGGCTATTTTCTATCAATTTGGCTGGAAATCAGGCTTGTTTGCAGCAGTCGTTGTTCTACTTTCTCGATTACTGATCATCAAGCACACTGGTATTTATCCCGAATCTATCCAAATATTTGTTGGTATGATGATGCTTGTCGGTATCGCGATACAAAAAGATATTAATGACCGCAAAAAAGGGATATCTCCCCCTGATATGTCGAGCCTGCATGGGTTATTTGAAGAGCGTACAAAACGTATCGTTAAAAATTTGCCTTTTCTTGCTGTAACAGGTGCCTTAATTGCCGCAGTATCAAATGCTGGGATTTTTGCAGGATCAGAAGTTTCGATTTATTCACTCGCTGATGCGTACAAAATGACAGATCCAATTGCTCAAGATGCAGCAATGAAGCAAGTGGCTTTATCTGAATTTATGCGTGGGCTAGGCTTTATTCCTCTTATAGCAACGACAGCATTAGCAACAGGTGTATATGGCGTTGTAGGCATGACCTTTGTCTTCGTGGTGGGTTATCTTTCTCCGAATATCCCTGTTGCAGCAACACTTGGCGCAATTACCATTTGTTTAGAAGTCATGTTGCTCCGTAACATCGGCCGTTTCCTTGAACAATACCCATCCATTCGTAATGCATCCGACAATATTCGAAACTCAATGAATACGTTAATGGAGTTTGCCTTATTAATTGGTGGTGTATTAGCCGTAATGAAAATGGGGGAAACAACCGGATTCACTATTTTTGCTGTACTGTACTTCTTGAATGAAGTCATGGGTCGACCGATCCTGAAAATAGCAGCGCCCGCCGTTGCCGCAATTTTAACGGGTGTAATATTAAACGTACTTTATATATTAGGACTGTTCGCTATCTAATACCCCGGTAAAACAACCGGCCTGTTTTAACGTAACTCGCATTATTTCTGTATGGATATAATCCAAGCGGGCTGGTTTTTATCGCCTATATAAAAGGGACTTATATGTTTCTACATGCACTACAAAAACAAAATCCGGCATTGATCGAAGAAACGATAAAATTGCTCGAGAATGGCATTATACTGCCAGACACCTACGTCATCGATGTTGACCAGTTTAAAGAAAATGCCTTACAGCTTAAAAAAGAAGCGGATAAGCTAGGTATAAAACTGTATGCCATGACAAAACAGTTTGGACGTAACCCTTATTTAGCGAAACTGTTAGTGAATGAACTTCACTACGCGGGTATCGTCTGTGTTGATTTCAAAGAAGCTCGTCAATTGCATGCACATGGCGTAAAAATTGCGCATGTAGGCCACTTGGTACAACCCCCTAAGGGTATGATTAAACACTTAATTGAAGAGATTCAACCTGATGTTATTACTGTTTATTCCATCGAAAAGGCGGCAGAAATATCAAAAGCGGCTCAACATGCACAGCGCACGCAACGCGTCTTACTTAAATTTTTGAACCCTGATGATCAGCTGTATATAAATCAAGAGTCTGGGTTTGATATAGCGGATATAAAAGCAGTACTAAAAACCATTAGTACAATGCCTAACCTGCTCATTGAAGGCCTGACTCATTTCCCATGCTTTCTTTTTGACCCCGCCACACAAACCACACAGCCGACACAAAACTTACGATCGCTACTGCAAGCAAACGAAAAAGGAAAAGCTCTCGGATACAACTTCAATCAGCTGAACAGCCCTTCATCCACCAGCAGCGAAACGTTACCCCTCATAAAAGAATTTGGATGTACACATGGAGAACCAGGCCATGCTTTAACGGGAACAACCCCCGCTAATCAAACGGGTAACCAACCAGAAAAAGTTGCGATGGCTTACGTCACAGAAGTATCACATCATTTTAATAACAACAGCTATTGCTATGGTGGCGGGTATTACCGCCGAGGCCTCCTCGACAGCGCCTTACTTCGAGAGACAGACAATAATGGTACACGTGATACCATCACGAAAGTCACTAATGATGATGATTCCAGCATTGATTACCACTTAAAACTTCACCATCACTGCGCAATTGGGACACCTGTAGTCATGGCTTTCAGAACCCAAGTATTCGTCACTCGCAGTGATGTCGCGCTTGTTAAGGGGATTTCAACTCAAAGCCCGACCCTTATCGGTTTATATGATGCATTGGGGAACGAGGTGAAAAATGGCTAAGTTTATCGTCGTTGTTCTCGATGGCTTCGGAGTTGGTGAAATGCCCGATGTCGCTAAAACTCGACCACAAGATTTGGGCGCAAATACCACTGAAAAGTTATTAAATCACTTTCCATTAAAAAGCTTACCTACGCTAGAAAAGCTAGGGTTACTCAATACGGTTAGTCAAACCTGTTCAATAATGCAAACGAATAATGACGCAAACTGGGGGACAGCATTACTTGCTCACGAAGGGTGCGATACTTTTATGGGCCACCAAGAGATCATGGGGACATTACCCCAACCTCCTGTGATCAAACCCTTTCAGGAATCAATTGATGCTATAGAAGCAGCCCTTATCAAGAATAGTTATAAGGTTAAGCGGATTACACACAATAATATCGATACCTTAATGGTCAATAATTGCGTGGTTATTGGGGACAACCTTGAGGCCGATCTGGGGCAAGTCTACAACCTAACAGCAGACTTTAACCAAATCAGTTTTGAAGAACTACACAAACTCGGCAATGTTGTTCGCACCGCAAACAAGGTCAGCCGTAACATTGCCTTTGGTGGTTTTGTTACCTCAATGCAGAATATCTTGAATGCCATTGAAACTAAGTATGATCCGAAAACAGATCAACACTATATTGGTGTCAATGCTCCAGACTCAGGAGCATACGACAACGGCTTTCAAGTGGTACATTTAGGTTATGGCGTCGATGCTTCAACTCAAGTACCTTATCAATTACACCACGTTGGTGTAACTACACACCTTTATGGAAAAGTGGCAGATATAGTGCAAAATGACATGGGAATATCCTATACGTCCATTGTCGATACCCAGCATGTATTTAGTTTGCTAAACAACGACCTGCAACAACGTACTGGATTTTTTTGCGCCAACATTCAAGAAACAGACCTGTCAGGGCATCAGCAAGATCCTAAGCAATATTGGAAGGTACTCGAACAAGCGGATCACGGTCTTGCTCAAGTCATCGACCAAATGACACCGCAAGATATGTTGATTGTGATGGCTGATCACGGTAATGACCCTTTCATCGGACATACAAAGCACACACGGGAAATTGTACCTTTGTTACTTTATACTTTAACGAATAGAGGCGTTCACCTTGGGCAACGCTCAACTCTTGCTGATGTGGGTGCAACCGTACTAGACTTTTTCCATGCTCCCCCTGCTCAATCAGGCACTTCTTTTCTCAATCATCTATGCCATTGTGCTAATAAGCACAAGGAATATGGAAGCATCAATTAATACCTTGTTTGGCCATAAACGACGATAGTTTCATCTTAATAAAAATCCAATAACACCGTTTTAGATACATTAACTAAAAGTGTGTATTTATGACAAAGAACCTACTTAGGTAGGTTCTTTGAACAATTAACCGATATACAATAGGGTTCGACTAAAGGCCATACAAGCAGCAGTGGAATAATTGGAAACACCCATGCTTCCTACCAGCGGCGATAAATTAATTCCTGCATTTATCGCTAACTAAGCCACTCAATTTTAAACTTTTGATTCTAAAAACTAGTCTCTGACCTCTCAGAATCACTTTTTCCAATCAACAAAACCTGTAATATCACCAAACTCATCAACATACCGCGTATGCCTAAGGAACATTATCTAGCAATGATAGGAACATCAACTAAAATGATAATTCCATCAATAAAAATAGGTTAATGTCGTAATGTTCAGAGCTTATGCGATTTTTTCAAGGAATAGACCACGAGTTCATATCTTTAATCTAATAATGATGGCGCTTATCTTTTTAGTTAGTAGCTATGAGCTGTTGGTCAACGAAAAATTACTCTTTTCAACTGGTTTATTCGCTGTCTCGATAATGGTTATTTTCTTTGCTATATCATCAGATTACAAACAAAAATACATTAGCAACAAACAATAATGATTAAAAACATCACCCTCCTTTGTCGAAAGCAGGGCTAATGCCAACACCGATGACCAAAGATCTCAAGCAAGCTTTAACAGGCTAACCTACCCCCACTCTTTTGGCTTACCGAGCCTAATCGGTAAGCCGCTCCTAACACACGACTATAAACTGGCAGCAAACATAAAAACAAACCTTGACTTAAAGTTAACTTTAACAACTAAACTGTTTGGTATAGACAGAAACAAGCCGAAGAAAGGCACATTTATTGCATTGAAATATAATGTAAAATACCAAAAGGATATTGTTATGAGCACTTACGTAGAACATGCAAACATCACAGTTGTTAATGCTGAAGATACCATAGAATTCCTGCTATCTGCTTTGCCTGAATGGTCTGTCAGGGGGAAAGGGGTAAATGACGATTGGCATGGTAAATCAGTCAGCTGGTATCACGTCGGTGACGAAAATAGCTATATCGCTATCCAAAGTGGTGGCGAAGGAAAAAATGGCCACTGGGCTGAGCATTGGACCGGAGTAAAGCATATCGGTATTGTAGTACCGGATCTCGAAGCCTTAATCTTACGTTTAGAAACCGCAGGTTTTCCTATTGATCATCACGGTGCCGAACATCCGCACCGTAAAAATGCCTACTTCCTTGATAAGCACAACGTACAATTTGAATTCGTTGAATATTTATCAACTCAGCCAGCAGAGAAAAATGACTACCAGCACAAGTAAACTCATCACTTTATGATAGAACAGAGCCTCAGCCGTTTAAGGTATCGGCTGAGGCTCTGAGTCATTTAACCGTTTATTAAACAGGTAAATGTTACCAAGCTTTATTCAAAAACTTATCAACACTCAGCTTTCCTGGACCTGCAACCAGCAAGGCACTGAAACCACCAGCGATAGCAATGTTTTTCATCAAATGAATCGTTTGCCCACTGTCTGATAAATCGAAATGGAACAACAAAGCCGATACGACAGAAAAGCCAGCAATAACGAATGACACTGAACGGGTTAAGAAACCGAACAAAATAGCTAATCCACCGCCAAGCTCTAACAAAATCACCAATGGCAGCATTCCGCCTGGTACGCCCATTGCTTCCATGTAGGCTTGTGTACCAGAAAAACCGTCTATTTTCCCCCAGCCAGCTTTAATAAAGATAAGTGCTAACATTACTCGAGAGACTAACAAAACATACGGGGAAACTCGGTCTAACATATTACTTCCTTAACAACTGAATAAATTTCTAGGCAAAGATTAATCCGCATAAATCCAAGATCACACCGCAAAAATTAGGACAACTTGTTTTACTTTTTAGATGAAACCTTTCCATACAATTTATCTCTATATTCGCATTGAAATATAAACTGATTAATTTAAGGTCTTAACGACTTTTCAAGTGGTAGTAGATTGTGAATAAGCTTAAACAAACCCTCTCGTTAGATACCGTTCAAATACTCGATGTGATAGACAGAGAAGGTAGTTTTGCTGCGGCTTCTCAACATTTAAACCGTTCAACATCTGCCTTGAGTTACCAAATCCAGAAGTTGGAAGAAGATCTTGATGTCCTCATTCTTGACCGATCTGGGCATAGAGCAACGTTTACTCACGCTGGTCGGCTTCTCGTAGAACAAGGCCGCATGATCCTTGATGCCTCTGACACACTGTATAGGCAAGTTAAAGAGTTAGCACAAGGCTGGGAAAGCGAGCTCTTCGTCAGCTATGACGGTATTATAGGCTCTGATTTATTTTTATCTCTAATGGCTGATTTTGGGCAATTAAGCCAAACAAAACTCACGTTTAAAGAAGAAATTCTAACGGGCGGTTGGGAGGCCTTGAGTGCAGGCCGAACAGATATTTTAGTCTCGTCACGTCCTCAGGTTTTGCCCAATGAAATCAAAACAACCTTTCTAGGCAAAGTCGAAATGATTTGGGTGTCATCACCTCTTAACCCAATTATTGACGAGCCTGAACCTCTCAATGAAAATATCAGACAACGATACCGTGTTATTGCAGTCTCTGATTCTGCGCATACTAGCCCCAAATTGACGAAAAATATTCTCTCGGATCAAGCTGTTTATACGGTAAGTACCATGGATGACAAAATAAAGGCGATAAAAGCGGGGATTGGTATAGGCACGGTTCCTCGCTCATTAATACAGCAAGACTTAGAGCAACAAAACCTACTCGAGCTAGGCACTGCTCGCGAAGTTGACATTGTCATTGCTTGGCACCGCGCTGAGATGGGACAAGCCAAAACATGGTGTATCAAACATATTCAGCACCTTTGGGAACAAAGTCAAAAAGCAAAATGCGCCCTTGTATAAGGCGCATTACTGTATAAAAGAAAGCTTATTTTTCACGCGAGACGTAGACGTGTTTTGAAACTTGTTCACCTGAAGGAGCAATCGCAGTAACGCGTATTGAGCTAGATCGGTTAGCGCTATTTCGAATAAATACTCGTCCGTTGTCATCCGTCACCAATTCTTCATTTATAGGTGCATTCGTTAGCACCTCAGCGCCGATAACAGGAGAGCTATCTTCTGTAATTTTAACCCATGTGCCGTGGTTAGATGGCATTGCCGTCATTTTAAGTGACGCATTTACATTAAAGGTCGCTAGTAAAATCACCAATGCTGCACTCAGTTTTGCGTTCATATCATTTCCCTCATTAAGATTTAGATGCTTGTTTTCTATGAGGTAAATATAGTTTTAACCGACCATCAATCATAGCGGGTAAATCAGAACAACTTATCCTAGAATTCAACAGCAATAACATTTAAATATACGGTACACGATTCAAATGTTGAATTTAGCGACTATTAAATAGCTGCAATAAAGAAATATATTCAGTAAGAATACGGTTTACCAACATATTTACTCACACGCATGGTTGAATCGCTATCACGATGGTACACATAGTGAAATCAAACCAATAAAATGAATTTATGGCCAACAACTAAAATATAATTTTGGTGACTTTATGATTGAACGCTTTGAGCATGAAGTGGCATATACAGAAGCGAGTAGGTAACGTGCAGATATTGGGAAGGAAAAGCATGGTGTCTTCAAATATATTCAGCCTCTCAAAAAAAGAAGCCAGAAAGCAGAATGCGCCCTTTCATAGAGCGCATTCTCAGCGAATCAAGCAATGCTTATCTTTCACTTGAGCGTGGAACATATACTAACTTAGTGACTTCCTCACCATTTGGCGTCGTTGCTGTTACCCGTAATGAGTTAGCCCAATGGGAGTTCTTTTGAATGAAAACTCTACCGTTCTCATCAGTAAATAGCGCTTCTTGTATCGGAGAATTTGTTACAACCTCTGCGCCAGCTACAGGTGAGTGGCTTTCAGTCACTTTAACCCAAGTACCATGATTAGATGGTGCTGCTGTCATGTTAAGCGACGCATTTACATTAAAAGTTGCTAATAAAGTAACCAGTACAGCACTCAGCTTCGCGTTCATATCAATTTCCTCATTAAGATTTAGATGCTTGTTTTCTATGAGGTAAATATAAGCTCAGCCGAGAACTGATCATAGCGAGTAAATCAGGACAACCTATTTAATAATTAGATGAAACTAATTGAAAATGAGGCCTGTTACATACAGGCCCGGCTGCTACTTGCGGTAATATCAATTTTCACTAAAAAGCATAAGTAAAATGATGACTTGCGATAACAAAATCTTCTTTTAAATAAAATTTGTGAGCACCAAAGCGATGAACGCCAGAATCAAGGTGAATTTGATCCAATTGATTTAAGTGCGCATAGTCTTTAAACCAGTCAATCAACAATTGCCCAGCACCTTTTGAACGATGCTCCTCGGCAGCCACTAAGTCATCAATATACATATACTTACCCCAAGACAGTTTTTGTCCTGTGACAAAACCAGCAACACAGAGCACTTTCGCGTCCTCGACTACATAAACAATTTGGTAGCCCGCTTTTTGCTGTGATTTTATTTGTGATATTAAACTATCAAGATCATATTGCGGCCGTAACTGCTGCAATACCAATGCAATCGCACCTAACTCTTCATTTGAAGATAATAGCTGTACTTCCACTTTCATTCCCTCCAATGCTAATCATAGAAAGCCTCTATTATTAAGAGGCTAAATAATACGAATAGCTCGAGGGTAACAAACAATTATTACATCATGCCGACATAGTCAGGATGGCTCGCAATGTCATTAATCCATCGCGCAATGGCTGGATAGCACTCTAACGAGAACCCACCTTCATGGGCGACATGGGTGTAAGCATATAGAGAAATATCAGCAATAGTCAGACTTTCACCAGCTAAGTACGAGGTTTGTTGGAGTTGCTTTTCCATCATCAAGAGGGCTTTGTTTCCGCCTTCTTGTAAGGCCTGATATTCAGCTTTACGCTCTTCAGGCATACCTAAATATTTTGCAATGAAGCGGGCAACCGCAATATAGGGCTCATGACTATATTGCTCGAAGAACAGCCACTCCATTACTTTTGCTTTCTGATAATTATCTTGCGGCAATAACCGAGTACTTTCAGCAAGATAACAGAGAATAGCGTTCGACTCGGCTAAACAGCGACCATCATCCAGTTCAAGTGTTGGGATTTTCCCATTCGGGTTCTTTTGCAAAAATTCATCACTGCGGCTCTCGCCATCGAGAATATTGATGTGCTGCCAGAGGTAAGGAATTGCTAGTAACTCTAGCACCAGCTTCACTTTGAAACAGTTCCCTGATTGAATATCACCGTAGACTTTCATTGTTCGTCCTCCATTGACGGATTATATTTCATCGAATCAATCCACTGACTCAATTTAAATTCATCCTAGCGAACTAATACCGAAGTGAGAACGAAAAAATCATTTAACAATAATAAAGAGAGCATGTGCTCCCTTTAAATCACCTATACCGAACTTGGTAATTAGTTTAAATATTTTTCGACCTCTGCTTCCCAATCAGTCAAAAACATCATGATCTGCCGTGAATCTTCTGGCGTGGCCGCTGGGCGTTCAAGGGTTTTGTTCCCTTG
The DNA here is from genome assembly GCF_050336695.1 of Photobacterium minamisatsumaniensis. NCBI lineage: Bacteria > Pseudomonadati > Pseudomonadota > Gammaproteobacteria > Vibrionales > Vibrionaceae > Photobacterium > Photobacterium minamisatsumaniensis. The sequence continues at coordinate 224,933 of NZ_JAKJSI010000011.1, read as the reverse complement.
CTCAATCGCTTCTCTTATGGCTCGAACCTGATAGAGAAAACCATTACCATCAGCGTTAACTGTTATCGTTTTGGAAGGCTGTTCGTATTCAGTAATCACGAACTGGTTGTGAACGTCAGGCAACCATGGGTTAGTGACAATTTGTAAACTACCTGTAGAGCCTAATACCGTAAACTCCGCATGTAGTCCGTAGTCCTCAGCAGTGTGTAGTTGGCCCATCACGCCGTTAGAGAAGCGAATATTAGCCACCGACTCGCAGATATTGCCATCGGTATCTCGGCGCCCCATAGCTGAAAGCTCATCGCGAGTGGCCGCTTGCTCATTACAACCTTGCTGCATGATCAGGTGCATTAAAGATGCCGGATAGCAGCCTAGATTATACAAAGCCCCCTTACTCTCAGGGTTAACAAATTGCGAAATCGCCGCTGTATATTGGCCATTGATCGCACGTAGTTCACCAATAGCCCCCGATTGGATTGTTTTGATAATTTCAGCTGTAAACGGGTGATTGAGGTACATTAAACCTTCAGCAAAAAACACCTTGTTTTGCTCAACAGCAGCGAGGGCTTCTTCTGTCTTAGTCATATCAACCGACAATGACTTCTCACATAAAATGGCTTTACCCGCATTCGCCGCTTTCACCACGTATTCATGATGCAGGTGATTTGGCAAAGCAATGTAGACAATATCAACCTGCTCATCTGCGATTAAAGCATCGTAGCTATCGTAAGCAACAGCAATATCATATTGCTCAACAAAAGCCTCTCTTGGCGCTTTACTGCGACCCGCGACAGCGTAAAGCTGGGTATGGCCATCTTGCTTAATGGCATCAGCCATAACACCAGAAATAAAGCTCGTTCCTAAAATGCCCCACTTAAGTGATTGGCTCATTATTTCTCTCCCACAGTCATTAAGTCAGTTTCAAATGCCTGCACTAAATCTGTAATGCCGAGGCCAATAAAATGCTGCGTATGCTCGGCGCTAAAATGCTGTTGGAAGGCAGCCTGATCATCATAGCGTTCCCATAAAATAAAACGACGAGGATCGCTCATATCTTGGTGTGCTATTGCCAATGAACAACCTGATTCGCTGTTCATTCCACAACAAAATTCGGCTATCGCTTGCTTGGCGATATCCAGATCAATTTCAGGTTTTACTTTGATCTCTGCAGTAATAAATAAACCCGGTTCAAACATGGTCGCAATGCCTTTCTTTTATAGAATCAATCCAATTTAATTGACAAGCTAAGATTGATAAACAACGATGTGCTTGGTTATTTATCAACTTATAGTTTGTAATATGGATAAACTAAAAAGCATGCAAGTATTCGTCGATGTGGTGCAGCGGGGCAGCCTTGCCAAGACTGCAGCACACTATTCAATAACATCGACAATGGTTGGCAAGCATATCAAGTCGTTAGAAAGCTACCTTGGCATCAAGTTACTAAACCGAACAACCCGCAGGCAATCACTGACCGAAGCGGGTGATATGTATTTCCGCGAATGCTTACGCATATTGGCAGAGATCACTGAAGCCGAAAACAGCCTACAAGCCATCACCAACGCACCGCGTGGGCTGATCAGAATCAACTCACCGGTTACCTATGGCAGTTTGGTCATCGCTCCTATTGTGGCAAGATTCCTTCAGCAATATCCCGACATCAATATCGAGCTGACGCTTGATAATCAGCGTATTGATCCGCTAGATGAACAGGTTGATTTGATCATCCGTATTGGCGATCTCGAAGATTCCACCTTAATTGCCAAACACATTGATAGCTACGATAGCTTATTTTGTGCAACACCTCATTATCTAGACCATCATGGTGTCCCCTCGTCGCTCGAAGTGCTCACCCAGTATGATTGCCTTGGCTTTAGTTATGGCGATATTCAACCAAACTTGGCGCTCCGGATCGATACGCCTGCATTCAATCGGCAGCTATCGAGGTTAAGTTCAAACAGTGGGCAAGCGTTAAAAGAAGCCGCTCTTCAAGACGCGGGGATCATCTTGCAGCCAAAAATCCTGATCAAAGACGAAATCAATAACGGTCGATTAGTTGAGATCCTTCACGAGGACCGCCCTATCGCACGGCCAGTTCATCTGCTTTATAAAGGGAAAGCTCAACCCTTAAAAACGAGGACATTTATTGAGTACCTTGTCCAATCACTCTTGTAAGGCGCGATAACACATCACTTATTACAGTGAGGTGGCATTGAAAAACACCTGCGAAAGCTGCGCTGATTATAAATAGCCATCAATATGCAAAAAATTTTCAGTTGTGACTCATATTTTGCATTACTTCGCATTGGTTATCCTTATATTCACACCCTATTCGTCAACGCTGGCAAATACGGTAACAGTGGCATCGTGGAATATGCGATGGCTTGATAGTCAATCTGAACGTCCAGAATCACTACGCCGAACGGCTGACTATCAAGCAATGGCAAACACTGTAAAGCAACTTGATGCCGATGTTATTGCTTTCCAAGAAGTGGCTGATGAACAGTCGTTATCATTAGTCATGGACATGAATAATGACGCCCTATCGAGTAACAGTTACCGTATCGAGCTTTCAACGCGCCAACTACATTCCAAATCCACTCGCTCAGGCGTTCGTTGGGAGCAATATGTCGGATTCGCAATCAGATCACACATCGCCTATTACCGGAATCCTGATCTTATCGCTCTCGATACCACTAAGCAGCATTATCTGCGTTATGGCGTTGACATCACCCTGCTCGATAACACGCGGCAACCACGCCTTAGACTTTTAACCGTTCATCTCAAAAGTGGCTGCTTTTCTGCCAAATCACGGAAAAAAAGCTGCACGCAACTCAAGCAACAATTTGAGTCAATTGAACACTGGGTCGAAAAACGCTATAAGGAAAAACAACCGTTCATAGTGCTTGGTGACTTCAACCGTCACCTAACCGCCCCTAACGATTGGCTTTGGCGAGAACTTAATGATGGCTTCCCGTTTGGATTAACACTCTACGCAGCGACATCTGGCCAGAAAAGTAATTGTACGGTACGCCGTTATAGCAGACATAAAAAACGCTGGTTTACGCATAACTACCGCCAGTTTATCGATCACATGATTATGGGTTCAACAACCAAATCAATGATGGTAAACGGCTCTTTTAAACAGCATGAATTTCAACCGAGCTCAGTCAGTCACTTTAATACCTCTGATCACTGCCCAATAAAAGCAACATTTAATTTATAATTGGTCACACCAAAAATTCGCTCACAATAACACCAAAAACAAGACGTTTAGCATAAAAAAGCCCAATAATAGCCTAATTTACAATACAGATAATGAATATATCCCACACCATGCTATTCTCTTTGTTTTATATAAAAATACAACAAATTACATTGGTATATAACATGAGAATTGGTGTTTTATATGGAGGTGACTCCAGTGAGCGAGAGGTTTCTCTTAAGTCAGGAATGTGTATCGCCGACGCTATCGAGTCATTAGGCCACGAGGCAATCAAAATTGATCCTCGGCATATTGATATTACCCTTCAAGGTTTCTTTAATTTAGATAAAGTCTTCATTGCACTGCATGGTGGAATGGGTGAGAGTGGACATATACAAGCTTTGCTTGATCTGCTCAAAATTCCATACACAGGCAGTGGTCTGCTTGCTTCATCAACATCACAGAATAAGCATAAAACCAAAGAAATCTGGAAAGCGAATGGCCTAAATACCGCTGATTGGATCCAAGTGAATAAACACACTCCAGCAGATTCCATCAAAGCCACACTGAGTAACCTTACGTACCCTGTTATCGTAAAACCTTTAAATCAAGGCTGTAGTATTGGCATAACAAAGGCAGACACCCCCGACAGCCTCTTCCATGCCTTAATTACCGCCTTTGAATACGATGACAATATTCTGGTAGAAACTTTTATTACTGGTCGTGAATACACTTGTGCGATTTTAGATGGAAAACCTTTACCTGCGGTACAGATCAAGTCTGATAGCTTCTTCGACTGGGATGCAAAATTCGGTAATCAAACTGCAACCTACCATTGCCCGTCAGATCTGACCGCTGAACAAGAACAAAAAATGCAGCAGGCTGCACTCAAAGCCTACCAAGTACTTGGCTGCCGGGGCTGGGGGCGCGTTGATACCTTTCTTGATGATGCCGGAGAAGTACACCTAATCGAAATGAATACCGTGCCGGGCATGACGACGCGCAGCGTATTCCCAATGGCAACAAAAGAAGTCGGGATGAGCTTTGAGGATACCATCGCCAAGCTACTTGATACCGCTTCATATGATGAAGTGAAATGAACTGACCCCCACCTTTGACCATAATGGTGCGAACGCGCCATTATGGAAACAACCTCATATCCAAAAGACATACTTTCAAAATATACATTCACATAGATTATACTTTCATGCTTCATTATGATTTTAAGGGAACTAAAAGCATGAAAAAGCTGGCAATATCAATGATTTCTATTTTATCTTTTAATGCAAATGCCTTAGTGCATACGGAAATCGAAGATTCACGTATACCAACCATCAAGTCTGCAGTAGAAAGCTACAATGCCGAATTCAAGCAATCTCATTCAGCATTCTTACCCGATGTTACAAGTATCAGTAATAGTATCGGTAGCATGATCAATACGGCCGTCATTACGGGTAATCAAAATCGCATGCTATCTAACTGCTCATTGAATGCGACAGGAATGGCAACACGACAAACAACCGCAAATACTGCCCTGGATGCTGAACAACTGATACCTGACACCCAATACCACTTCTGGGGAAGCTATAGCCCAACGGTAGAGCAGCAGCTTATCGGGATATCTGAATATCTTTCAAAAAAGGCACCACAGTCTCAATTAACCCTTGCTACCCCAAACGGCAGTCAATGGTATGATCTTAACCAGAAAAACGTGCCCGCATCTGATGGCTGGAAAGCGATGAACCAATACCAAGATGGGACGCGTTTCGTCGTAGGGATCGGGCTAATGGATGAGCTCATTCGCGACAATAGCCACTACATTTATGCGGAGAAAATCAATGGCGAAGTCATCTTTATCGACGGTCAAACAAACCTCAGTAAAGATATTCCACCGACATACCTGACGACACAATTTGATTTTAGCCATCTGGATATTCCACTTGTAACTGGGCTAATATTTTGGGCGCTGGAACCTACTAGCTAACCTTTAAGCAGACACAAAAAAGCCGGTAAGCAATATAGACTTACCGGCAAACTGTCAGAGCTTCCCCTCAAACAACAGAACACATTTAAACGAGGTCTTCACCATTGCTGGCAATGACCTTTTTATACCAGTAGAAGGATTTTTTGGGGGTACGATCCAAACTACCGTTACCTTTATTATCTCGATCAACGTAGATGAAACCATAGCGTTTGCTCATCTCACCCGTTGATGCAGCCACCAAGTCAATACAACCCCATGGCGTATAACCCATTAGCGGAATACCATCACCGATCGCGTCTCGCATTGCCTCGACATGCTCACGCAAATAGTCGATACGATAGTCATCGTTTATCTCGCCGTTCGCCTCAATGACATCTTTTGCGCCCAAGCCATTTTCAACCAAGAAAAGTGGTTTCTGGTAGCGGTCATATAAGGTATTCATCGTAATACGCAAACCTTGCGGGTCGATAACCCAGCCCCAATCACTGGCAGCTAAGTGTGGGTTTTTAATCGACTTCACCACATTGGCTTCACTGGTATTCCCCTCATTCATATCAGCAGACGCACAACGTGATGCGTAGTAGCTAAACGAAATGAAATCGACAGTATGCTTAAGAATTTCATGATCTTCTTCATGAATATCGAGTATGACATTCTTATCATTAAAGACTTTCTGCGCATAAGACGGGTAATAACCGCGTGATTGGACATCAATGAAAAACAGGTTTTCACGATCTTTTTGCATCGCGGTAAAGACATCTTCCGGCTTACAAGAATACGGATAGAAGTTACCGCCAGCGAGCATACAACCCACTTGGTTTTCTGGGTTGATTTCATGAGCAATTTTAGTAACCAGTGCGCTAGCAACCAACTCGTGGTGAGCCGCTTGGTATTTCACTTGATCTTTGTTTTCGCCTTCTTGGAACATCAAGCCTGCACCCGAAAACGGGCTTGCCAACAAAATGTTAATTTCATTGAATGTCAGCCAGTACTTCACTAAACCATCAAAAGCTTCGAAACAGGTACGCGCATAACGCTCAAAAAAACTGATCATCTTACGGTTACGCCAAGAGCCGTACTCGTTCACTAAGTGCATCGGTACATCAAAGTGGCACAACGTGACTAACGGTTCAATGTCATGCTTTTTGCACTCTTCAAACACATCACGATAGAAATCGATACCAGCCTGGTTCGGCGTTTCTTCATCACCGTTTGGAAATATTCGGCTCCAAGCAATCGACATGCGAAAGACCTTAAAGCCCATCTCTGCCAGCATCGCGATATCTTCTTTATAGCGGTGGTAGAAATCAATCGCTTGGTGGCTTGGGTAGTACTCATTAGGATCAAGTTCAACCGAGTCTCTTAGACCCAGTTTAATTGGCATACGATTTTCGCCGTAAGGGATCATATCAACCGTCGTCAGTCCTTTACCACCAGTAAGGTGAGCACCTTCAGATTGATTGGCAGCGATTGCGCCACCCCATAAAAACCCTTCCGGGAACCTAACATCAGACATGTTATACCTCTTTGTAACAAAGCCACCTCGATATAAGAGATGGCTTGAATTTATTTGTTAGACCGTAATACTAGGCAATGGCAGGCTTTGCTGTCGCTGGTATTTCATTTGTTTTAACGTCTTCTTCCGCCGCATCTTTCGACGCCGTTGGGTTTGATTCATCCTCATCTTCAGGGATATCTTCAAAGCCAAGCAGTAACGTCAATGTGAAAGATAGAACGACTGACAGTGCCATCAGACCCAACACCCACACTAGGCTCATCGGGTCGTTCACGTCAATGAACTGAACACTGGTAAAGAGGCTCGGCGCCGCCATTGAGTGGCTGGCGATACCCGCCATACCCGCTAGGCCACCAACGATGAAGCCTGTGATAAGTGTTGCAATCAAAGGACGCTTCAAGCGTACTAATACACCGTAAAGCGCAGGCTCTGAGATACCCGCCATCAATGCTGATGCACCTGCTGCCATCGACGTTTGCTTCAACGCGATATTCTTAGTTTTCCAAGCAACAGCCAGACACGCACCACCCATACCGATGTTTGCACCGATTTCAGACGGCATAACCATTGCTTCAGTACCTGTTTCAGCAATTGTCTGGATAATTGTTGGGGTAAATACGCGGTGCATACCAGTTAGAACCAGCAGCGGCCATAATGCGCCCATGATAGCAACAGCCAACCAGCCCAATGTACCGTGGATAGTGTAAACCAGCGTAGAAAGTGCAGTACCAATCCAAATACCCATTGGACCAACCAGAACGATACCAATCGGAGCCCCAATTAACACGATAAGCATTGGTTTCAAGAAGTTCTTCGTTACAGCAGGAGTAATGCTATCCACCCAACGCTCGATGTACGACAAGATCCAGGTCATGATCAACACAGGAATAACTGTGTAAGTGTAACGTACCGAAGTAATTGGAATACCAAACAAGTCAACTTGGCGTCCGTCTGCAGCTTGCGCCATCAGGTCAACGAAGTTCGGGTGTACCAGCACGCCAGCAATACCGATTGCTATCGACATGTTGGTTTTAAATTTAATCGATGCAGATGCCGCTACCATGATAGGTAGGAAGTAGAAAGCACCATCACCAATGGTATTTAGCAGGATAATTGTAGAGTGGTCGGCTTCATAAATGTTAAACATCAGTAACAGCATAGCTGCAAGTTTAACCATCGAGCCACCGATAATCGCAGGGATCAATGGCGACATGGTGCCAACAAGTGCATCAAGCATTTTGGCGCCGATAACTTTCGGTGTCAGCTTCACTTTTTTCGCAGCTGCTGGCGCATCAGCGGTATTGCCACCATCTAAACGGCACAGGTTCATCACTTCTTTATAAGCATAAGATACATTGTTACCAATGATCACCTGACACTGGTCACCATTATGGACAACACCCATGACACCTTTGATCGCTTTTAGAGCAGAAGCATCAACTTTCGCTTCATCTTTTAGTACAAAGCGCAAACGCGTCATACAGTGGGTCAGTGCTACAACGTTGTCTGCACCACCCAACTTCTCGACGACCGAGCGGGCAACGCTGCTGTAATCTTTCGACATTTCTCTCAACTCCTGCGTAAACGGAGAATATATGCGGGTAAAATTGCCGCCTATTCCCTTATATTTTGCTTAAAATGTCATCAGTAAAAATGTAAGTATCAATGTAAATACTGATGACAGAAATTTAGTATATGTATTACTTATTGATTTCACTGACTAACTGGCCAATAGCCTGCCAGTCGCCTTGTTCAATTAAGTTATTTGGCACCATCCATGTACCACCACATGCCACTACCTTCTCAAGCGCAAGGTAGTCGTTTGCATTGGCAGGGCTAATACCACCAGTTGGCATGAACACCACTGGGTACACCGCAGACAGTGCTTTAAGCATGCCAATACCACCTGATGGTTCTGCAGGGAAAAACTTGACTGTTTTCAAGCCTAGCGACATTGCTTGCTCAACCAAACTTGGGTTATTAACCCCAGGAATAATTGGAATATTCTTTGCTAAGCAATACTTAACCGTGATTGGATTTAGACCAGGGCTCACAATAAAGTCAGCACCAGCCAAAATAGCTTGATCAACCTGCTCTATTGTCAGCACAGTGCCAGCACCAATCAGCATGTCTGGGTAGGCTTCTCGCATAAGGCGAATAGACTCTGCCGCTGCATCTGTTCGGAAAGTAATTTCGGCACAAGGCAACCCATTTTCCATTAAGACTTTTGCTAATGGCTTGGCACTGTCTGCATTTTTAATCGCAATCACAGGTACTATTTTTAACGCCTTCAGTTTGCTTTCGATTGTTTGTCCCATTTTTCTCCCCTCTCCATAACACTTCCTGCAGCAAAACATGAGTAATACTGGTAGCGCTAAACACGGTGTTTTTTTATGAAATCTTTTTTGAGAGGTTCACAACCACTCAAGTTACGGGTAACATGTTACCAGTAACTTTACTAAAATAAACCCGAATTTGAAGATCATCTGAAAAATGAGATCCAGATCAGAAAAAGATTCAAGGAGCTTAAATGTTGGGGAAAAGCATTATTGTGATGGGGGTGTCCGCATCCGGAAAAAGCACTATCGGCCACCAGCTTGCACTGAGTATTGGCGCTAAGTTCATCGATGGGGACGACCTTCACCCTAAAGCGAACATTCTAAAAATGGCTAAAGGTGAACCGTTGAACGATGACGACCGTCGACCTTGGCTTGAACGTATCCGTGACGCAGCATTTAGTATCGAAAGTAAAAATGAAACCGGTGTCATTGTTTGCTCTGCCTTAAAAAAATGTTACAGGGAACAAATCCGTAACGGTAATAACAGTCTGGTCTTTTTATATCTAGACGGCAGCCCTGAGCTCATTTTGGATCGAATGCGCCTTCGCCATGGTCATTTCATGAAAGAGAATATGATCAATAGCCAATTCGCGGTTTTAGAGTCCCCAACGGGTGAACCAGACGTTATTACAATCAGTATTGACCAAGGCATTGATGCTGTTATTGAGCAATCCGTTAACGCCCTTACATCAACAACAACCAATGAAATAAATGGTCAGGAGGCAATGGCATGACACACTCTGTGATTAGCGAAGTAACACTGCGTATAAAACAACGCAGTGCCAAATTACGTCAAAGCTTTGAAGACAAAATTGCACAACAAGCCAAGCAAGGAAAAGGACGAGCAAGCCTATCATGCGGTAACTTAGCACATGCGGTTGCGGCTTCAGGCCAAGAAGAAAAGCTACAAATCCTCGATTTTACGCGCTCTAACCTTGCCATTATCTCTTCATACAACGATATGCTCAGTGCACATCAATTGTATAAGCACTATCCTGACCAAATCAAAACAGCGCTAAAACCTTACGGCCATACCGCACAAATTGCAGGTTGTGTACCTGCTATGTGTGATGGTGTTACGCAAGGCCAGCCGGGTATGGATATGTCACTGTTTTCTCGTGACCTAATTGCGCAATCAACCGCATTTTCTCTTAGTCACAATGTGTTTGATGCAACGTTATTGCTCGGTATTTGTGATAAAATCGCTCCGGGGCAACTCATGGGCGCATTGAGCTATGCGCACCTGCCAACAGCATTCATTCCTGCAGGCCCTATGCCAACAGGGATCAGCAATGATGAAAAAGTCTCTGTCCGACAAAAATACGTTGCTGGTGAAGTTGGCAAAGAAGCGTTACTAGAAATGGAATGCCAAGCTTACCATTCAGGTGGAACATGTACCTTCTATGGCACCGCGAATACCAATCAGCTCGTTTTCGAAGCCATGGGCCTGATGCTACCCGGCTCAGCGTTTGTTGCACCTAATACGCCATTACGACTAAAGCTAACTGAACATGCTTCTTTACAGTTGGCTTCGATGTCTGAAGGCAGTGCTAATTACCGCCCATTGGCTGATGTCTTTACGGCAGAGAGCCTTGTGAATGGCTTGGTTGCACTTCTCGCCTCTGGCGGTAGTACCAACCATACAATCCATATGATCGCTATCGCCCGTGCGGGTGGTTTGATCCTGACATGGGATGACATGAGCGATTTATCTGATGTCGTGCCATTACTTGCAAAAATGTATCCGAATGGCCCTGCCGACATTAACGCGTTTGAACAGGCAGGGGGCGTACCCGCTCTAATGAGCCAGCTCCATGATAAAGCACTGCTTAACAGTAACGTTAAAACAGTCTTTGGTGGGTTTAACGACCAACTTTGTCTGCCAACCCTCAAGAACGGCGAGCTAGTATGGCAAGCATCTTCAGGCACCACCGATCCCGAGGTGATTGCGGCTAAAAATCAAAGCTTCAATCAAACGGGTGGAACAAAAGTCCTAAACGGTAACATAGGGAAAGCGGTGGTTAAGGTGTCTGCCGTCGATAAAGCCCATCAATATATTGAGGCTCCAGCAAAAGTATTCCTGTCTCAGCATGATGTTGAAACGGCCTATCAAAATGGCGAGCTAAATCAAGATTGTATCGTTGTGGTTACCCATAATGGTCCAGCCGCTAACGGTATGCCTGAGCTGCACAAGCTAATGCCAATTTTAGGCAATATTCAAAAAGCCGGCCACCAAGTTGCGCTAGTCACTGATGGCCGTTTATCTGGTGCATCGGGTAAGATCCCAGCTGCAATCCATGTTTCACCAGAAGCGTTACGTGGTGGGGCTATCGGTAAGATTCAAGATGGCGATATCATTACGCTAGACTGTCACACTGGTGAACTCTGCGTATCTGCGGAACTAGATAGCCGTTCAAGCCGTCAAATAGATACGGAAGCAGAGCAAATCACCTGGGGAAGGGATATATTCAAAGTCATGCGTGATAACGTTTCGAGTGCAGACACAGGGGCAAGCTTTATTTTTTAATTTAGCCGCTTCTTAAGGTGCCGTTTTTGCTTTTTCTGATAAAAAGTAACTCGGCACCYTTCCACTTAAAGCATAGATATTTAAAATATTTACACTTAAAGCATTACAACTTATAAACTCTCACCACGGGTGATGGTAAACCCAAGATCATAAATATTCCGAGCTTTACGTTCACCTTCAATTGCCGACAACAACAGCTCTGCACTCTTCTCACCAATCTGATAACGTGGTGTATAAATACTGGTTAAGCGTGGCGTGATCGCTTGTCCGATATCTAATGCGTTATAACCAACAACGCTGAGTGTTTCAGGTACCCGAATTCCCCGCTCGTTACACGCTAATATCGTACCAATCGCGATATCATCGTTGGTGCAAAATACACCATCAAGCTCTGGGCATTCGGCCAAGGCACGGCTTAGTAGCTCCCCGCCCAATGTAAAGCTTGAGTGTTCATGGGTCAGAATATGATACTTTTCTAATCCCGCCTCGGTCATTGCTTTATCGTAACCTTCCATACGTAACTGGGTTCGAGTATCTAAACGCGCACCGAAATATGAGATGTGCTTTCTACCCTTATTAATCATTGCTTTAACAGCAGAATAAGCCGCATTAACATGATCGAGCCCGACCACCATATCAATCGGTTTTTTAGGTAACTCCATCGCCTCAACCACAGGTATGCCTGCCGTTTTGATCATCTGCAGCGTTCGTTCCGTATGAGCAGTACTTGTTAAAATAAGGCCATCAACTTGATAAGAAAGCAAAGAGGCAATCTTACGTTCTTCGACTTCTTCGCTGTAACTGAAGTGTGCAATAAGCGTTTCGTAGCCTTTGTCATTCGTAACCGCCTCAATACCTTGAGCAAAGCTGGAAAACACTTGGTTTGACAATGACGGTAACAAAACACCGATCGCCTTACTTGATGATTTCGATAGCATGGCCGGTGCACGATTTTGAATATAGCCAAGCTCTTCTACCACCACGGCTATTTTGTCACGAGTACTCGCCGAAACTGACTCGGGGTTACGCATATAACGGCTCACCGTCATTTTGGTGATACCAATGCGATCTGCAATATCTTGAAGGGTTGGACGCGTTTTTTTCTGTTCTTGAGTCATGGCTATAAGCTAATTAACTGCGAGTTACCGTAAAATGTTACAGTAACATACCAGTACGAAATCACACAGAACAACTTAAGACCTTTAAGCCTACAAGTTCAAAAAATCACCCGAACGTTAACTTTCGAGAGTTCCGTCAATTATTTCTATAATTATAACGTTGAAAATATACAACTATGGTATAAAGATCACGAATTGATAGTTTTATTAATAAGTGGGTAGCAAAGGAATGGTACTGATACTGTTAGTGATCGTATGCGGATTGTTAATCTTATTGGCCTTAAAGGAACGTGGGCAATTAAAAATAATATACGCGGCTTCAGCCCTACTCATTTTTTTTATAATGACTTTTTCTCTTGTCGATCATATTAAAGAAGAGAAAAAGAAGCGTGCTTTAGTCACCTCTCCGCCACAGATAGTTCTTGAACCACAAGCTCCGCTCGATATTACAAACACTGACAGTGAATTCAGTTACAAGGACCTTGAAGCCATTTCATTTGAGCTCTACAGGCAACTGAGCCAAACCGAGCAACAAGTTGAATCTCTCCAGCAGCGACTCGCGACAAAACGTGAATTCATCAATGAGCATTGGGGGGATGATTTCCCCTTTATCGTCACCCCTGATGATTAAGAAACTACGGAGCAGATTTCAGTTTTGCTAGCATAAAAAAGCATATTACTGCTACGCTTTAATTTTGTTGGTCACTATTGATGCAACACTTAATAAGTGGAGAGTATTAATGAAAAAGCTCCTAATGCTAATCTGTATCACTTTCTCGAGCTTTACTTTTGCAGCAGGAATGAGCGGGGGAAGTACCGTTACTGTCCCACAAATCATCTGTATGCAAAATGGTGAAATGCTTGGTACCACAGCGATGCCTGTTTACGAATGTGACAAGCTCAAAAAAGAACAAACAGAAAAGAATAAGTGATTTGCCAAAGCCATAAAAACAAGAAGCTAGGTTAAACAACCTGGCTTTTTTGTTATATCAACGCAATGCCAAACTTAGCTGTTATGTAAATCAACGACACTTAGCACTTTAATCCAGAGCTCAATAGCTCAATTCAAACGACACCGAACCGCTATCAACTTCAAGGGTATCACTGCCAGTAAGCTCACCACCAGCTTGTACAGAGATACTGAAATCCTTAGTGGCATTGAATTTGACCCCAGTGCCAAATTCAGTCGGATCTGAATTGTTTCTATTTTGATAAATGCTGTTATCGTCGATCATTGTATTGTGTACAGGACGGCTTCCTTCACCAATAAACTCTAATCGTTGGCTCTCTTGTGAGTCTTTGATAAAAATTTCACCCAAAGCACGTTCTTGGGCTGATAACCCAAAAGAAAGCAGTGCAATTATCATCAGCAAACTATTACGTATCATACGCGTCCTTGTTACTTCACCACCCAACTTAATGAATCCAGCACTCAAGTTAATTTATGCTCATAGTTAGATTAACTGGATCATTTGCATAGTCAATACATCAACACTAAACCAGCCTTATCGTCACAATCATTATCCAGTTAATGACGGATAAACCCACCGTCATCGTATGCGCTCTTCAAACAAGGTTTTAAGGAAATCTAAAAACACGCGCAATTTTGGGGTTGCCCCACGATGGCTTGGAAACAATGCGTGGAACTCAACTGCAGGGGCCTGCCAGTCCGGTAAAACGCGCCGTAACCCCTCTTTATTTCCCATATAGTGCGGCAATAAAGCAATCCCCACTCCCCCTATAGCAAGTTGATAAATTGCCGAGAAATCATTAACCGTGCAATAAGGCGTAATAGTGTGTGTCTCTTGAATATTACCCTGCAATAAGGTCATCGTTTGGGGTTCATCGGCCTTTCCCCCCATCATTAAAATAGGATGGTCACAAAGCTCAGTGATATCCTTCGGCTCACCATATTGTTTAAGGTATGTATCTGTAGCAAAAAACTGATGGTAACTTTTGCCTAATAAGCGAGAAACGAGTCCAGAGTCTGGCAGGGTGCCGACTCTTATCACTACATCGACCCCTTCTTCCAAAATATCCACACGGCGGTTCGTCAATTCCATCTGTACATTGATATTGGGGTAAGACGCTAAAAAATTGGCCATTGCTGGAGCAATGATTTGTTGCCCTGTCGTCACTGACACGCTGACTCGAAGTACACCTTGTGGCTCTGACATCATCGCCAATACTGCTTGCTCGGCATGCTCAGACTCTTCAATGATCCTCACGCAATGTTGATAGTAAATCTGGCCAATGTCAGTCAAATGAATACGCCGTGTTGTTCGCTCGAGTAACCTGATTCCGAGTGACTCTTCTAACGATGACACATGGCGACTGATATTTGACTTAGGTAAGCCAATCATCTCAGCTGCAGCGGTAAAACCACCAGCCTGTACAACCCGCGCAAATATCACCATATCATTTACATTCTGTGTCACTGCTTGATCTCCAGCCGCTCCATACACTTTCTTACTGTTCTATGTATAGAACAGTAATTCCCATAAAACACTATTTATCACATTTACGCAACAAGCTAACCTTTTATCTAACAACCAAGAATGAGATAGAGGGACTACAAATGGACAAATTACAGAAATCACAATTATCACTGGGTGGATTTGCCGGATTAACAGAGCACCGATTGATCAAATCGCCTCAAGCATTTGGGGGAGAAGCAAATCAGGACGGTAGTTGGCCTGGACTTGGTAACTTCGTTTATCTGGCTGATGCACAATTTTTGCCGAAGGGCGAAACCCGTATGCATAGCCACCATGAAGTTGATGTTATTTCAGTCATGGTAAAAGGCCGCATTGCCCACCAAGGATCTCTGGGGCACGGAAAAGATCTCAACACCTATGATGTTCAAGTCCAGCGTGCTGGCGGTGAAGGATTTTCTCACAATGAAGTTAACCCCGATGATAGTGCTAACCGTATGATCCAGCTTTGGGTCTTACCCGAGCAAACAGGGCAACCTGCCGCTTATAAAGTCTATCGCCCACAACAAGGAGAGATGACACGTATCTACGGCGGCACAAGCAGCCACGCTGACTTCCCGGCAAGTACGATTATCGACACTGCGCGGCTATCAGAAAATCAGTCAATTAAAATCAACGCACCGTTTATTGCTTATCTCGTCGAGGGTGAGGGTAAGGCCAACAACGAAAAGTTAATTGTAGATGAAATGATCCGTGGCACTACGTTGAATTTTACAGCTGAAAAAGAGTGTCAGCTGATCATTATTCAGCTCGCAACAGAGCAGACAACTGAACACTAAGCACAACATCCACATGGAGACAGTAAGATGACAAATATATTTGCAGAACGCCTCACCCCAGATAATGCGGTACTTGCGATGATCGATCACCAAACCGGTTTATTAGTCAGTTGCCGTGATCAAGATGTGCATTTAACGCAGGCTAATATCCGCGGCTTATGCCATACAGCCAACGTACTTGAGCTGCCATCCGTTGTGACGGCAAGTATGCCACAAGGACCTAATGGCCCGATCATGAGTGATATTTTAGATATCCTCGGCAGCAACGTGCTCGAACGTCCAGGCGAAATCAATGCGTGGGATAATCAGGACTTTAAAGGAGCGATTGAAGCGACTGGACGTAAGAAAATCATCATGGCAGGCATTGTTACCGACGTATGCTTGATGTTTCCAGCCCTCTCAGCGGTGGCCGACGGCTATGATGTCTACGCTGTGATTGATGCTTCAGGCACATGGAATGAAACCGTGAGAGATGCGGCCATGATGAGAATGAGCCAAGCCGGGGTTAAAGTGACCACTTGGGCTGCCGTTCTCGCCGAATTAATGCACGACTGGCGCAGTGAACAAGGCCTTGAGCTTGGCAGCGTGCTGGCCGAACATACCTCATACCAATGGGTATACAGCAGTTTTGTCACGGCCCAACAAACGAAATAACAACCAATTATTGGCGGTGTGTGGTGTGTGGTGTGTATACCGCCAGTAACCAAGGGGAAAGTTAAAGGAGCATACCCTCCATCATGTATCCTTACCTTTCAGTGTCATTAAATATTCATGCTATGTACCTAACATTAGCTAAAAGGCTCAATTTTCAATATTTAATGGCACACTCATGATTGCTCTAACAACCCGATGGCAATATTCACTGACTGTCATTTTCATCACCACCTTGCTAAGTACTAGCCTTTTGTTCGCCAGTAAGCACATTGCTTTTAGCGGCCAACCGCTAAGCCAATATAACCAAGTCAGCTGTACAATGAACAATAAAGGGCGAGACTCGTTCAACATTCTGGCACCCAGCCATATACTGGCAAAGTCATTAGCCAACCAGTTTTGCCAGCTTAGCGAACTAGAAACCACATTCAGCCAAATAACCGTTAGCTGGCTCCCAAGAGGTGCACTAGAACCTGCTGCTATCCTTGAGCAAGAATACGAACTCATATGGGGAAGAAAAACTCACCTTGCAGGGCTTGCTCCTCAATATAGCGATTATTACCAGCCCATTAAATCATTGCCAAATTATGATGTCTTTTTTCTCAGCCATGAGCCATTACCCGAACTCAGCAGAGATACTTTTATATCCAAACGCATTGGCTTACTTAACGACAATTACAGTCAATCTGGTTTTCAAATACCTATCAATACATTCCGCCAGTTGGGTCTATCAATAGAGAGTCTCAATATAAAACATTACCAGAGCCGTAAAGCCCTTCATCGCGCCTTTAGCCAGCAAGAGGTCGACATTATCACCGCCAACTCTTACAGCCCAAAGCTCTACCGCTATCAAGCACCTTACAAACTACGTATTGCCAGCAACATCTCCTCTGGAGCTTGGTTCATTAACAAGCAACTGATCAGCCCTGATCTAAGAACGATTATCCGTCAGTATTTAGACCATCCTCTGCCACTTTCGCGTATTACCCTCAACCAATAATGACATTGAGTGAAGAGCTCGATTCACCGTTAGATAGCCAACACGTCAATGTCTCGAATAACAATAATAGCTAGTACCCCAATGAAAAAACTCAAACTACAATCGCTTAGTAAACGAATATACCCACTGATAGTATTTAGCCTGTCATTGATACTTTATCTCACCCTTAGCCATTGGTTTTTACAATCAAGCTTGAGGGAACAATATTTAACGGCTTACCAACAACCACTTATCGAACATGTTTCCTCCGCACAGCGTGATACGGGGGATACGGGTTTAACGCCGGGTTTGGTTATTACTATCGCGCAGCAAATAGAGCAAGATTTAACCTTTAATCCTAACAGCCTATTTGTTGCACAATGCCATACCTCTGTACTCAGCTTACTCAGTCAGTCAACCAAAGAAGCACAGCAGCCTTGGTGGCACCTCGCTCCAACCTCGACCATAAAAAAAATTGGTTTAGTGGCCTATATTGACTGTAAACCTCAACTTGCAACCTGGCTGCCTATTGCGATGCTCATTGCGGCTCTGCAAACGCTACTGATCTGCCGGCTACCTCACCCGCTAACAACCAGACAGCATCAAGCTCAGACGTTCTTAACCCAATCAGGCATGGTCCCAACACAGGCTATCTCTCTAATACGACAATACCCCCGTATTTTCGCCCAACTAACCCAAGATCAACTCGCATGTTTTTTACAGAGTCTGCCGCACATGCCAGTCGAGCAGGCGCTGGCCATTGCTCAACATAAATCAGACATGTTTTTTTCGACGACCAATAACCACACATTAGTGGTTAAACTTCATGGCGTTACAATCGAGATGGCAAAAACACCGTTAATCTATTATTACTGGTATGCCCAGAAACGCGTAACGAACGAGCATGAGGGCTGGTTCACCAATCCAGCAGCTAACCGTCCAGATCAAGTATCTGCCGAGTCGTTGATTACTTTAATGGAGCAGTTCGGTGGTCATGCGAGAGCCATTAGCGATCTAAAAGAAAATGGGCTCAAAGCAAAGTCTCTCGACCAGAACCGCAGCAAGATCAAAGAAGCTATTCTCGCCGTTCTTCCTCCTTCATTGGCTGAAACTTATCTATTTGAAAAAGACAATTCTGACAGCCAACTCAGGGCGAGGTATCGTATAAAGCTTGATATCAATAAAATAACCCTAACATGAATCACAGCATAAGATGTTGATATATATGCAATCTAAGCATTTGTAGACATCTATAAACATACCAAGATATCTTCGTCATTAAACCTTAACCACAATTTTCAACAGTAGTTCCCACTTAACAGGCACCGACCCAATATGGTGCCAAACCTACAGAGCATGTACTCATTTACAGCAGGGAACATCCATGAAACTGAAAACGAAGCTTCTCTCAACAGCCATCAGTGCTGGACTCTTTCTATCGCATCAAGCCAACGCATTGAATATTGTCCTAACCAATGATGACAGCTGGGAAACCACCAATATCCAAGTGCTGAAAACCGCACTCGAAGACGCTGGCCACGATGTCATAATGTCGGCCCCCTGCACTGGACAAAGTGGTAAAGGGGGTGGGTTTCACTTTTTCAAAAATGTGTCCGTAGATACCTCAGAAGCTAGCGATAATAAATTCTGCATCGGTGATACCGATACAACGGCGGCTTTTGAAGACTATGTAGAAGGGACCCCTGTGATGTCGGCGCTCTATGGCATCGATATTGCGGCTCAGGAGAAATGGGGAGCCAACCCTGACCTACTGATTTCCGGCCCAAACGAAGGCAATAATGTTGGCTACTTGAACAATAACTCAGGTACTTTAGGCGCAGCAATGATCGCCCTTTCCCGTGGTATTCCCGCCATTGCAGTCAGTGCCGATATAAACTCAGAGCATGATCCTTCTCAGGCTCCTAAAATTGCCAAGGTTGTAATACAAATTCTTGAAAACCTCACCGCGAGCCAACTTGAAGGACAACCTCTGCTCCCCGCGTACACAGGACTGAATATCAACACCCCTGCAGACCTTGATAACCACAAAGGCTATCGTTTCACTGATGTTGGCTGGAACGGCGGCGGTATTGCACTAACGTTTATGTCAACCACCACCCCTACTACCAATATGGTGGGCTTTGAGCTCAGTGATGTAGGCGATAACAATGAGAGCTCAGAAGGTGTCGCCGTCCAAAACGGCTATATCGCCGTCAGTACCATTGATGGCAATATTCAAGCCCCAAGGGCAAAAGTCGCCCATATCCAGCAACGCTTAACCGAGCTAACAAAATAAGAGAGGTTCGCATGATATATCGGTATCTCGCTATTGCTAGCGCCCTAATGTTAGCCGGTTGCAATAGCAGCGATAGTACAGACAGTGATAGCAACAATAATGGGGAGCTTGTCGTTTCAGGCTTTTTTAGTGGTGTTAGCAACGATATCAGCGGTCAGCCAATCCGGGTAGATGCCGCGCTATTATCCCACTCTGACTCGTTAGTTACTCTGTGGGACGATAGAGATAAGCAAACCAACTATATCGCTCACATAGGTTCTGATAGCCAGTCATTCTCCTTTGCCAACGGCCAGTATCAATGTACGTTAGAAGCGCAGGCGTTCAACTGTCGCTCTAATCAGGGAGATTTCATTTTAGAAAAACAAACAGAGGAAAAAAGTGATATTGCGTCATTAGCTGGCCAATATACCGCGGTTAATAATACTGGCGACCTACAAATAATGACACTTGGAGCCTCAGGTTCACTCACAATTGAAACGGGCAACTGTGAAGTTCAAGCCAAATTATTAGAGCATGCCAACAAGACGTTGCTGAAAATATCGCAGGATGAACAACAGTGCGGCTGGCCTGAATCAATCACCTATGCCACACCCGTTACCACCAGCTATGACTTAACCAGTATTGACGTTCAGTCGAGTGATCCTGCATTTCCACAAGTGTGGTTAAAACAATAAATAATAAAAAGCCCGCTTATTCCTAAGCGGGCTTTCTGGTGATTGTTTCTTTTCGCAAAAAGCTTGATTAGCTAATTTGACGAATGCGGAAGCTGCGTCCTTTCATTTTACCACTTTCTAGCTTTTTCAACGCAAAACGGGCTACATCGTTTTTAACCGCGACAAATGCCGTCATGTCAAAGACATTGATCTTACCAACTTGATCACCACGGATACCATTTTCACCCGTCAGCGCGCCTAAAATATCGCCAGGGCGTACTTTTTGTCGCTTACCGCCACTGATCTGCAAAGTCACCATCGAAGGGCGGTGTGTTGGCTGGTCAAGCAAATCAAGTGAAGGCAACGCTTCACTTTCAATCGCTCTATCAAGGTAGTCTTCAAGCAATGCAATTTTATAGTGCTCTTTGTCACTATAGAACGAACACGCAATACCTTGGCTACCAGCACGGCCTGTACGGCCAATACGGTGAACGTGTATTTCAGTATCACGTGCAACGTGGTAGTTAATTACACAATCAAGGGCATCAATATCAAGACCACGAGCCGCAACATCGGTTGCCACTAACACTGACGCACTTTTGTTAGCAAAACGAACCAGTGTTTGATCACGTTCGCGCTGTTCAAGATCACCGTGCAATGCAATTGAGCTGAAGCCGTAATGCTCTAGGTCATCAGAAACTTCTTGTGCTTCACGCTTGGTATTACAAAATACCACGGTTGATTCAGGGCGGTGCTGTGACAACAACAAACGAAGCGCTGTCATGCGATCTTCATCTGAGTCAACTTTATAGAAATGCTGATCAATGCTGCTGTTATCGTGCGTCGATTCTACTTTCACCATTACTGGCTTATGCATAATACGGCTAGCAACCGATTCGATCTGCTTAGGGAACGTCGCACTAAATAGCAAGGTTTGACGATCCGCAGGGGCAGCATCAGTGATCGCATCAAGTGCATCTTGGAAACCCATTTCCAACATGCGGTCAGCTTCATCAAGGACGAGTACGTTCAAATCATCAAGCGACAAGAAACCCTTACGTAAATGCTCTTCAACGCGACCTGGGGTACCCACAATAATGTGCGCGCCGTGTTCTAACGAACCAATTTGCGGGCCAAACGGTACACCACCACACAACGTTAATACTTTAATATTGTGGATAGCACGAGCAAGCTTACGAATTTCTTTGGCAACTTGATCAGCCAACTCACGCGTTGGGCACAAGACTAACGTTTGAATACGAAAACGCTTAACGTTGAGGTGATCAAGCAAACCCAAACCAAATGCAGCTGTTTTACCAGAACCTGTTTTACCCTGTGCAATCACATCTTTACCCGCAAGAATATGCGGCAGGCTTTGCGCCTGAATTGGGGTCATTTCGTCATAACCCAATGTTGATAAGTTGCTTAAAAGGCCAGGTTTAAGGTTTAAATTTGAAAAAGCGTTTTTGCTCACGGGCAGTATCCTATCATCCCCTGCGTGCCAACATACGACGGCCACAGGCTAAAAAACAAAGTCGGTAACATAGTGACACTGTTCATCGAATACAGCACCTATCACCTCAAGGGCAGCGACACTAACAGCCTTCAGCCTAAAAAGATAGCAATAATCGATACAGAACAAACAGAGTTAATCGGCAGGGTAAATAACACCTAGTGAGGCCGGTTTAGACGCACCCGTCACTTCAGGAATATTGCTCGGTAAGTTATGAATACGTTGATGGGCAAGCCAAGCAAATGCCATCGCTTCCATGTAGTCTGGATCGACCCCCTCATCGCGTGTATTACCCACCCGCCAATCCGGCAGTAGGCTCGCTAACCGTGACATCAATAAAGGATTACATGCCCCGCCACCGCAAACCAACAACTGAGGCGCGGTTCCCACGGCAAAACGTAAAACGTCAGTGGCAATCGTCACAGCTGTGAACTCCAGCAGGGTTGATTGTACATCTTCCGGCGGCAGAGGTTGCGAAAGTAGCGATAATTGAGTCTGCAACCAAGGAAGGTTGTAGTGCTCACGACCTGTACTTTTTGGATAAGGTTGCGCGAGGTAAGGGTCTTTTAATAGTAGCCCTAGCAACTCACGATTGACCGTGCCTTGGCGAGCAAAGGCAGCATCTTTATCGTATTTTTCGCCAAGGTGCTGACTTACCCAAGCATCCATCAGCATATTTCCGGGTCCAGTATCAAAGCCCAACACGGTAGCGTTAGGCCGAAGTACTGAAATATTGGCGATACCACCAATATTCAAAACCACGGTCGATGAATCTTGCTGTGAGAATAAGTTTCGATGAAAAGCAGGCACCAAGGGTGCCCCTTGCCCACCAAGTGCCATGTCTTTACGGCGAAAATCTGCGACTGTTGTAATGCCGGTTTTAGCCGCAATGATATTGGCATCCCCAAGCTGGAGCGTAAACGGGGTATCACCTTCAGGCTGGTGAAAGACCGTTTGACCATGATTGCCGATCGCCGTCACCTTCTCAGGGGCAATATTTTCACGTTCTAAAAGTTGATCAATTGCGTCAGCAAACAAGTGACCAAGAAGATGGTCAAGCCTCCCGATCTGCTTTAATGATGTTGCTTGCCCTAGGCAAACACTCAACAATTCATCTTTTAAGCTACCTGGCATCGGGTAGCAATCACCCGCGATAAGAGAAACGCGTTGATCTTTCACCTCCACTAACACCGTATCAACCCCATCAAGGCTAGTGCCCGACATCACACCAATATAAAGTGCTGGTATCATTTTGCTACATCCTTCTATATCGGTTGAAAACAGTGTTATTCATAATATTACAATTCGGAGGTGTCACCACTGTCCAGGGCTTCAGCTACCTCATTACTCGCAGTTTCAATCGGTCGAGCTGTATGAGGAGACTGAGTTAACTGTACCTGCATCGAAACAACATTGTTGACCATTTCGAGCAATGACGTCCACTGCACGGTTTTCTCTTTTTCAAACAGGGAATCAAAATTATCCGGCGTCCACTCAACAAATGAACGGGGGTTAAGCGCCCGGCCAAGAAAACGAATCTCGTAATGCAGATGTGGCCCCGTCGAAAGCCCTGTATTGCCCGTCCAACCGATTAGATCGCCCTTACGGACAAACTTACCGCGCTTAACATTAAACTTGCTCATATGTGAGTAAGTACTGGCAAAGCCCATGGCATGGCTCAGTTTTAAAAAGTTGCCTGACCCTTTATTGCTCGGCCTAATGACTTCTATCACACCATCGGCAGGTGCGTAGATTTCAGTGCCTGTATTGGCAGCAAAATCAAGTCCAAGGTGGCGTTTACGTACTCCCGTAACTGGGTGAATACGCGTTCCAAACTGCGATGACATCCGAATATTGGGGGTCGGATTGCCATTCGGGATCATACGAAACAAGGTGCCACGAACAGCAGAGCTAATGGCAGCACTGTCTACCCGTTCTTCTAATGAAATTTCATCACTGCCTTCCGATGTTTGCAATCCTAAGATATTTTCAACATCGTCTACCCGCTGCGTTAACACAGAAAGCTCTGCTTTTTTAAAGTTAAGCTCTTCAATCAGTGCTTGCTTGGCTTCATTTTCCGCAGTCAGGGATTCACTTAACTGCTCAGCTTGTACATTCAGCAAGCTAAGTTTCTGCGAAGAAAAGAGGTTGTCTTGATAGAGGGTATAAACACTAAAGCTACCCGCTCCGATCATGGCTAGCAAAGAGCCTGTAACCAGAGCGGCGTAACGTTTTTTCAAGCGGCTTATAACATAATGAGAAGAGCCTCGGCGATCTGACACCGAGATACAAATATTGTCTGACATGGGTTTTCCGACGACTACTCGTTTAAGTGTTTTTGTAAATCAGCTAGCTGTGCTAGCTCTCGATGCAAGAGTTCGTCAGTTCCAACATTCAGTTCGACCAGACGTCGGAGGTATCCGACACTTTCAATATCAATGTGATAAATATGCATACGTAAATAGTGCGCGTCGTAGTGGATCAGCTGCGTTTCCATCGTCAACTCTATATCACTCTCATGCAGGTAAAAGCTGACGACATAATGACCGTCGGCTTTTTCTTCCCATCCATCTGGACGGGTTAATAAAATACCTTGCAATGATAAGTCCCGAACCTCAGCCTGCCACTCGTCACCTGAGTGCTTCAGCGATGCCGGAGTCTGATAAAGAATGCGACTAAAATGACGACGTTCCACCATAAACACTTCATTTTTGTTGTTCTTTTATTGAGCTAAGTATAAAGAATTTGAGAGGTTTCTCCATCTTTTTACACTCAGCTTACAGACGGATTTAAGATTTTATGATCTAAATAGGCAAAAGTAGTCATCCGTGGGCATATAAAAATTCCGCAATGGTGCGATAAACAGCATCGCACTCTTCTTTCACTAAATTCTCTAGATTTAAAAAAGCATGGATCATATCGGGGAAGTGGACTGATTTAACATCGACACCAGCGGCTATTAGCTTGTCACTATAACGCAGCCCCTCATCGCGTAAGGGGCAAAACTCGGCCGTGAATATCAAGGTTTCTGGAAGTAAAGAGAAGGCGTTGCCATATAATGGTGACGCTAATTGTCGGTTTTCATTATGTTGAAAGTAACTATCGAAATACCAAGTAATCTTATTTTTTTGCAGTAGATAGCCCGTACTATTTTCTTCTACCGAATCTGAGCTTAATGTGTAATCAAGACTTGGATAGATGAGAACTTGCTTAGCGATTTTCACAGTATCATCGCACTGAGCCTTAGCACTAACCGAGGCAACCAATGCGCCGCCAGCAGAGTCACCCGCTAGCGAGAGCCTAGGCAAGTAGTTTAGTGCACTGTTATCAAGCGTCGTCCAAATTGTCTGTGCAACGATATAGGCGTCATTCAGACCAGCGGGGTATGGGTTTTCAGGGGCTAAGCGGTATTCAACCGAGACAACAATATGCTGTGTCGCCTTGGCCAATTTTCGACAAATCGGATCATAGACCGAAACACTGCCCGCCATATGGCCTCCACCATGGTAGAAAACCAATACAGGTAGAGCCTGCTCCGGGGCCGGATGATAAATACGCACAGGTACATTCGATAACGCACCTTGGACAAAAGCATCTTCCACCCAAGCGATAGAAGGGATACTCGTTACTAACTCTCTGGTCAGATAGGCCAACCCTTCACGAGCACTGGCTGGCGTTGGAGTAAATCCATTTTCAAGCAGTAAGGCAGCCTGTCGATTAAATTCAACCAACCATGATTGTAGTTTAGGACTAACTTGGCGCATTGCTTCCTCCCTGAAGCTATAAGCGAGTGCCCACTAACAGTTAATTCACCATTAGGGCGTTAATCTAAGTAACTGTTCAATACTAATATCAACGCCATAATCAACGCCATCTAAACAGAAACCATTTAACTGCATAAAGTCTGTTTTATAGCCTTGATAGTCCCCTACTGCCATGAAGTTGTCTGCCGTTATATGTGCGGCTAACTCACGGACTTGCTGCTGAGTTTCTTCATCAAGCTCCCAATCATCCATTCGGATCAATCGGTTACCATCAACAGCAACCTCTACATTTTTATCATAAAGGCGTTGTGAAAATAGACGCTGCATCTGCTCGATACACCCTTCATGTGTACCTTTCTCTTTCATCACCTTAAATAAGGCTAAAATATAGGGCGAAAATGCAGGGATAAAGACACTCGCTTTTGTTACAAGTGCCTTGCAAACCGACACATACGCTTCACCCTCTATCACTGATAACTGGCTATTAAGCTTATCGGCCGTGCCATGTAAATGTGCTTTTGCTCGGCCTAACGTGCCCTGATGATAGATCGGGTAAGTCTGTTCAGGCCCAACGTATGAATAGGCCACTGTTTTACAGCCCGAAGCCAAGACTCCGGCACCTGATAACGTGTCGATCCAACTTGCCCAATCCTCGCCGCCCATCACTTTTTCTGTGGCTTCGATCTCTGCTTCTGTCGCCGTACCGATCGTCATTTGTTCCATGCTATCTGTTTCGATATTGATTGTTGGTCCCGTTATCGGCTCACCCATGGTCTTAATTGACGAACGCCACAATTCGCCCGTTTCAGGGTTAGGCCGCACTCCTGTCGCCAAGCTATACACCACTAGATCTAACTGGCCACCAAACTCGTCTTTGATGTAATCAATCACCTGCTGGCGCACCTGCGGTGAAAACGCATCGCCAACAAAATTCTTTCCTATCAGGCCTATTTTTTCAGCCTCTTCACGAAAGAATATATTGTTATACCAACCTGCAGTACCAACACCTTTCTCACTAGGGCCTCTCTCAAAAGAAACCCCAATGGTATCGGCCTGTGCACCGCCAAAAGCCAGCGAAATACGTGACGCTAAGCCAAACCCCGACGATGCTCCAAGAATAAGTACTTTCTTCGGGCCTGCACTAATAGACACAGATCCTTTCACATAATTAATCTGATTTCGAACGGCTTGTTGGCAACCATATGGGTGTGCTGAGCGAGCCACCACACCTTTAATCACTGGCTCAATAATCATTGTTTACTCCAATTCCAAAGACTAACAACACCCTATCGGAATTTATTCACAGGCAATAGCAAGGAAATCAATAAATGAACAGAGGCAGCGAGATTATTTGACTGTATGAGGCTTCTCATGCGCCAGCAACCAAATTTTCATATCCAACCCACCCGCGTATCCGGTTAACTTACCTGAGCTGCCAATCACACGGTGACAAGGCACGATTATAGGAATGGGATTTTTACCATTTGCAGCCCCAACCGCTCGCACTGCCTTTGGGTTACCGATCAAATTCGCGATATCACCATACGAGCACGTATCACCATAACCAACACTATTCAGTGCCTGCCATACCGTGCGTTGGAAATCTGTCCCCTGCATTTTTAGTGGTACATCGAACCCTGTTCGTTCGCCAGCAAAGTATTCAGCCAACTGGTCGCAGCAACGCTTTGTCATCGTATTCGGAGATTGTGGTTGATCCGGCTGTGCATCAAATTCAATCATGCTAACGCTCATGTCGTCTGCAATAATATTTAGCCAGCCAATAGGGCTATTAATAAGTTGGTTGTTCATGACAAAGTATTCCATAAATAAAGGGTTAAATAGCTTCGCCAAGGCGCCGCTAAATCAGCATCACAAGGGGTATTCACCAGGGCTTTTTTAACGCCGAGATCACCATCGAGGAAAATATCAGGATCACTGAACCCCCGCATCCGCATATAGTTCACCGTCCACGGTCCAATACCCGATAGTGCCAACAACGCTTTGCTGTCACCCAATGGCTGATCCACGGCATAGTCTGAGAAAAGACGGATAGTCTCACGTCGACGTTGCGGCATACCAAGACTATCGAGATCAAGTTGATTAACTTGTGATGGTTGCGGGAAGTATAGGTGGTGGTCTGTATTTTCAGGGTTCATTGCTACTAACTTAGAAACTAAATTTTTCGCGGCAGTCACCGATACCTGCTGGCCAAGTATGGCTCTAATACCAGCTTCAAATGGGCTCCATATGCCCGGTAACCGTAACCCTTCGATAGCAAGTTGCTGATGCCCCGTAGCTTGAGCGATCCCATGCTCAATGAGCTGGATGTTTACATCAAGATCTAAACAGCGACGAATATTAGCGATGACTTTAGGCAACATAGAGAGATCTGACAGTTGTATCTCGACCTTAAACTGTGACTTTTCCGGCAAGTGATAAGCTGTAAACCAGCCAGAGCTATGTTCATGGCTAAATGTACGCCCATAAAAATCGTCACCGATCCATTCCAACCCTTCAATTAAACGGGCTGCAAAAAAACGGTGGATATATTCCCAGCTATAAGGAGGACGATAAGACAAACTGATGGTGATAGCTTTGCCCTGAGTAACACCACCAGCAGTCTGCTTTCGCAATTGAGACGGAGAAAGAGAAAACTGCTTTTTGAAACAATCATTAAAACGGCGAATACTGTTAAAACCACAAGCTAAAGCAATATCAGTAATGGGTAAACGCGTTTCATGCAGTAGCTTTTTCGCCAATAAACATTGGCTATACAAACCGTATGCTTTAGGCGACAGCCCAACTTCATCACTGAATAACCGACGTAAATAACGATCTGTTATACCAAGTCGATTAGCGAGATCCGTTAATGTGCCATCAGCCAAGGCACCTTGATCGATTAATTTCATAGCGCGTGTTAGCGTCGTGCTTTTCCCCTGCCATGCTGGCGAACCGGGGGCACTATCAGGACGGCAACGTAAACAAGGTCGATAACCCGCTTTGGCTGCAGCAAACGCCGAATCAAAATATTCGACATTTTTTTCATGGGGAGCTGGTGCAGGACAAATCGAACGGCAATAGATACCGGTTGTTTTCACTGCAGTAAAAAACAACCCATCATAACGGTGATCTCGAGCTAGCCGAGCTTGCTGGCATTGGGTTGAGGTCATCATAGCGAAAGTCTCGATTGCATAAAGGTAATACAGATAAGTGTATCGCCTTCATCAATCAATACTAGCCATAAACGGCACTCAATTACTTCAGTTTTACAGCTAAGAGGTTAGCCTATACTGTGACCACAATACCGACCTAAGAAAGCGATGAGATATTTTTCTGGATAAGAAGAGGATTTTATGTAAGTTATTACTCAGCTAAAGCATTCGTTTATTATTCATTATCATGCTAGAAGTGCGGTTTAGAGGAGTAATATATTGCTAAATGTCGCAATTAACTTATTATTTCTGAGTATTATAACGGAATGGAAAAATTACCAATAATTTCATTATTACCATTAACAATTCGACCTTCGCATGTTTTTTCACAGTACGAAAAGTTTACATTATGGCTGTCGACATGACCTTTTATTAAAACCTGACGTAATAACACATCACTATTTAATTGATGAATTAATGCATTCCAAGAAACATTGCCTTTAAAAATATTAAAATTCACTCTCATTTATTTACCTCATTGTGCGTTGTATTATTTCCTTGGCTGCGTTGTTGAAACCAAAAGCGTTTTCGACCGATTGAACGAGACATAAGTATCCTTAGTTTTATAATCAGAATGATAAAACGCAATAAGTTCAAACTTAAAGATAAGTTTTATCCACTGATGTGAAATATTGATATGTATTTTATTGATGAAAATGTAACGAAGTAAATATGAGGTATACAGACAGGTACGCGGGGTAATACTCTGAAATGATTATACTTTTTTAGTTACAGCATTAATAATATATAAAATGTTTTAAGCAGGCGTAAAAGATACAAGTATCTCTTACGCCAACTACGAAATTAAAGCGCTACTACGTTAGCAGCTTGTAGGCCTTTTTGGCCTTGCTCTACTTCGAAGCTTACTTTTTGGCCTTCAGCTAGAGTTTTGAAGCCTTCTGAAGCGATAGCACGGAAGTGAACGAATACGTCAGCACCGCCGTTGTCTTGAGTAATGAAACCAAAACCTTTCTCTTCGTTAAACCATTTTACTAGACCAGTAGTTGCATTAGACATGTCGTGTCCCTTATATAATTGAATTTATAATCTTATCGCGAATTTACGATACGCTGAGAGCTGAATTATTGAATGCGAAGATGAAGCTAAGAGAAACACTAAGGAGAACGACACTAACGAAGAAATTCTGAGGTTTTACTTTTACTTGATATTTCATTAATAACCCTGTGCAACAGAGCGAGATGGATAATACCTTAATACCACACATTGTAAAGCTTTATTTTAAATGAAAGCATAAAAACGACTACTTATCTTTCATTAAGAAAATGCATAGAAGTGTCCTAATACCACTTAATGATTTGCTGTGAAAAATTAGGACACGCTATGATTGTTAGTCGCGCTTATGGGCTGAAACACCATGTTCAGCACTCAGTTATTTTAGCTTCACTGCCGTGCCATAAACTAATATCTCGCTCGCACCCTGCATGATGGCCGATGTGGTAAAACGAACATTAACGATGGCATCAGCCCCGATAGATTCCGCTTCTGTAATCGCACGGTGTAATGCTTCGTTACGGGCTTCAGTCAGCATTTCGGTATAACCTTTAATTTCACCACCAAATATGGTTTTAAAGCTCGCCATAATATCGCGACCTACGTGCTTTGATTGCACAACATTGCCAGTAACGGTGCCTAGAGTTTCCGTAATTTCCCTACCGGGTATATCAGGTGTTGTGACATATAACATGGTGTTCTCCTCAGTGGAATTCATTCAAACATTGCTAAATATTTCGACCAATTACAATAGTATAGGTTCAGTCAAAAATATGAAAAAGCCAGAGGCCGTTTCACCAGTATCCGTAACATTCTCTAGCGTACCTGAGTAAGCTTTACCATGTAGAATAAGACAAAAGTACATTAATAAGATGATAATAAACACAAAATAAAGCCCTTAATTAAGTGAACAACTTAATGCTACTATCGTGGTATATCAACCTTACAGGGAGTGTAACATGACCGCCTTTTCTGAATTTATAAAGCATGTGGGTCGAGGTGAGAAAGGACGACGTTCACTCACTCAGCTAGAAGCAAAAGAAGCATTGAGCATGTACCTCGATGGCAAAGCTGAACGACTACAATTGGCGACTTTGCTAATGCTACAGCGTGTACGGTGTGAGACGAGTGAAGAAGCTGCGGGCTATATTCAGGCTCTACGTGAGCGCATACCATCAGAGTGGCAAGATTTGGATGTAGATGTTGACTGGCCTTGCTTTGCTGGTAAACGTCGTCAGCCACCCTATTTATTGCTTGCAGCAAAAATACTGGCACAAAATGGTATCCGAGTGATGCTCAGCGGTCATGCCGCTGTCGATGCCATCAAATATCAAATTGAAAGTGCCTGCCCCGCACTAGGGATCAAACAAGCGACAACGCCAGGGGAAGCAAGTGAAATCCTTGCCAGAGATAATATTTGTTACATCCCGCTATCAGCCTATTGCGACCCGTTAATCGAACTATTAGCACTTCGCGATTTGGTTGGATTGCGAACACCATTAAATACTGTGGCGCGCGCTCTAAACCCAACGGCAGCAACGTTTGCCATTCATGGCATTTTCCATCAGGGCTATGAGCAGCTTCACGCCGAAGCCGCACAGTTGGTTGGCGACATGAATATGGTTGCTTTCAAAGGTGAAGGTGGTGAAAGCGAACGTAACCCTCGCACTGCCTGCCGCATTGCAGGTGTCAGCCAAGGTGAACTCTTTAACGAGGAATGGCCAACCTCTTTAGAAGGCGCTTCAGGTAAACATGGTGAAATAACAGGCGAGTTTCTCGAACAAGTTTGGCTAGGTCAGGTAGACAATAATTATGGGCAACATGCCGTTGTATCTACCTTAGCCATTATTATTAAAATGATGGGAGTTTGCCCTGATCAAGCTTCGGCACTTGAACAAGCTGAACACTGGTGGCATCAACGCTTAGCTTAGTAATTACTTGTAGTCAGAGACAAAAACACCGGCCTAAAGCCGGTGTTTTTTAATTACATTTTCTTAATTACACACTGCTAACTCAATTTAGTCTGCCCGCATCGACAACGATGTTGGCTGTTCAACCTTAAATTCATTCACTTCTGACGCCAGTTCTGACATGCGCATTTTCACCTGACCCATCTCGTCATGAATATTCGCGATAACTTCCATTGTGTTTCCCGCTAGCTCTAACAAACCATCAACGTCACTATCGACACTACGTGCTGTTTGCGATTGCTGATCAGAGGCTGCTGCAATACTCGCATTATACTGTGCAATTTCATTTACGTTACCAATCAAGCCTTCAACCAGCGATTTGGTTTCAGAAACAACCTGCTGGGTTTCGAAGCTTGCCTCACGGCTCTGTTGCATATTTTGATATGACGTTTTTGCCTCATTCGATATGCCATTTAACAAGTGGCGAATATCCTCAGTCGACTTCTTGCTGCGCTGTGCGAGTGTTCTCACTTCATCAGCTACCACAGCAAATCCACGACCTTGCTCACCTGCCCTTGCGGCCTCAATTGCCGCATTTAAAGCGAGCAAGTTTGTTTGCTCAGAAATCGCATTTATCGTGTCTAATATTTCCGAAACACTACCCATCTGTTGTTCAAGTGATTCAATGCATTGATATGTTTCATTCACATTATCGAGAAGGCTAGTTGTTGATGCTAATGAACGCTCACTGTGAGTGAAGCTTGATTCGGCACTAGATCGGACAGAGTCAGTACTTCGCTGCGCATCATTTGTCACACTTGCGACTTCTTGGCTAGTTTGCGCCATTTCAGTCATGGCCGTTGCTATGCTGTCGCAGCGCGTATGGGTTTGCTCACTGTCATTTCGAGCTTGAGCAATTAATGCCACCATTGCTTCAATCTCGTTTTGAGTCAGCTCAGCAACTTCATGTGCCTTATGTAAGGTTTCTCTCATACTGCTCGTTAAGTGATCAAGCAACCTCGCTATCTGACCAAACTCATCTTGTTGACCGTCAGACACATGAATTGTCAGATCCCTATTTTCGGCCATCGCTGAAAGCTTACTCGACAAATTCTCAACGCGCAGGGTTATCTGTCGTAACGACATCAGCGTTAACACGACTAATGGGATAATAACCAGTGCAATAATAGCAAAATAGACCCAAAGTATTTGTAGGGTCAGAGACTTATCGTGCGCTACCGTTGCCATCAACTCTGTGGTTATCTGATCGCGAAGTGCTTTAATCATTCCAATACGATCTGTCGCCAATGCAAACCATTGCGAAGCATCAGGCCCTTGGACGGCAGTCAATGATGATTTTTGATCTAAAAACTGTTGTTGAAGCTGCATTACCTGCTGCCATTGCTGGCTCGATGTTATACGGCCAAGCTCTGTCGATATGTTACCCGTTAACAACAACTGAGCCTGACGTAATGCATAATTTTCTGCTTTTATATAGCTATCAATTTGCGCATAACGCTCTAAGTCAGTCTGTTTGGCAGCAAAAACACCATTCAATGCCCCCCTCGCCATCCCCGCCTGCTCTTTAATCACCAATAGCTGTAACAGCCCCTGCATTTCTTGCTTTAGCTCAGCATTGCTAATATGAGACAGCAATATTGATAAATTATCTAAAGCCAACTGGTTCACATTCGAATAATAAGCGAAAGGAGAGTCAATCAAGGTTAGCGTATCCACTTGGCGTCGAATATCTTGCCGTCTATCCAGCTGCTCTCTAACAACACCCATGAGTTGGCGCATGTCATTTTCATTGAGGTACTCGGGTTGAAAGCTTAATAATGCCTGATAAGCCTGATCGGCCGCAGCACGCTGTTTCGTGAGGGCAGCAACTTGTGGCCCTTGCCCCTTAGCACCAAGTACCCCTGCAGTTAAACCACGCTCGACCGCAAATTGGTGTGCCACCTCATCATAGCGATTGAACAATGCCACTGTTTCTTCCGCTATTCGAGCTTCTTTTAAAGAGGAAAATTGAGTCTGTATTTGTAATGAAAGAAAAGTTAACAATAACAGGGTAGGGACAATAAATACGACCTGTAAAGTACGTCGAACAGTTAAGCGACGGAGTGGGTTAAACATAACTAACCTCTTTTTATTTGTGAGAACTTATTATTGAATCTAAACCAATTAAGACTATACCCACAAAGGATTAATATGCCTAATAACCTTTACTTTTATGATGAGAATCAATAACAATTTTTTACTTTTAAGTTGCATGTTCTTTATACCGTCACCATTACTAATATGTTCTATTGAACATCAAGTTACCCACTGATTTTGTGGATAACGCAAAATAATCAATAAAAAACAATATGTTAATAAAATCAATATACCATGTGACTTTTATTAAAGGTAATAGATGCAGCAACAACAGCTGTAATCTGAGATATGAGAGGAAGGGTTAGACGGGTTATGTTTTTGTAGCCGCCCGCGAGGTCTGACAAATGAAACCGCTAGAAATGACAAACTGGTATATTTGTCATTCTGGCCGGTTTCAGTGTGAGGGGTGTTTAATAAATGGAATTCTTAAACTCTTTAAACGCTGTTTAAACGGTTTGAAGGGGATGTTGAACAATAAGCACCTGTGAATAACTCTGCATCGCCTCATTACCCTCTCGGGTGGCGGTTAGGGTGATGGTTAATCGCTGAGTTGCTACAGGTATCAATGTTTCATCCAATAATAATTCAGTATCTGTCGTCTCGCCTTCAAACAATACATCGCTGGTGTCAGCATCCGTTACTTTCATCAACGTAGAAGTACCTGGCTCAGGGGAGCCGGGGGTATACCAATTGGTTAAATACTGAGGTTCGGTTACCTGACTGATCCTGTTACGGTGTGACCACGCAACGGTAGCTGGCATAGTGATGATTTCAGGCCAGTGTTCACCATTCAATTTTACATTTGTCACGCAAAGTGGTTTTGCTGCGCGCCCTACCAGTTCGGTGGTAACAATAGTCGCATCGTCCTTTGATAATGCCCCTCGCGCTGTCACGGTTAAACCTCGCACACTTACCTGTTCACCCGTGGTGAACTCTGTATCTAATGCATCACCATCTAAGGCTGCTATTACTATCATTGCTGCGTGTTCGGCGGGTATCGTATCAAGTACACCTCGCTCAACCTCTGCCACACCATTAACAATACTTTTAACCACCACTAATTCACCGCCCAACTGACATACTGCGGGTAACTCAATGGTCAGCAGGTTACTGTCAATCAATCTAAGCTGCGTTGCCATTGGTGATATCGATTCGGCCAACATTGAGCTAGTCGAAAAAGAGGCTCGGTGGCTGTAAACCCAACGGTCAAAGTTGTTGTAATACAGATCCGCACCGATAGTATCACCCGACGGCTTACGGGCTAGCCAGCCAACAAAACAACTATGTTTATTTAGCACTGCCAGCTCTGACGGATTAAGGCTGGTAGCCAACAGCCAATAAGGTGACTCAACCACTTGCTGAATGATGATCTGTACTGGCGTTGTAATTGGGTCTTTCCAGCCACTCGGTGGCGGCGGTATATAGTCTCCGGTGGCGGCTGAAAAGATATCTTCCATCAACTCTAACTTTACTTCAGGCTGCGCCATACTGCCTCGGCGCTTTTTCTGCACTCGCATAATATGGTTTAACCCTGCGGCTGGATACACTACTCGCACTACATCACCAGGCTGATACACCGATGCCGTCGTGTCACAATAAAGCTCGGTCGTCATCAATCGTGCTGATAGCATCTTTAGCTCACGCATGGCGACTCTGTAGGCTAACTGCGCGTCATGAATCATTGGGAAGTTAACGGTTTCACCGATGGTGCGACCGACAGCATGTACCATTGCCGAATTAATCACTGTAACCGCTGACTTTTCGTAAGTTGTCGGGTCAGTATAAGTTACCGTCAAGGTGTTAATAATGTCAGCCTGACTACGACGGCGGACATTCTTCGCCGTTTTGATTTCTTTCACCGTCAGAGTTGGCAGCGTATTTGGGTCGTAATCATCTCTGGCAAGGCGCATGGTTACCAGGCCACTGGCTTCATCGGTAAACACATAACCATTGAGGTAACGGCAGATATCTTTAACAAACTGTTCAACAGGCTGTTGCTTTACCCAGTGGGCATTAAGACCAAATCTTTCTTTATAAAGCACATCAGCACAAACCTGAAATGCTGCATTATCGATATTGGAATTACCTGTCCCCCACTCCGGGCACTCAATCAACTCATGGATAATGTGGGCACCATTGAGACCATTATGAATTACGGCCTTCTTGTTGTACCAGATATAATCTCCATCCCAGCCTGTAGAAATACGTTCAACCTCTACAGACACAGGCGCAGGGTAGCTGGAATTGCCCATTTCAGGTTTACGAAATACCAAGGCGGTCAGATGACGAAACGCACTCACTACCCTCAGCCCGTTAACCACCTGCCCACAATGATGGGCTAAATAATCATTCACGCGCTGGCTGGCATGGCCCATACAGACATCTATATCTCCAACAATACCCCCATACTGATCGCGGTCGCCAAACAGGGTTGGTTGATCAACATGAATACGCGAATTGCTCGATACACTCCCAGGCCAACCTACCTTCTCACCAAACCATATCCGCCTAACGGCATCGACAGGGCCATGACATAACACCAGATGCTGGCCCCAAAACCAGCGATGACCTGCAACCTGTTTTTTCTTGCTGCCCATGGGTTACTCCTTACCCTGCTTAAACTTAACGACCATGGCCGTCACCACCGGATCACCTAGCGCCAGCAAAGCTTCACAATCTGCGCCATGCTTTAGCGCTTCTGTCCAGCTCAACCCATAAACGTCAAAGACCCCACGCGCCCCTGAACAACAGTAACCAAGCGGGGCTAAATCTTTAGGATAAATACGATTACTTTTTGATTTCTTCATTCGATAAATCCCCCCACCAGTACACACTGCCACTCGTGATTTTCACCCGACCAAAAACCACTCCCAATGGTTTACCCTCTTCGATGACGGGCGCTTTCGGCTCTTGCGCATCTGGGGCGGTATGGGTTTGATTCATTGCTCGATAACTAATAAACAGCGATGCCACCATCATGATGGCCATTACCCACATCATCACAATCTCCTTATGGATATGTCATTAGCATTAGCGGTCGATAGGATCGCCAATATAGGGATTTTTGGTCGGCAGGTTTACCGCACCACCAAAGTTAATGGCGTTATTAAAACGCGAATGGCATATCGCTAAGGTGCGGTCACAACCTCGGTTCACTTCAACTTGATCCCCTGCTGTAAAGGTTGCGGGATGCAGAAGGCGCAGTGCCTTAACATTCGGTTGCGTATCAATATAATGATGGTTATGTCCGTGTTTAAGGCGACCGTAGTTATATTCCAACGGCAATGACTCAGTCAGAGTAACGAGATTGCCATCCACCGCTGTCACCGTTACT
The DNA here is from genome assembly GCF_050336695.1 of Photobacterium minamisatsumaniensis. Classification (NCBI taxonomy): domain Bacteria; kingdom Pseudomonadati; phylum Pseudomonadota; class Gammaproteobacteria; order Vibrionales; family Vibrionaceae; genus Photobacterium; species Photobacterium minamisatsumaniensis. Next base: position 187,490 of record NZ_JAKJSI010000011.1, on the reverse strand, counting down.
GTTCGGGCACTTTCAATATGACCACACTTACGGCTACCCAGCGAATAACGACACTGCGGGGTAACCGTTTCTGTCAACCCAGAGATCTGCAGTTCGGTATGTACCGCCTCCAACTCAACACTAACAAAACCGTCATTCCAGACCCCTGCCATTATTCGTCCAGCAAACACCGTATAAAACTGCTGACCATCTTCAGAACGGAGGATGGTGATTTTAGGGGCGACATTAAGCGGTGGATTCAGTGCTAAATTTGCCAGTTCACTACCCGCAGCCACCTCAAAAGCTGTATCAGCCCGTAACGGGTTATCTGATTGCTCGATACCATTACCACGCTCGATTGCATGGGCAGACCAATTCATACCGTCATACAGCACGTCATTTTGATGCGACGTATAACGCCATACCTCGTTGTGAACTTCAGTTTTATACAGTTCAATGACTGCCATCGGGCACCTCTATCATCGGCATAGATACAGACAGGAGCTGGCGCGGTTGGTGTGTGATTTTGACCTGATCGTCCACTGGTCGCATCAAGCGCATAATATGTCCGCCAAGTAAGTCATCAGGGGTAACCTCTCGATCGTCATCTCCTCCCAGATCAATCACCTCGTTACCATCGCCGTCATAACCAAGAGATTTTGCATACACCATTTGCACACCATCACGCCAATGTAGATACAAATGCCGATCACCGAATTCGACCAAACCGACTCGTTCAATCACAATTCTTTTGCGACTACAGTGTGCCGCAATACGAATTTGACGATGATACGACACCCACCAACACGCGTTTAAACGTCCTTTAAATTGATATAAAAATTGTTTTAGTTGCCACGCCTGTTCACGATTACTGGCAATCATTTCAACAGTGGTAGAATGTCGGCCGTAGTCTTGCTCGGCATCCACGATGTGATGACCACTGGCTGTGGTTTTCTCGCGCCAAGTAAACGCCATATCATCAGCCACCGACACCCCTTTACCGCGCTGTACAATGACTGAAGCACCCAGATATTCCGCAACCATGTCAAAACCGGAAGGGCTTAATGCTGGTAATTCCAGCGGCTTACTATTAACAAAGGTGATTTTCTGCGTTGTTCGCGATCCCTGTCGACTTGAGCGGACACCTTCCGTTGCCATACAACTCATCGCGGGGAGTAAAATAACATTGGAGTGTTCGAACAATAACGGCCTTGATAACAACAGGTTTCCATCATTAACCTGATCAATAAACGCCAGCTCGTAGCTGCGCTCATTTTTATACAATAACGCCATGCCACCCGCTTGAAATGAGCGCGACGAGACATCGATATAGATAACCATATCGCCCTTATTGGCACTGACGGGCGATGTGGCATCGCTCCAAACGGGCACAACCATCCGCTCTTTTCCTTGTGCTGCATAACGAGCGGTTTGCTCTGACGCAGCCAGATTCGGCAAATTGTAGGTGTAATCAATGCGTTGCAATGGTTTATCTGCGTTACACAGCCGCTGTTCACTGGCACGGGTTTCAGTCACGGCAGTAAACCACTGCCAAGATTCAGTGACGGGGTAAATGGGTGGGTATGGCCACAGCGCGATACGCGTGCCTGATACGATTAAAACTGTAGAGACTAGGCCATGGTTAAACCGCCACTCAAAACTGGCATCAATAACCATATCGACATCCAACGATACATCCAGCCTTAGTTGCCAGATACCACCATAAGGAGCCAGAACATCCCCCGGTAGCTGCCCATTGATCGCTATACCCTTCGCGCCAGTTTTGACAATATCATTCAAAGTCAGCGGCTGAGTATAAGAGCTCCAAATCTGAACAGGAACCTGAGATACATTCACCACAAAACCGAGGTCAACCGATTTAGGTTTTAGAAACAGATTGTTTTTAAATTCCCGCTCCCAAAATCCGGGCTTAGCTACCGCTACCATACTGGGCAATGTGGGCAACCACGCGGTAGGAGCTGTTTTGGCATAGACAACCGTCGTACTTGCCATCATGACAAACGGCGCGGGCTCCGGTAACGGAGGCGCGAGATAATGTTCACTGGCAAACGGCGTGGTGAGACTATATCCAATTGCAACAACCGTACTCATGGTTAGTCATCCACACGAAAAGCAAAACCCCGAGGCTCTGGATCTTTCCCGCCTGCATCGAGTTTAGTGAATATGATCCAGCGCTTCCCTTGATAGGTTTCTATATCACCCTGCCCATAGTATTTAGTGCAGAGTGTACGAACCGCTGGAAGCTCCCCTTTTAATTCACCATCATAAGGATTGCCTTGCCCCACCATATAGCAAGGCATGAACAGTGTTGTGCCTGATTGCGTAAATAAAGTGTGATGAAGCATATCGGGATAAAGGCAAGGGTAGCCGTAACGACTGCCATAACGGATCATGGGTAGAAAACCACATTGTGTGTTCAGCTTAATGCCAGAGGGCACATGACTGTTACTATCGCAGTCATAAGCCAACATACTTGAATTACTAAAACCGCCATCGGTCTCCACGCTCATGAAAAACGAATTTTGATAACGCGCAGCACATGGGCCGGATGCGATAGCCCCCCAATAGCCCCCATCTCGCACATTGGCAATACCCATGACACCCAGTAAATTTACTTGGTTAGAGACTGCATTATGGAAGTTAACGATAAACAGATCATTGCAAGCAATAATGTACATCTCGCACGGAAGTGGGATAGATAAATAGTGTCTACCATTAGAGTCTCGATTATACAGGTCAGGCCAAGTGTTGCCCTGTGTCCAATTACCCACCATGTTCCAAGCTTGGCCACCCATTTTGGCATTTGCATTAATGTCCATATTGAACAAATAACCGTGCTCTTGATGTACAACACCCCACTGTGTCGATGTCTCATTTGCAAAACGGGCCATATCAAACGGCACACTGGTATGGCTAGCGAGAAACTCAGTAATAAAAGGAATAATGGCATCAATACTGTTTATTCGGCGTTTTTCGTAAGGCATTAAGCTAACTCCACGGCCATATAATCAATAAATCCCGCACGATAAATATTTTGTAATACGACATACTCTCGGCTGTTATCTGGCGATGTTAACCGTTGCCAGGTCGCGACATCACGGCCACTGAGATAAAAGCACCCTTGAAACTCACCCAATGCACCGTGGTCATTGTGTATAGCGAACATTTGGATCATCCAGCGGTCATTGCTGTTATTTATCGGCTTACCATCAAGCGCAGGGAATCCGCCCTGACGGGGGTAGCTTTTCGTTACATTTAAATAGGTATTATCGACCCATAACACCGCATTGGCACGAGGGATGATATTTTGAAATATTGAATAATCCCCACCTTCATTGGACCAGCGGCCGGTTGCAATATCACTCTCACCAAAGACCACCACTTGACGAGGCCAATGACCCAGCGAACAATATTGGCGTAGCTTTCCTAAATAGCAGGCATGTGTTTTTGTCGATATCTGGGCAATAACAATAATTCTGTCTTTATTAACAACAAAATAATAAGGGATCGTGTTCTTCCATAAATAGACATATTTGGTGCTGGAAGAATTGGGCATTTCATGAAAAAGGGCACCGTCTGAAAACATCGGAGAACAACGCAATGCCACATTAAATCGGTCGTTGTCCGGATCGGACTCAGTTCTAAAACCCACAAAAATCGTTTCCTTTCCAGACTCACCTCCACTTTTCAGCCAAAGCTCGTACTCACCATCAGTTGGCGTTAACGACTTCACCGCCACCCAACCTTGAGCGACGGCAAATACCGCCAGCTTGGCCAATAAATCGCGATGCCCATTCGCCGTCCCTGTTTCCCATGCCATATAAAACCCTTAATTAGCTCGTTTGGTTACGCTTCATTATTCTCACTACCGCCTGCTCACCCATATCACTGCGTAAATAAGCGTTCAATTGCTCTTGGTTATCAAGAAAAGCCACATGTACTGGCGGGGCTGCCACATTGACGTTGGGTGTTCCGCCGTACTGCATCGCCTGTTGTTGTTGCTGTCCACTTTGCATGGTTTTCATTTGATTCATCATGGTGACCATCCAGCGGAAGTTATCAGCCTGCTTCGGGTTCAGCACCATTTCGTCTTTGCGCAGCATCCACGTGCCTTCATTTTTGGCTGGTACACGGTTGATGCCATCGTGTGCCTGACCTGCCAGCGCCTGCCCGGCAACAATGCCCACAGAGGCATAACCCATGGTGCGAACTGCCGTTGATAACGCCATGCCCACTGGTGGCGGGCCGAAACTTAATGCCTTAGTGGCCGCTTCTTCGGTTGCGACCACCATGGAAGGGATCGCCGCCAGTTTCTGGGCCGCAAACAACAGCCGATACAAACCGCCCTGCTCTTCACCCGCTTGCTTTAAAAAGTGGGTGGTAATACTGAGTTGCTGCTGGGTAAACGTTAGGGTCGACTCGGCAACTTGCGCCTGATAGGCCGACCGTTCATCGGTGGCCTGTTTCTCAATATCGGTTAAATTGGCTTGATGGTCAGCCCGCAGTATTTCCCGATTAGCAAAATATTCACGTTCAAGTTCATCTTGTAGTTGCTGGTTTTCTTGGGCTTGTGCATAAGCGGATTGGAATGATTGAGAAAGGCGCGCTAATCTGTCGTTATAGGCATAGTCTTCACGGATTTTGGCTTCATTTTCCATGTCGGCTTGCATCGCCAGACGCATCAGCCATGCGCCATTGATCTCGTCTGATTCGGCGTAGAATGCCTCTATATCGCGAGTATTTTTAGGCGATTGCCCCTGTTTCCTATCCAGCCTTTCGGCTTCTAACAACAGGTTTTTCGCCAGCTCTTCATTAATGCCTTTGAGTTCGCCATGCTCGATTTCGTACTGCAATTTAGCCACTTCACTGGTAATACCGTGCAGTGCGATTTGCTGCTGCATTTGCATTAAGCGGTCTTGCCCGGCATCATTCAGCGCCTTGGCCTGTTGCAGTATCTGGGCTTCGGCGGCTTTGTTATCGAGCTTTTTTGCTTCTAGCAACAACTGCTCTTTCAGCTTGCCATTAATCGCTTTAAGGGCACCGTGCTCTAAGTCGTAACTGACCTTGGCCAGTTCGCTTTTTTTGCCATAAAGCGCGACCTGGCGTTGCATCATATCAAGCTGCTTTTGTGCCTGAGCATCCGCTTTGTCATCCCGCTTTTTTTCAGGTTTAGGTTTGTCTTCAGGCTTATTCCGTAACTCATACAGTTTGTCTTCAAGCGCAAGCACATCTTCTCGCCAAGACACCTCTTTCTTACGAAGAGCCTCTATCTTGTTCAAGCGCTCATCAAGATCATTCGTGCCTTTGCGAGCATGTAATGTTTCAAGCTCTGCGCTCACCAAGGCTTGCTTGGCTTGTGCTTCTGCTAATACGCTTTCAACTTGCTTTACCTGTAACGCATTCATACGACCCAACAGGTGATCGATACGGTCAGATAGATGATCGGTCTCGGCTGCCGCCGTTTGATTTGATAACGCAAAATACCCTAAAGCGGTAACCGCCATCATTGCGATACCCGCTGGCCCACCCAGTAACGACAGACTCATGCCCAATGATCGGCCCGAAACAGCAGCGGCTTGCTGGGCATTTTTGAGTGTTACCGTGGCGATAGCTAAGCGCCCTCGGGCTGCGGCTAATCGTTCTTCCGCTTTTGTGGCCATGACGGCACCCACGGCTACTTTACGTTGAATTTCAAGATGATGAATTTCAGCATTAGTCGCTAAAATCGAAGCTTGAGTGTGGCGAACCGTCATTTGAGCATCTTGAATAAGCGCTGCCGTATGGGCACGAGAGACCACAACTTTCGCCACTTGCGCCGCTGTCATATTCATGACTGCTGCCGTTCCGCGACCCAATGCCAGCGCCATTGTTACACCGACCGCCGTTGAGACCAGATCGGCATTGTCGGCAAAAACGCCAAGGCTGCTGGTCAGCCCTAATATGACAGGTGAGAAAGAATCGGAAATCGGCTGTTCATAGGCGGTAACGGCCTGGGTATAGGCCGTCGCTAAGTCACCGTATAGCGCATTGATGTTGCCTGCTGTATTAGCGGCTGCGCCATCATAGCTTTCTAATGCTTTAACCAAGGTTTCAGCAAAAAAATCAGAGGTGACTTTGCCGTCATTAACCAGCTTGCGAAAACCACCGGATGCCAGCCCAGCCGCTTTATCCATCTTGGTTAACAGCCCTGGTAATGGCTCGGTGGTTTGGTTCAGTTCTTCGGCACGAACAACCTGGCTAGCCATCGCTTGCTGCAGACCGAACATACTCTGATTGAGCTGCTCATTCGTGGCCCCGTAGGTACTGGCGGCATTGCTCATGCCTTCAAAGATTGCGATCGTTTGTTGGCGGGTGATCATGCCCGCATCTTCTACCGAAGCGACACGTGCGTAATTACCCGCCATTTCCAGCATGGCTTTATTGTGCTCTTTACTGACTTCAATGAGATATTGCTCAGTATCAATCCACGCTTGTTGGCTGCCGACTAACGCAGTAATACGAGTACGAATATCCTGATAGGCACCCAGCCGGTCGGTTGCCTTCTGGGCAGCCGCAATGGCAGAGAACCCGGCAGCCGCACCAAACAGTTGATTACGCAGCGACAACATTTGTCCTTCCAGCGCATCAGACTGATGGTTGAGTGTGCGCATTTGACGGCCCGTGGTGGCAGATTGGTTACCAAGGGATGCAACCGCATTGTCTGCACCGCGAACCTGACCAACGAACTGTTTGTTTTCTGCGTCAAAGCGCAGGGTAAATTTCAGATCTTTACTCACGCTGGTTCAGTTCCTCGGCCATGACGCTGGCGATTAATTTGAGTTTTTGATAATCATCGGGGTTGATACCACGGCCAGACAATTGGGCATCGGCTTTGACCTGACAGACATCCATACCTAAGCAACAGAAGCCATTCCAGCGCAGAAAGGCGGGAATTGTGAGCCACCATTCGAGCACGTCGGCATGCTCTTGCCACACTTCTATCGTTTCATCGGTGTCATCATTCGTTGTCGCTTCGGGATTTTGACTCACTCCCCAACTGGCCAGCTCTTGCTGCCACTCTTGTTCATCTTTCGCAGTGACGGGTTGGCGCTTAATGGCTGCCCGTACTGCGTCTAGGAGTTTTTTGTGCTGGCCTGCCCGCTCATGGCTTTCAGGTAGGCCGACAAGGCACCAGCGGTGAAGTGCGGATTCAAGCAAGCCGCTTTGAGGTTTTCTGGGGTAAAGACCAGTGATTCACCGCTTTCATCAGCGATACCCGACCAGCCAGTGATCACCTTGGTAAACATTGCCGCGTCGCCGTTACGGCTCAGTTCATTGAATGTCTTACTATCGACCAGCTTAAAATCGATGGTCATGTCAAAGGTTTCTACCTTGCCGCCATCTACTGGCACATTGATACTGACAGGCCAGGCTTTTACGTTTCTTTCAGCTACAAGTTTGAACATGTTTTTTCCTAATTTAATCGACCGCACCGTGCTTTAAATCGTGTTTAAACACGGTTTATCGGGTAATGAATTGGTCGGCATTCGAGATAATGCGCAGCGGAATACTGTAGGTTTGGGTGCCGTCTTGCTCGCCATAGGTCGGGCGACCAAGTTGCACTCGCGGGCTTTGCCAAATCACCTGATTACCGATTGAGCCATTAGTGAACACCAGTTCGTGCTCTTCACCAGCTTGCGCCAACGCAAACACATCTAACTCTGTCAGCTTCGGCGCTTCTATCACCATGGTGGCGGTCGGCTGATAGTCAGTGATCATCACCTCTTCATGCCCGACATATTCCTGATATGGCACTTGGTTAGCCTGATCATATTCAAGAGAAATGAGCTTGGCGGCTGTGCCATCGATGGTAAAACTGGAATGCTGCACCCCAATTTTTAGCGGTGTAAGCCATGTCGAAAAATCTGGGGCGGGATGTACCTGCGCCTCTGCCGGTACATGCAGACCAGTAAAGGCAAACTTGATCCCACCGAAAGCTTTGGCCACCGCGTTAAATGACAGACTGCCTCGCGTGCCAACTACTTTATGTAAGGTGCCCGACTGGTAGTAATAGAGTGTTAGGCTACCTGTTGTATCATCATCGATGCTGTAAACTGTCTGGCTGTTTTCGGCATCTTCGGTGACCCGACGCAGACAAGCAGCCATTAAGTCACCCCACGGTGCAGCCTTGGCCGGATTAGTCGATGCCGCCAAATCTACCGTGAATTCAACCGAAACATACACTTCGGTCATGATTTCAGCTGACTGTCCCAGAGTGCCATCGTCATATTCAAGCGCCTGAGATTCACCGGCTAACGGGGTGATGGAAAACTCACGCCCCAGCACATGCTTCATTACCGCGCCATTGGCAATATTTTCAGCCGACAGCGCATCGACGCCATAGGTATTTTCAAGGGCAAAGCCGATGATTTTTTTGCGTTCTTTACGGGCCATAAGCGTTTTGATCCTCGGTATATTCAGTTACAAAGTTATCCAGCCAGCTGGCTCTGCCGCTTTGAATTGTTAATAGTCGACCGCCACCCAGCCAATAAGGCTCAAAGTCATCCGCTCCCGACCAGCCAAACAGGCGCTTTCGCAACGCTTTACGCAATGGCTGAAGGTTAATCGGCTTGCCGTTACGGGAGGCATCCACTATCACTACGCCGACAGTCGCGGTCAGTGACTGCAGGTAAGCCCCGGCTCCTCGAACATCTGGACTAGGCGTTTCTCCAACTAGGAATACATACAGGGCTGGCGTTCTGGTTGTGCCCGCTGTCTTCAAATCCAGCTGGCTCAGCGCATCGATTTCACTGACATCCTTCCAAGGCGGGCTATCAGCCTTGAGTCGGGCTACTGTCAGCGCGACCAAGTCATCCATCAGATAAATCCTTTACTGCCCTGACGACCAAATACCGTCCCTGCACTGGTCATAGCGGCAATATTATTGGTCTCAGGACGATGGTTATTGCTGTCGAGCCCGAGCTGCAGCACACCGCGCCCGACTTTTTCCAGATAACGGATGGCCTCGACATAGCGCTTAGCCGCCTGGTGCTCTTCACCCAGTTGATCGTCGTAGAGGTAATAGCGGGATAAATCACATGCGGTACGGGTTAGCACCCGAGGAACGACCTGCAGGGGTAAGTCATAGCGTCCACCCAAATAACCATCGATAGTGGCACTGGCATCATCTATTACCTGGTTCAGCACTGTATCCACGGTTCCACCAGCACTGCCATCACGGTCGGTCAGCTCGGTCAGTTCCTCTTCACCAAAGCGGGTAATCATGTCTTCTCGGGTGCAGTACATAGGCTTACTCTCCCAACTCTGCGACCTGAGAATTCATTACACCGTCAGATAGACCTCTTTGAACCAGTGTCCCTGGCGTATCGTCTGACGCACCTGCTTCGGCAAGCGTCCCTTCCGCGCCCGATACTGCCAGTCGCGGGTCTGCTTCAAGCATGGCCAGTTGCGAGCAGGTAACTGTACCCGCTGCCAGAATGTTTTCGCCGGTGCTAAACGCCATGCCTGCGCGGCGGTAACCATCGTGCGCCACGCTTTTAACCACCAGCTTTGTAACCGCCAGTTTTTTATCAATAACAGTTTGCTGTGACATAACATTGTGATCTCCATATCAAGGTTCAACAGGGGGGGAACGGCATTCAGCTAATGCCGTTTAGTCAGCAAATTGGGATTAAGGCAACCAAGGCACCACGACTAATTCAACGGCCTTATAGTTGGTGTTACTCTCACCCTGAGCTTTGTTTTCTGCTTCCAGTACTTTCTTCGCGGCACTGCGATTGCTTGGGCCACACACCAGCACGTTAGCCATGATCCCCAATGGGCGACCTTCATCTGACTTAAACGCCATCATGGTGCTGACTGCTGCATCAAAATTGGTGTCATCTAAAGTGTCTTTTGAAGCAAAGGCTTGTTGCCAGAACGCGACGCCCCAGTTACCGCGCCCATCGACGCCATAGACATATTCATCCGCCATGAACACGTGATCTGACTGGCCCGCATCTGTCTTGGCATTGAGGCGATAGTCTTTGCGCTTCTGGTAAATGAACGGTTTTAAAGGTCGACGGGTATCAAGCAGGAACCACGGGGTTCCCGCGCCTGCCTGCATGTTCGAGACAGATTCTTCTTTACCCGTTGCTGGGTTCACTACTGGATGGTCGGCATCGAAGAAATACTGACCGTCATAACATTTGGTAGTAAAGCCCGCTGCCATTAGGGCAAACAGCATTTCATCAGGGTGCGAGGCGCTGGCGTAGCCCATTTCTTGATACAACGGCATAAACACACCGTAGGCATCGTCATCAATGGCTTCGGCTGGGATAGCCACGGTTGATTCGTACTTTTTGTTCTTGAGCGTGTAATCATGACTGGCCAATTTTTTGACCTGACGATCACCCACCCATTCACGCAGTCGGGGGAACTGACCTAACCAGGTATAGGCTTCCGCCGATGTCGAAGACGGCACCATGGTCGCGAATTGCAGCCACAATGGTTTATAACTGCCGCTTCCGGTGTTAAATGCAGTTTTAATTGCTGTATATAGGGCGCTTAAATTCTTTTGATTAATATCCACTTTTGTTCACTCCAAGCTGTTTATTTCTGTGCTATTTCACGCCCAGCTATTTGATCCCCAACCACACCCACACACCGTCACTCTCTACTTGGGTGATCACCCCTGCTTTGGGGCGCGTATTGGTGGCGCTATCGATTGACAAGGTGCGCTCATCAACAAAGAAGGCATCTGAACCCACATCGGCATTATCGATATCACCGCTGTTCAGAAACTTGTGATCACCAACCTCAACGCCAATACGGGTTTCACCATCAAAACCTGTGGTGTTGTCTACACCGAGGTTCGACACACCGGCACAGATATCGGTGGGTGAGGCGCTGGCAAAGCCGACAGCCAATCCTGCAGCTAACATCACCACCGCATTACCGCCAATGTACTGGCCGCCTTTAACCGGATAGTCACGACGAGTGCCCGTTCGTTTTGCTGTTCCCATTAGCTGTTTTCCTTTTTCGCTGCCAAAAATGCGGTTTTATCAAGATCACATGCCTTGAGCACTGCCAGCTCTTCTGCTGTCAGATCGTCATCGTTCTTGGTTGGTTTAGATATTTGCTGGGTTGCCGTTTGTTGCGAAGTAAGGGCTGCAATGGCTGGGCGCTTTTCAAGCATTGCCGACAACGCAACAACGCCTTGTTGTTCGCCAAACTGCTTTAAGTAGTCGGTTTCTGCTTCAACAATCTGACCTTTGTCCTTCGCGGCTTTAATTACGGAATCAATACCTGTTGCATCTGCCCCCGCTTTTAAAACAGCCAGTTCACCGACCACGCCGTTATAGGCGTCAATTGGCACATGTTTACTCAGGTCGATATCACTACCTTGTTCGGCTTTCAGTGTCGCGATACTGGTTTCCAGCTCACCACTTTTATCCGCTTTAATTTTCAGGGCATTGAGCGCGGTTAACGCCGCTTCGCCCTGGGCGTCAGTTAACTGTGCATCGTCAGCAAGTTCGATACCCAGCTTGCCGAGCAGCTTTTTCAATAGATCATTCACATTACGATCCTCCGTTTGACCGTACAGGTTGATTTCGGTGCCGATACCGGCGGTGTGGGAATTTAATCTGAGATTGAAGTCAGCCGTCTTTTCTGCGTACAGGGCTGCCAGTGATTCCATGCCGACGACACCGGGATCATTGGTAATAGCCGCCATGCGCAGCAGTAACGGGTGACCGTGTTTGTTATAGGGGAAAACAGCAGAAAGAAAGGCGTACTCTTTAGCGTCAATATGGCCCTTAGCGGTATCTGTCCAATCGGGGCAAATATATAAACCCTGCCCTTCTCGCCACTCAATATCGACGTCACTATCTAGCCAGCCGGATGCAATGGCCTTTTGACCATTTTCAGCGGTATTGAGGGTTTGATGTTCGTAATCAATCAGGATTTTGGGGGCAGTGGCTTTAGTCGCCGCTATCATTTGCGCGGCAAGATCGGCATTAAGGTGCCAATAGCCATCGGCGGTATCGTGGGGGCGACCGTCACGGGCTTTGAACTTGCCCGCAGGTAGCAGCTGGTACCAACCATCATCTGACTGGTTTAAGTCTGCGACCAGCACAGCAAGGTTACCGGTAAGGTTGGCAGATAAAACTGCCTGATCGATGTGTGTACGTTTTGATGTTTTCATAGCGCCAGTGTGGCGCTATAAGGGGATTAACTGGGAAGGAAGGGATTCGGGAATGCGGAGCTTAAGTCAGCCCGTTTTGACTGACTTGAAGATGGACAATTCCGTTTTAGATGAATTACTAAACTAGCACCTCACTGATTATCAAAAGCATTGCAATCGCCTCTAACCAATTGGCCAAATTCACTCATCCAATACAACCTGCCATATATCGGTGTCGGTCTTCTCGATGCTGTAACGCAATCTCTAGTGAAAGCAATAACTGAACCCAAGAGTCCTGAAAGAGATGTGCTCTTAAGTTTGTTGAAACAACGACAAAATCATATAAACGGTCAAAAAATGTTAAAGGCTGAATTATTCGTAGAGAAGAAGGTCAATGTGAACTATGTGGAGATGGTGTACCTTTCGAAAAATAAGATGGTACTCCATTTTTAGAGGTACACCACTTAACTCGCTTAAAAGATAACGGCCTAGATACTGTATAGAACTGCGCAGCACTATGTCCTAGCTGTCATAGAAAACTACACTATCGCTCGTATCACAATACCTTAATTGAAGAGCTTAGAGAGAAGATTATTAAAAACATAGCTCCTTGTAACAACATTACCTTCTTTGTTTAGCATATCTGTCAGTTAGGTCATGCGTACTGATATGGGGCCCTATGGCAGCTACTGCAATTTTCCACTCTTCGGCATTTAAAGGTATAAACCCAAAGTACAGCCTTTTGTGGTGAAAGCTAGAGTCACCGTCATAATTGTTTCCTGATGGCTTTAAATGATATTGGCATCCTAAAGATGGATAAGAAACATTATTGTAATCGAATGGATATTTGAAATTCTGATGAGATTCTCCCTCTTCAGTACACTCATACCCTGCCTTTGCTCCAATCGTTCGAATCTTATCAAGCGTCGACCTTTCTGCTATTGGGCTCAAATCATTTAAAGCTTTTAGACAGCGAGTGAAGGCAACAGAATAATTACAAAAACCATCCGTAACTCTATCCAATGTCTCACCACATTCACTTTGATAAAGAAGATTGCTGAAATGACTAGAAGCTCTTTCAAAATAACTTTCATTACTCACAGGGTGTGTAGAAAGAAGCTCTTCATAGTAGGCAGCAAACTCAATCTTTCCCTTAAATTTGTAGTTTCGAGCAATATTCAGATGAGGGACATACATAATATAACCGGCGTCATCTCCAACTTTAGGCATCACTCCTGATTTAACCATTAATTCATTTGTTGAAAGTGATAAATTAAATCCTGAAAGGTGGGATTGATAAAGTGTGTTAAGCAACATTCCCTTCAATCCGAGATCTCCCATAAATTGAAAGTTATCTAATTGCTGAATCAAAGATAGACCAAACCCACTGTGTTCAATAATGTCATTCCCTGCATAAAATTCTACCTTTTTCTGAGGTAACAAACTTTGCACATCTTTCAATTTAGACAAAGAATTGTTCAAATCTTCAAAAGACTTAAAATGAGATAGATCCAAACTAAAATTTGAAACTGCTACTCTAGTTTTCATTATTCCTTACCTGACAATAAGATTTGCATATCAATTACCTGCTGGTCAAAAAAGCCTTCCGGCCATTCTGAAAACTGCCCTTGTCTATTAACGGTAATACGTTTAACTTTTTCTTCACCTACTTTATCTGTAATTTGGTAATAGATAATATTCGTAGGTTCTACCTTTCCTAACCTAGGCATTAAACGAATACCGTTCATAACGTGATCACTATGTGTTTCAACTATTACTTGAACTCCAGCTTCAGCCGCTAAAGCAATTAAACGACCTAAATAACTTTGACCGCGAGGATGGAGGTGAGCTTCAGGGTTTTCAATAATAACCAAGCCTCCCTTTTCTGCCATAAGTAAAGAAAGAACTACTGGAAGTGAATAGCTCAAACCAAAGCCAACATTAACTGCTCTATAAGAATGACCACTAACCTGGAATTCAGTGTTTGCGATATTCATTTTTTTTTCTGATTTTGCTTTTATAAATACCCCTGGGGATATCTCATTCATCCATTCGAATAGATTTTCCGCCCTTGAATTCACGGGCTTGGATTCCAAATTCACATGAGTTCTAGGATCGCTTTTCGAAATCCCTTGTGTGTTTTTCGTGAACATCTCCAATACTTGTGAAGTAAACTCCCCACTTGTACCTAGCCAGTTTTGAGAACGCCTTTTTGTTGAGTATGGAGAGTAATCTCTCGGCCCTAATCGCTCTGCTGATAAGTAATTGAAATCATTTTGGTATAGCTCCCTCAATGCATACCGAACAGTCGTGCTAGAATGATCCAAGAGTGGAAGAGGTGCTTCCTCTACTTCTCTGCTCTTCGCATCAGAGAACTCTGCGTCACTATAACCCCAACTGATAGCTCCTACTGAAGTATCTAGATGAATAGAGAGACCATCTTCATTGGCATCTCTATTGTGAATATCATCATAAGTTCCAGGAGAGATATAATCCCCTGTTAACTCGAGCGTAGATGAGAAATTATTTTGTAGCGCTAACAATAAAGACTGTATCGCTGTACTTTTCCCAACAGAATTATTACCACAAAACACTGTCAAATTCTTAAATAAAAATGGTTGATCTTCATAACACTTAAAGTTTTTCAAGACAATTTCATCAATCATTTTTAAAGTTCCAATTCTAAATTTATATTTTCTAACAAGCCAATAGAGCTTAAGTTAATGCCTTCGATAGTATTCAACATGTCTATAAAACATCTAAAACGATATAACACCGTGACTCTCTTGCCTGTCGAATTGGAGATTGCATAATTGAATCCTCTGTTTTGCTCTTCATATATTTCAGACTCCCACATCTTTGGACTTTCATCATCTTCTATCATTTTCCATAAACTACTACGAATGAAACTTGAATTTTGTGGTGTACAAGTTAAGTCTCTCTGCTTGTCTGACATCATTGCAAATACAGAAACTAACAACTCAAATAAAATTTTATTGAGTTTTCCACTTGGCTCTTTTTTATAAGCATCTACACCAAAAATACTTGTTATAACTTTCATCGATTCCCTTAGTCGGTAATCTATATCCTGAAATATTTCATCGGCATCAGATAATGGCTTATCTATATCATATTCAAATTCATTTAACGCTTTTAATGTCTGACATAAGAATTCATCATTAGTTTTATAGTCATACGTTTCAAAACCCAGAACCAAATATGAAACAGCTCGCAATACGTACTCTACATCAAGCATTCGATCAGAATTTATTTTAGCGGGGACACCATCAATAAATGCTGGTTCAGAGGCAAAATACTTCAGGAATCGATTCGCAGAACCTGGGTATAATGCTGAGCGAATTTCTTGATAAGTTAGATTCTTTCCATACGTATTAATGCGGTGGAATAGTTCTCGTATCATCTCTTCACTATCATTTGATACTTGAATCAAATGTCCGTGAATTTGGTACTCTCTAATCTTTCTCTGTTCTTTACGAGGTAAATCTTTAAATTTATATAAATTATACTGAGGAAGCTGAGCTAAGTCTTTTAACTCGAACTCACCTTTCATGAACTCCACCAAAGTCGTTGTTCTTTGTAAACCATCGATAACAACCCAAATAAAATCTGCATCTATCTGTGGGTCTGTATTTCGACGTTCTGCAAAATAGAACGCAGGTAAAGGTAACCCAAGTAGAATAGATTCTATTAGTCTAGCTTGATCTTTGATCGGCCAAATCTTTTCCTTTCTTTGATACTCTGGCTTTAAATCAATTTCATCATGCTGCACACGATCATACAGTAGTGAGACCGTAGGGCTAACTTGAGTAATACGAGTTGGCACTATTCCTTTAACATTCTGACTTGAGTCCATGTCAACCTGACCCTGATCATCATTACCCTCATCGTCATCATTTGTAGATGTTGAAGCTGAATCATCATCAGCTGAATCATCATCAGCTGAAGACCAAGCATGCTGACTTTGTTCAAGGTTCACTATTGCTTCAGAAAGTTTGACCTCAAGATCTTCAATTTTAGAAAGGGTTTCTGATGCGGTTTCTACGTCAGCTTCCCCTGGGTATTTGGTAAATATATTGGTGAGTGATTTTTTTAATTCTAGGGTTTGCTCTCTATGTAGGTGATAGAATTGAGAAATATCAAAGTCACGATAACGATCTATTCTCTTCTTCATATCACGAGTTTCAGAAGCACTAAGTTCTTTTATTGTACCGACAGAGTGCGTCTCTGAGTCTTTGAGGTGAAGGTGCTTCTTTTTGTCGTACTTAAAGTGTTCAACACAAGGGAGATTCGCAAAAATAGTTTCTGGTTGGTGACGACTAGTACCAGCTCCACTCAAAGCTTGGTCAACGTTCGTATAACCTTTTTGATTTAATTCTACTAAGATTTTTTGCAATTCTATAAATGAGCGAGTACGTCTTTTTGTTGTAGACGTTTTATCAACAACGTAATTACTCTTCTCGAAATCAATAGAAAGGATTACTAGTGGTTCGTTTGAATCATTAATAGGTTGAAGACTTAAACCTATCATTTGTTCTAAGTATCTCAGAACTTCTTGGAATTGCATAAAATCTACCAGCTAACAATGTGTTATGTTACCTACCATTCTAACACGAGCATTCTAGATTTGTATTCAAACGAACTATAACGTTATTTAGCGCATAAAAAAGGAGCAAGTTGCTCCTCTTTGTTACAGCGATTCAAGATAAATTTGAATGGTTTCAGCTAAACCTTTGGAAGCTAGATAAGGGACACCGTTACCAATAGTCTTGAACATGTCTGAAAGTGTCATTGTAGGCGGGAAACAAAACTCTTTTGGTAATGATTGAACTGCAAGAGCTTCAGCTGCACTTAGCCTACGTGATTTGTATGGGTGCAAATGTACCTCATTGTTTCCATAGGCTGCTGTTGGGGAGTAGCGATAACGATGCAATCGCTTAAATGACTTTTTACTGTCATCACCTTCTAGTACAGTTTTAAACCTTTCAGAATATGGCTTGAAATGATGTTTCCCGTTTGGATGCTTGCTGACATCATTAGCCTTAAACCAGTGCTCTACCGTCAGTTCGCTGTAGCTTTCCAACTCTTTGGGCAATTTACGCTTTGAGTTCTCTTTATAGCTTGATTGCTCAGGCCACATAGACTTGTCTAATACGATTTCTTTATCAAACTTAATTTCTGCTTCCCAATTAAATTGCGCCTCTAACTCTGTTGAGTTGATTTCACCGGCACGTGATTTATGGATACCAAAAAGCAGAATACGGTCTCTATCTTGAGGAACCCCATATTCAATACAGTTTGTTAAACGATCTGTAAGGATGTAGCCTTCGTTCTCCAAACGCTGTTTCATCTCATCATAAAAAGCTCTGTGCTTGGCCGTTCGCCAAAGCCCTTTTACATTTTCAAATAAGAAAAAATCTGGTTTGTTTTTAATAATTGCATCGATATAAACGCGGCTTAACTTGCCGTTCTCACCTTCTGAACCCTTGTTTTTCCCAGCTACAGAGAAATCAGGGCACGGTGGGCCGCCAATAAAGCCAACAAGTGAATCAGCCTTGGCATCTTCTACATGATCGGCTAGCTCTTGTGCACGATCACCTGCTACGAAATCTTCAATACTACCTAAGAAATGGCCATATTTTGGCTCTGGTAGTTTCATCACCTTTCTTGAGTACTGATATGCTTCTAAAAATGGTTTGTGGAATTCGTTAATGAAACGAACATCAAACCCAGACATTTCAAAGCCTAAGTCTAAAAACCCACTACCAGAGAAGAATGAAAAGATGATTGGTTGTTTTTGAGCTGACAAATTGGAGCCTTTATTAATTGTAAATTCTATCGGTAGTAAATACCAAGTCAGCCATAATACATGATCATCATGTTAGCTAACATAGGATTCTACGCTATACAGTGGGTTTCATCAGTGTTTCAAAGTTGCGATATTGAACATCGAGGAATATTTCATAATCTCAAACAGTAACACTGAGAAGGAATGGGGCATTTCCGTGTTACCCCTCGAGTCAGCAAGCCTTTGGACAAAAGCTTGCCAGCTTGCATCTCCATATCCCACACATCTGTATACACCCCGTTTAAATCCATTTAGATGCATTTAACTCATTCTCATCCCCACCGTTGTACCAGAAGCTCATTCAATCGCTTAGCTTGAAATACAGGGGCTTTAGTCTACTGTCAGGAAATCGCTCAGGATCTGATAAATTTGCTCGGTGTCCACATCTGAAACTCCCAACCAGGGGCGGGTGGGAATGGCGGCGTTTTGTGGCCGCATCTCTGGGGAACCACCGAAGTGATGGATAGCACCATATTCATAAGGAGTACCAAACGTCATGCCGATTCG
Organism: Photobacterium minamisatsumaniensis; assembly: GCF_050336695.1. Lineage (NCBI taxonomy): Bacteria > Pseudomonadati > Pseudomonadota > Gammaproteobacteria > Vibrionales > Vibrionaceae > Photobacterium > Photobacterium minamisatsumaniensis. Next base: position 168,954 of record NZ_JAKJSI010000011.1, on the reverse strand, counting down.
CCAAGCACTGTAATTCAGCTCTCGGCCGAGGTGCTGATTTAATACGAGAATTAAGCTTTGATTCTTTTTCTTCCGCTTCTTGTAGTCTTCATTTAGTGATTGCCATGGCTGACCATTTGGTGATTCCTGCTTAGCCCACCGTTCATTATGGCTAAGGAGCAGCATCTCTCCGATATCCTGAAAGGCGGGTTCGAGGTTTTGCCCTCGCGTTAACAGCTCATTAATGCGTTCACGGATATACTCAATGCCATCTAACCGAATTGAATAGTTAGCCCCCGCCATTAAATCAGCCCTTCTTTGCGGGCCTGTGTTAGCACGTTTTCGTCAGCGGCAGCAAATACGGCTTCCCATAATTCACCGATATAGTCAGCTTCCTGACCTCTCGCCTGACGCTCTAACGTGTCTAGCTTCCGCAGCGATTCAATGGTTAAAGGCTGTTTAAACAGTACTTCCGCTTGTTCCAGTTTGTCCATCTGGCTTTCTCCCTCTCTGATTACAGTGTACCAGCCTTTTCAACCACCTCACTAATGAACCGGTGAGCCTCTGGCAACGCCTGATCCAATGTCTGGGGTGATAACAACCAGGCCGCAAAGTGCTCGGCAAACCATTCATCATCATTCCGGCCACCATAACGAGTCAGTGAAACACGGCCTTTGACTTCTGATGGTAGTGACGGGCGTCCGGCTTTAAAATAGACCTGATGGCCCATCTCGTGTGCCCATGTGGAAAACACCCGCGCGGGGTTGCCTTGGGCTTGGTTCGCGGCAGCTGAAAACGACCACGGACGATCTGCGGTTTTGCCTAGCCGCACCGCTTCGGCAAGTGATTCTGTCAGCGCGGCAATATCAAGTTTGTTCAGGTTATCGGCGGCTTTGGCTTTGACCACCACATGGTTCCAGCTGCGGGAGGTAAAACCGTTAGTGCGGCTGGGCCGTCGATTGGTATAGTTCCAGTGAGAAAGCTCCGCCCCACTTTGCAGGTACTCTTCTATCTCACTCCCCAGCGCACGCCCTTTGCGACTGTCGTTGATTTCACCGGTCTTTAGTACCAGAGTTTTTATGTCATGCTGTTTGAGTACCTGTTCAAAAGCAGCTACCTGCGGTGTATCCAGCTCGGCTAGCAATGCACTTATCCCTTTGGCATCGACACCTTTGATGGTCGAGAATGCATGATCAACAATCCGAGGGGTTAACCGTTCTTCCAGTGGCGGCTTGTTATCCACTATCTGCTTGGTCTTCTCGGTTAACTGGGCGCTGCTCTTCGGGGTGTAATCAAAGCCGGGATCAATCCCTTTGGGTACGTTGTGTACCTCCCCTGTCACTTTATCGACCCATTCATAGGTCTCGACTTTCGGTGCTTGGTTAGCCACCTCTAACCCTAAGCGCTTTAAGTCGCGTTCACTGGCAGTAAACTTCTTACACTTACAGCCGTAACCGTTAATCGGGGTGTGGCTGTCCCACCACGGATCATCGAGTGGCAATACTAGGTTATTCCACGAAAGATGCTCATGACGGGGATGCTCTGCCCCTGAGTGTTTGTAAATACCGTAAGGGCGACGGCTTTTGACTTGTTCAATTTGCTGATCACGCCCTGCGGTGTATGACTGGCGAATATTGGTTTCATAAATGACTTGAGCGCGCCAGCCCGGGCTGCCTGTATGTTCCCAGCCATGCTTTTGAACAATGTCGTTAAACTGGTTTTTAAACCAGCCTAACGACTTACCATCCGCAATGGCCGTATCAACCGCCTGACGAAAATCACCCAATAGATCAGTTTTCATGGCTCCGGCAACCATAAAGCCTCGGTCGTGGGCGTTTTTCCACACATCGGCCCAACGCTCAGAAGGTACATTGGCTTTATTACGAAAATAGGCGATCTGCTGTTTGAACGGCAGGCTACCGTATTGAACTGGCATTATTTGCCATCCGCGACATCACTGATACCAGCCAGTTCGGCAGCGGCCATAGCTTGTGCCATCACCTCGCCCAACTCTTCGGTGCTGATCACTCCTTGCAGTTGCAAGATGCTATCGCGCAGTTCGGGCAGGCTGGTTACACTCTCCACCAGTTCACGCACTGGCGCGAGCATGTTGGCCATTAACCCACCAGCTTCTTGCTGCAGCTTCTTTGTTTGTAGGTCTGCAGTATCAGGTTGATTGGCCAATGCCTTCAGCACAGCCAACCCCTTTAGTTCGGCTTGTGATTGTGGATCAGGTGGCTGAACCGAACCTAGAATCGCTTCGCCGTCTTTCGCTTGTGGTATTTGGGTTTTATCGTGCGCCCATTCCAGCGGTATTCGCATCCCCATATTGACCAGACCAGGCAAAGCGGTCGATAACATTTGGATATCTTCTGCTTCGGTGAGATCAAATTCAAAACGAGCAATACGGTGACGGGTTCGATAGCTTTTGCCATTTAAGGCATACAGCGGGAACACTAAATCACGGGTTAAGGTGGCGGCGATACGTTTAAGGTCGAAGTCGCGGATTTCTTCTCGCACTTCGTTATGTACGTTACCTAATGCATTGGTGCTGGTTTTGCCGTCTGCTTGGCTGGTAAGGGTGCCACCCAGAATGGCTTTCGACTGGGATTTTTCACACCAATTGACCATGGCCATGAAGGGATCACTGGCTCCTTCTGCGGCATTCTGAAAGTCGATATCCATGCCTTTGGGGATAATGCCACCCGCATTATGACCAATCGACATGACAGCCCGCAGCAAGGTGGATTTCTCGCGTTCGGTCGCCCCTTCTGGGTATTTTCCTAACCGAATGGGTAAACCGTAAATTTCTAAGAATTCGGCTAAATCACGAATACTGTAGTTTTTGAATAAGAACGGCCACGCCAAGACACGCACCAGACCACGGCGGCTTAGATAACCTGACTTGGCTTTGGCTGTGTGAGATATCCAGCCGAATGGGTTCAGCTCGGCCCCTTCATAACTGCCATCACGCAGGCGCAGCTGGTTGCGGTTATCGGGATGAGTCTGAAACCACGATGGATCGCGGTGGTCGTAGCCGATGACGCTATGCACACCCTCTATTATTTCCCATTTCAGTTCGAGATTTGAGAAGGTTTTGAGGGTGGCATCGGCCATATCAAACAAGGCATCTTCTAACCAAGTTGCATCTTCGAGTTGTTCTTGCAGCATGTCGGCATCGCGCTGCTCTTCTGCTGTGGCATTGCGTGGCGGGCGGATGTTCCAATCGATATTGAGCAGGGCCATTTTGCGCTTTGCCAGCTCTGACTGAATATGGGCGTCTTTCTCTTCCATGTCTTCGGCCAGCTCGCACTGGGCGATTAAGTCGCCGTCTTCGGCACGTTTCATGATACCTGCCAGTTTCGCGGGGGTAAGTCCTGATGACGGATGCCCTGCAAAGTGGCGTTTAAGATCGCTGAGTTTGGCATCGCTGTCGGTTTGCTGCTCATCCAGATCGGCCGTCTCTATTTGACGGCCCCATAAATCTACAATTGGTGATATCGCCATGTTCTTATCCTTAAGTTCGGCCTTATTTAGTAACAGCCTTGGTCAAAGGCGTGCCCTTGTTCATGAAACAGATCTGCATACAGATCATCGTCTTCGGCCAATTCTTGCTTGCTGGGTAGTGGTATGAATTCAATCGCGGCCCCGTCCATCCAGCTGGCACGAATGGCCATCGCCAAGCCCACTGCAAAGTCACCGTGACGTTGTTTGCCGTCTTGGCCTTTGCTTTTGCCTTTGTCGATTTTGGGCACGCCGTTGATCACTTGGACATGGCTGAGATCGTCTTTGATATCTTCATGACGGGGTAAGTCGAGATTCAAATCTTCAAATTCTGCTTTAAGTTTTGGCATCCATTCGCGATACCACGGATCGTTGAGCGAAACTTGATCGACCATCTCAGTGCCGTATTTGAGTGCGGCAGATTCAGCCAGATAGCCGCCGTTACCTGTGGCATCGAAGGCCATGCCACGTTTTCGTGGTAACCCTTCAAGCAGGTAGTGCAGGATTTGTCGCTGACCTTCATAGGTCATGTTGCGCAGCTCGACCACGAACGGGACGTATTTGCTAAGGTTGGGTCGAATACCCAAGGGGACGAAGATGGACAAATCCCCTTTGCGGGCGAAGTCTTCTCCGAACGAGTGCGAGTGACTGAAATCGAGTTTATCCAACTCTGGTTTTAAGACGCGTTTACACCAGTCATCAACATGCGCTTTACGCTGACCGTCGCTCCATTCCATGAATCCCTTGGGGGCTTCGATGGTCAAAATGTTAGGGCCGTGCTTCATTGCGGAATCAATCAGTACCGAGGGAATATACTGACCACTGGATGCCTTTGGCACGCAGTAATACTCTTCTAGGGCATCATCTTCGGTGGCGGTATCGTTGAGCAGGTTGGCTTTCCATTCGTCTTCTTTTTCTTGCGTCCACTCGATTTTTTGGATCTGGCAGATACGCTGATAAAGCCCTTCGGCACAGGCATCATCCAAGGTGATGGTGTGAACGCTATAGCGCTTTTTGCCTGCTCGCGAGTCATTAATCAGTGAGTTAAACAGGTTGCTCACGCCATTGTGGGTACTAATTAAACGCACCTTTGCGCCCCACATAGTAAGAGCGAGCGCGGCTTTAAGCACTTCGGCCAGACGTTCATGAAAGGCGGCTTCATCTATAATAACAGTGCCTTGCATACCCCGTAGGTTAGATGGATTGGAACTGAGCGCCTGAACTTTAAAGCCGGAATCGAAGTAGACGACAAAGGTTAAGATGTCTTTGTCTTCATTGGTGAGCACTTCTTCTTGTACTTCACTGGCAACTTTATTGAATGCCTTAGCCCACATGGCCACCGCATCGATGAATTCGCGTGCCATTTCTTTATTGGAGCCAACATAAAACACGTTGCTACCGCCTTCTCCTTTTGCGGTGCCAGCGGTTAGTGATGAATCGGCGGCTTCGGCAAAGGTTAAGCCAGTACGGCGGGATTTCTCGGCAATCTTTAGAACCGACTTATCTTCCATCCAACGTTTCTGGTAACCCAGCAGCAATTCATTAGGGTCGAACGCATGAATAACGACATCGGTGATGTGATTCAATTCTGGACGAAAGGCGGTAGTCATTAGGCTATTCCTAGTATTTCTTTTTTGATGCTGGATACTGTTTCGGCGGTCATTCCTGCTTTTTTAGCAACGGTTTCCGCCACCTTAGCTGCTTCATCTGCAAAGGCTTTGCGAATTTCTTTTTCGCGCTTGTGGCTAGACATTGCGGCACTTTCAAGACGTTGGGCGGCGAGCATGGCATCTTTGATCATGCCGATATCGACTTCACCGTCGTTTTCATTGGCGTTCATCATGGCTTTGAACAGTTGGGTGCGACCAATTTCAAGGATGAGTTTGGATACTTCGCCCGTTGGCTTATCGCCAAGCTGGGCCACCAGCGCTTGCGAGACTTCACGCACATCACGCAGGTCTTTACCTATGGCTTCCATTCGAGATGAATAACGATTTAAACCACTACGGCTCGGTTTCAAATCTTCTGGTAAGCCTTGTTGTTCAATGTATTCATTCACGGCCTGCAGCACTTCTTGCTGGCTGTTCTTTCCATCACGCAGCAAACTATCGAGCAGTTGTTTTACGTCATCAGGCAATAAGTCGATTTTGCTGCGACGGCCACGGGTGGGGTTATCTGTTTTATCCGTCATCATTATTCCCCCGGTCGTGGCTTTTTAATTCCTGACACCTTTGCACGACCACTTGCCACATCTTCACCTCGCCCCGTTAAGGTCGCGATGTAAGTGGAACCGAGCTTTTCAAGTGTGATTAATCCCAGTTCACTCAACCATTCCAGCTCTGCCCGCAGTGCATCTCGGCTAATATCTAAGCCATAGCGATCTAGGCCATCTTGAATAATTGACTCGTTCAAATCATATCCAGGCACCTCAGACAGCAGACGCAAGATGACAAGCCGCTGGTGCTCTCGGAGAATTTGCGTGATCGCCATTATTTTTGCTCCTTTCTAAATTCGTTTTCGTACAACATGGCGAGACGGTTTTCGATATTGCTTATCGAGTTTAAAATCGCTTCATTTTGGGTGCTCACCTTGACTAATCGGCGGTCGGTTTCGTGCCAATCGTCTTTCGATGGCATGCTGGCCTGCACTTTCTCTATCGCCGTCATCCGTTCTGCCAGCTTGCTGTGATCGGCTTTGGTGGCAAAGCGATTAGATAGCCAGGCAAATACCCCAGCCCCCGCGAGACCTCCCGCCACTACCACAATCGGCCACCATGTTTTTATCAGTTCACCGTCCATGTTTACCTTTCTCTTTATTGCCCATCTTCTCGATGATGGATTCGCACGGTACACAGCGCACCGCCTCGGGGGCTTTTTCTATCCGACGCGGGTCAATAGTGATCCCGCAGCCCAGACAATAACGCCCCGATTCATCTTCGTCTGGTATTTCCACCGGCTTACGCTGCCGATGAATGCAGTCGGCAATATAGGCATCGGTTTCAGTAGCTGCGCAGTCAATGAGATCGGTCATGACGCAATTCCCATTGTTTTTTCTTTGTAACGCGAGCCCATGTAAGTCGCAGCTAAGCCAATCAGAAAACCAGCAATGACCATATCGGGTTTGGGGTTGCTGATAACGTAATAGCTTGCGGAACAAGCACTAATGAGTGCCAAAAGTGGCCGTGTTAACGCGACGAACCAATGACTGGATTTATCGCCAGCACGGATCGTCTGCTGTCCGGATTCGAAAATGGTTTCTTCATGCTCTAGCTGGCGTGCCTGGCGTTCGGCTTCAATTTTTGCCAGTTCGACCTGCACCTTACCCATGCGTTCTAGCTCTTGTGGCGATAGCTTATTCAGCTCGTTGACCACGTGCTTTTGCTTCACTTCAAACGGGGCGATGGATTTGTCGATCTGCTCAATTTTGTTGGCCATTCGCACCGCAGTTTCGCTGGCACTGTCGCCAAACATTCCACCGACGGTTTTGATCAATGTCGGCCCGGCAGAGAGCAGTGTTTTCGCTAGTCCGAAAATGGTGAATGGGTCCATTACTGCGGTACTCCTAATAATGAATGTTGTATGCCAGCAACGGCTATGCGCCGGTTATTTCTAGCTGCCATTCCTTACCGCCTAAAAAGGTCATCATTTTGTTGAATGCCTCGGTCGAGTTCATTACTGCCCACTCGCCATAACTGACGCCAAAGTGTGTGCCTGGTGCGAGGCAGCCTTGCAGTTCATTGGCGCGGTTGGCTTTGTGCAATAAACAGTGAGTACGTAGGCTTGGCCCATAACGGGTGACCCCTAACGTCGGTGCTTCGAGCGCATAGCAGGTGCCAAATTTAGAGCTTTGATGCGGGGTGAGTTTGTAATTACCTTTAGGCACGCAAGAAATGTTGGGCTGGTTATTTAGCCATGGGCGTTCAATAATACAGCACAGCTGTTCGCCATCTTGGGTATGAAGTGTTGAATAGGTGCCGTGATCGAAGTGACGACGTTTGAGAAATAGTTTGTCCATGAGTATCCCCGCAATCTGATTTTAAAATCGTTTTGATTACGTTGATGTTATGGGGATTATGGCTGTTAGTGAGTTGGAAAGGGTTCAGGATAACGAACATTTTTCATATGCAGTAAGTGTGATACAATACCTTCTGTTTTTATATGGAATTATCATTCACAGTGGAAGTATTAACTTAGCCCCAAATAGGTTGATACCAATATGCATACAGTTGAGATATTTGTAGACGGTAAGATGATTTATCAAAACGTTTTATCTGACGAACAAGTTATACAGATCCCCTTAGCTCCTGAGACCAATCCCCAGCAAATCCCTCTTTTTGACGATCACTTTATTGATTAATTGCACCAAGCTCATGGAAGAGCTAACACCATCAGAACAATTCACGCTGTCTTCTTCGTACTTCTGCCTGACGTTGTTCTCTGATTATTTCGGTAATTTGTCGTTCAGTCAGTTTGTGGTGATTCGCCAGTTGCTCGATATTGCGACCATTGTATTCACGCCAAATAGAAATATTACGTAGGGCGGACTTCAGCTTGGAACCATTGGGGATATAGATGTCCCGGCCACCAAAGTAATGGCCAAGGGCAATAGTGAGCTTGTCGGCTAGATATGGCGCATCAATGTTGGCGCGTTTGAGTTCGCTGTTTAACACTTCACTCAATGACTGCAAGGTGGAAGGCCAACGCTTGCGGACGTTGTCATCGGCAATTTCAGAAACATTATTGATCAGTAGTTCCAGCTCTGACGTTTCCGTTTTAAAGATCTCGTGCTGCTGTTCCATTGCTGCCACCTTGAATTAATGTCGATCTCCCTATTTAGCTATATGATTGATCACCGGGTCAATACAAGGCTTCTGGGCAGGGGTAAAAAAACGTTCGAAGACGGCTATAAATTGTTCTGTTTCTGCGTAACCATCAGACGAATGCTAATAGCTGACATAACTTGTTCACTCACCATCTATTAAAAAGCCCATACAATGATGGGCTTGGATCGCTTTACGGGCGTTATGTCATGAACCTACTTAACCGTTATTTGTTATGCGTTTGAACGATGATAGATAAAGCATTGTAAAAGTTCAGTTAGCATCGTTCTATGACCATGCTCCATTTCATCAAAGTTGCACTGATTAAAACGCTTTGCTGCCTTAACTCTGCCAGCTATCGCTAATACTAAATTTTGTTCGTCAATATCGTCGTATGAGCCGTTTTCTAGAATCCAACCGTAATCCTGACCAATCCAAAGTATTCCTTTTTTACGAATTGTTGGCTCTTCTAGCGCACAATATTCAGCAATAATATCCTCATACTTGTGGTAATTATTGGGCGATACAACATTATCTAGTTCATCAAACAACTGATTAAGATAGCAAGCAAAACTATCTTCTCTTTCAACAAGTTTTCCATCCAGCCAATCAAGCTCATATTCAGGCTTTATATAGAAAAGAGGTTTAGTAACTAAACGCTCAAAGTAATCGCAATGTTCAAAAAAATTGCGCATTTTTCCTCCTGCCGCTTAGTGCCTTGTTAAATATTTGGTTATATACCACACAACGCTCATAAAACTAATGTTTGGGATGAGAAGGGTCAAGAATTTGATTACCTTCTTCGATCAGGTTACTTAAAAATTGAATTACACCTGTCATATACCTTTGTAGTTCAAAGTCTACGTCTAAGATCCTTTTTCCTGACAATGAAGAAAAATAATCAAACCCAAGAATATGCCCTTCTATTTTGTGGCCATGTTTAATTGTATTGTTTAATGTTCGACACTCATTTGCATCATTGTATGTATCCAGATTTTCAAATGTTATACCCAATTTAAAGAACTCTTTTCTAAAGTCCTCAAACTTGTATGGAATTTTGATAGCGTCTTCTGAAATATTATTAATAGTCGCCGACATTTTTTTATAAACAAACCCCATTGTTTGCTCCGCTATCGCCCATAATCCCACAACTGTCATCTGATTTGAAAATTGATATGTTTGACGATTTGAATCTGATTGCGCATTTATATTTTCACGGGCTCTGACAAACCCCATTGTTTCTTCAGTTGCATTAGCAATGCGCTTCTTTATTTTCCTCAACAAATTTGTCTATTGCTTCTTCATTTTTCATAATGTAGCTATGAGTTATCTGTTGTAACCGACAGAAATCAAACATTTTCCAATCCAGTTCGATTTGTATTCGACCAAGAGGCCCCATTGAATTATAAAAGTATCCCATAGGAGCTTCTTCATCTCCAGGGTATGCACACCTAGACTTTAATGGCTTATAAGGACCCAAAGGCTTGTACATGGAAAACTCCTAACATTTAATATCGCATATTTCTCCATGTTAACAGAGACGGACTAATTGAGCCTGCGCTCAACTCACAGCTCTTAAATGTCACTTTAAGTATCGAAACTCGGTAGTCATTATGCCTATTATGGTAAATAACCCAATTAGGCACCCAAAATAGCCTTTCCAACCTATCTGGAAGCCATACCGCCCATTAATCGTTCTAACTTAAGCGTATATAACCATAAACATGATTGAAAGTTTGTGACGATTTTGGGGCAACTTACATCCATAATAAAGGCAAAAACAATTCAAACTAAAAATGTTATGAAGTGTGCGTTTTGTCACCTTTTCCTTACTTCCGTTTAGGCGGTTAACAGCCAACATCATCCGGCGTATCTTTCACCGCCTTTTTTTGCTCCATCATAAATTGATACCCTTCGACCACGGCTTTATATCCGGTAAGCCCTGACCCGTTTCGATTGAGTGGTACTGCCCACCCTGCTTCTTTCATTCGGTCGGCAAGTTCACGTTTATGCCAGTTTTTGAGTGATTCCAGCACGGTGTACGCTTGCTTGGCATTACACCAGCCAATATGTTCAACCCCTTCGCTTTTGTTCCTGTTGGTTATACGGCTCACGTAAGCATCCAATGCCGATTCACTGTGGTCACGCACGATGTCGTGTTGGGCCATGGTGATCCAGATTGCACGGATTTTGTCGATTTCAGCATGTTTGGCCCTACCCGATTTAGGACTTAAACGGCGTTTAAACGGTGTTTTACCAACCTTCCCCTGCCGTTTGACGTCCATGGAAGGACTAATGTCGCGGGAGGCAGGACGCCGGGAGCGACGGAAGCCCTGAATTTCCATTACTGCCAGAACGAGCTCTAGCTGTTTAATGTTCATTTTGCTACAACTAGAATGTTCACCATTGGCAAACAGTAAAGCGCGATAGGTATCGTCATCTAGTGCTAGCTCTCGCTTGCCGACATGAATCAGTTGTATTAAGCGATTTCGGTTTTCCATATTTAACCCTAAATTCAATGTGTACGAAGGCCCACGCGGGGGCGTGTATTTTTCGACGTTATTCATAAATTGATTTAGCTGCTCATCAGTACCCAACCACTACGCTGGATAGACATCACCCTTTTTACGGCTTTAACAAGGGCGATGTTTCGCTCATTTACTTCATTGCGTTTTCTATAACGCCGCCAAATCCAACGGGATATTAATCAATTTGCCTTCACTGGTACGCTCTCGGAAATTCAGGTACGTTTTTGAACCTGTGACCATAATGGCATCGGCGATGGCTTCCATGGCATTGATCCAACGCTGGTCGATGATTTTATCTTTGTGCTTACGCAGGGAAAGAATACGGCCTGTATTCAAGTTACCCTCGCGGTCTACTTCAAAGGCATCGTTCACCAGTACTTTAAGGTAGTCGTTGGCGTTTGAACTCCAGTCTTGTACGCATTCGTCTATTAGCTCTTTGGCTACCTGAAGTTCGGGGCCAAAGGTAATGCGATCTTGCACGGTGATTTTGATTTGAAGCGAGCCGTCGTAAGCGGTGAAGGAAAAACCGCCTTTCGCACCGCCTTTCTTTTTCTTGCTTTCGTACTTCTCGGCCAGCAGCTCTTGAAAGGCGTTGCAGTCGTCGAAGACGTCTCGCTTGAACTGCCTTAGCACTGTTTGGATCTCTCGCGCTTTAGCCGTGTGCTTAATCACAAAATCATTTATTTCCATGTCATAGTCATCAACCATTGTGATTGGCACCATGCGTTGTTTGCTGTCAAACATGTAGCCTTCTGGTGCTGTCGACGTTGGTTGTACTTCTTGGGTATTCATTCACAAATTCCTTTTTATACTGCGTTGTTGCTTTGTAAGGAGCCTATAGTTTGCCCCCGTAATAGACGATGGAATGCACGGGCACTGGCATCATCTTTTGCATATTGTGCTGAGCGTGTATTGGCTCGTTGCTTCTTCCTTTTGGCCGTATTTGCCTTTGGCTTTTGATCCTTTTGCGTTCCACCTTCCAGCCAACGCATGTTCTGGCAGTAATTACAGACATCGTTGGTTACCGTCCAACAAAGACGAGGCCTGCTACAGCTCTTGCACTCCACTAAAAGATCCTCTTCTTTAATAAGGCGATAAACCCGGCAGGCTTCATTACCCCGCCTTACAAAACCTTGGTCTGTTAGGTGTTTCAGTTGGTAAAGAATGGCTCTGGACGTTACTTCATCAATCAGTATTGATAGCTGAGGCCGTGTTAATGGTCGTTCTTTCAGCTGCTCAACAATCCTCTCTGCTAATGTCATGGCTATGCCCTCCAAGTGACTAGGCAACCACACAATGACGCCACCCGCACTTTCTGGGTTTGGCCCTGCGCCCGGCAGGTAATATCAAAACCCTGACACATGCCATTAGGCCGTTCGATTTCAATGACGGGCCGGATGTTGCCGACACGGGTGGAACGCACTTCCATGCCATTTGATACCAACCGACGCACGGCGCGGTCGATACATCTGTTTTTGGCGGCAATTCCTTTTTGCCTGATCATGATTTGCTTCTCCTTGCGAATTTGCTGCTCCAGAGCAACTGGTTATATCGATTTGCCAGCCGTGACAGTTCCTTTTCCAGTAACTCGTTGAGTTTCAGGGCGTCACCTTGCGCGCTGCGTTTGATGTAGGCCAGTTGGCTGTCGATGTTATAGGCTTCTTCATTGGGGCTGACTCGGACATCGATACGTTGCGAGTTTGCCGTGGGCTCTAGTTTTGAGTTAGGACACCCAGAGCGACAGGCTCGGTGCATTTTGACCCGCTCTCGGTTGGCCGATGAAAAGGGTTTACCTTGATGATCGAGACATTCATCCAGCCGAATACAGCCTTTAACCGGACATTGCACGGTACGATCCATCAAGCGCCCCTCTACACGGGCCTGTAATGTTTCGGTACTGCCGGGGTAGATGCCTCTTACCACTTGGCTAAGCATGGAAGTGCTCACACCAAGATCTCGGGCCAGTTTGTTCTGGGTTACCTCTGCTTTGCTTAACTCTGCCGTTATGGCCTCTAACCAATTCATGGGCGCTGCTCCTTGATAAAGGGATAGATGGCTCCGCTGTTTTGGCAGCGAATGCTTGAGCCCCTGATTTCTGGATGACGCGGTCCGAGATCGCGGTTCAGGCGGAAGATGTCCCCGTCTGGCGTTGATTTACGACGTATGATCTTTGCTTTCTCTAAAGCACGGATAAATTGTCGAGTCGTTTTTTCTCCAGCCTCTGCTGTCGCTTGTAAGTCATACTGGCCAAAAGTTTTCAGAATCCTCATACTGTTCCATATCCGCTGTCGGACATTCGGTTTTCGGCATTGCCACCCTCCCCATGCTGGAATTGGCCGTTTGCTGATCACTCGGAATTTCATATGGCTGTACATTTCCATGTCACCTGTTGCTTCAATCCGTTTTGCGTTCTCGAACTGCCGTATATATCGCTTGGCGGCCTTGGTTGTCATCCCTGTTGCCGCCGCCAGCTTTGGTGCTGTAAAGGTGGTTCGATGATGAAGCTGACAAATAAACATCCATGCCAACTGTCGGTTCGTCATGTCGAACTCCTATCCTGCAAGGCTTCTGAGGCCATGGAATGGCTGATCGCCCCAATCATCTAGGGTGATCAGGTCTAGGTCGTTGGCAAGTGCTAAGGCTTCAATTTTGGTTAAGCCGATGGTGATTCGGCGCATTTCGCCATTGGTGCTCTGGCGCAGATGATCAAGCAGTTCTGGCTCGGCTTTGATGCCTTCTTCAAGCAGGTAATCCGCCATAATTTGCACATCTTCCAAATCGGCAGGTTTGAACTCGACCCACTCTGAAATGCGGTTATAGAATTGTTTGTGCGCGCTGATACGGCGAGCAATCTGATCCATTCCGATGAGGATTACTGGGGTTTCGGTGCCGTCGTAAAGATCACGAATGGTGTCGAGCATGCGGGTGTCATTCATCAGGTAATCTGCTTCATCAATGAACAGCGGACGCTCATACATACTCATTTGCTCGATAATGTAATCGACATTTTTACTGATGCGATGTTTCGGCTGTGCGCCAAGCTCTTCAACAATGCGGCTGGTCAGGCTTGAGGTAGTATCGTGCGCACGGGCACTGACATAAATGCCATTGACTTGGTTGTAGAGGTAGGTTGTGGTGGTCGTTTTACCAAACCCCGATGGCCCGTGAACTAACGCCATTCCAGGCACACCAAGAGCGCGTTGAAATAAAGTACTGAATGCAATTTGGGTTGCAGATACATTTTTAACTGGTGCAACAACTGGTTTCATTGTTATGATCCTTTTGGGTTGAGTTTCTGATAAGTTACTTTGCTCTATGGCACGTTATGCTTGGCGGCGACGTGCCATAATTTCCTGAATTGTTCGTTTCCCTATTTGATTTTTCTTTTGGTAATCCTTCAAAAACGCTTTCTCTTTTTCTGTTAAATCGCGCACCAATGATTGCTCGGCTAGGTAGCGGGCTTTGTCGTGGATGTTCCTGTGCAGATGGCTTTTCTGCTGACTAAGCTGTGTTTCTTTCTCTTCCAACTGTTTCCTTGCCTGTTCCAGATGCTGCAGCTCTGCCTCGCTATACGCCGGAGTGTCTTTAGTTTTCGCGGCTTTGGTTAAGCTATTCAGTGCTGGATTGCTGGTGATGTCTGATGGCTGCTTGAAGGCCGTCAGGGTGTTTTTAGCTTTGTCTGCCGCCAGCGATTCGGCATATTGGGTATCTATACCAAATTCCGTTTGCAGCTTCTTGGCACTGCGGCGGAACTCTCCTAATGCTTTATTTTGCAGCTTGCGCTGCTCTCGGAAGGTTGCCGGATCAATAGAACGGCCAACCAAATCAATATTCACGGCTTCAATGAAACAGTCCCAGTTATCAACAGGGTACAAAGTGGCACGGCCAACATTGCTAGGGTCGAGGAATACACGGACTCGCTTGCGATCCCAATCTGGGTTCATCAGCTCTGGCGCGGTGTATTTGATGCTATTCGCAGATACTCGTCCCCGGATCACGGTTGCATCACCGATGTAGTTAAGCAGGTAATCTAGGCTGTGTTCATCAACCACCACATTTGGTCGGTAACCGGACTCGGTATAGACTTGGAACGGTGTTTTTCCATTAAGCCCTTCACGCACGGTGTGGTTATAGCGGTGCTCTAGCCAATCATTCATCACGCTTTCAAGCTCATCGGGTGTTAACGCTAATTCCAGTGCTTCTTGCTGGGCCTTCTTTTTACCCTCACCTATACGCTGGGCAAACGCTTTGGCCGCTTCAATCTGCTGACGGTCTGATACTGAGTGACCGATATATCCAGGTAGCAACTCGAATAACCCTTGGCTCAGGGTTCGGAAAAAGCGCTCGATGTAGGGTTTCTCCCAACCTGAAAACGGATTAGCTTTTGATTGGTCGATGCCCAACATGTCAAAAATGGCGGTAACACGTTTTGATACGTAATCAGACCCATTATCGGTTCGGGCGATTCCTCCTTCATTAGGTACACCCCAATCCATTAGGCATTTACGGAGTAGTAGGCAGATCCCTTCTGAACTGGAAGTGGGTGATAACAGCAATTTGACCCGACGGGTGTACACATCAATGGCAGCTATGATGCTGTAGCGAACCAATTTGCCGTTAACCCGCAACTGTACATCGGTTGGAGTGCTATCAAATTCCCAGCAATCATTTGGTGCTTGTACCCATGGGTACATTTTCCCGAACAATGGCCGATGCTTGTTGTTGTAGGCATCGGGGTTAGTGAGGTGGACAAACTTAGCACCATTATCGGCCATCCATTTACTTACCCAGCGGCCAATCGATGAAGAGCTTGGGATATCCCAATGCGGGTAGCTCTCGTGCTTTTCTTTAATCATCCGATGGAGTACATGCGGACGCTGCGCCAGATGGGGCTTGCCCGTGATCACGGCCATCAGGTAATTTTGAAGATCTGACTGTTGCTCTATCTTCCCCTGACGCTTATTACCGGAATAATTCCCCGCTAACGCTGTCATTCCTGATTTATCAAGTAGTTCAGCCCAGCGACGACAGGTGCGCCAGCTGATCTGCTTAATCGCGTTATATACCCAGATGTCTATGCCTAACGCCTTTCGGTTGTACTCTTCTATGAACTGACTTTCTCCCACAGTAAGGCGGTTAACATCCACAAACGGTTGCAAGTACATCTCGCGAGCTTTAAGAATCACCAATTTGGCATTGGCTTTGGTTTGCTGCTCACCTGTCAGGCTATTGAAAGCCACCAAAGATTGCGCCTTGCGCTTTTGCTTACCTTTCGCATCAAGCTTTTCAGCTAGCTTGATATTTTTGACTGCAAGCGCGCCTTCAATGGCTCCGGTATCCGTTTGGCATAGCGTCTCAATTTCCTGCTTGGCTAAATAAGCTTTCGTCTCATCCGGCAAGCTGCTGATGTGATATTCAAGCCCTTTACCTTTTTGTTTTTTCCTCGATGTCCATTCTTCCCTTTCAGCCCGTCGTCTTACCGAAAAAGACGCATTGGGTAACCCAGGGGCTTCTGATAGTTCTGAGGCGGTGTACCATTCTTTACTCACCATTAGCCTCCATTAACGAAATAGATAGCGTTTTGGATAAGTCCGTCATAATGGCTTTTGATAAGCGTCTTTTGGGAAGACGTTTTTGATCTGGTGCGAAAGTGCTAATGCAATGAAGTACGGTTCGTGGGTTGTAACCATGAGCTATCGCCCAACTCCTTACTGTCCAAGCACTTGCCCTTAAAGCACCTTGTAGCTGATAAGCGGTTTCTATTTCCATTTAGTCACCCCGTGGTACTATAACTATTACGAGTAAGTTTCTTATTGCGACAATAAGACGATATTGCAAACTAAAAGACTCATCAAGAATAATAAGACGCGAATTTATAAATTATAAAACCCTGCCGCACTTTTGTATGAAATAGATGTAATATAAGACACAGTTAATGTGTTTTTCTTAGTTTTTTATTTCTCATGAAGATTGGGTTAAATCACTGATTTTTGGGTTGTTTAATGAAAAGGCACGTTGACGTAGAGAAAAGCACACCAGGTGCTTTTAATAAGGACGGAATCGCACATTTCTCAGTGCGTCTAAAAGAACTAATTGGGAATGAATCTATTCGGAGCTTTGGGGAGAGTGTAGGGATCACAGATAGTGGTTTACGAAAATACCTTCCGCCAAATAGCTCCAAGCCTACTTTTGATAAGTTGGTGGCTATTGCCGATTACAAAGGTGTTCGACTTGAATGGCTGGCGACAGGGAATGGTCCTAAGTTAACAGAATCAACTTCTCACACTATTGAACATTTTCAGCCTAAAAATCACATTGATAAGAACCTGAAATGGGACAATTTGATTTCTGTCTGTGCTTACTGCGATGACGGCGCACAGCAAGCAGATGAAGCCAACGACGCTATTAATGAAGAGTTTGTATTAGTTCCTGGCTATCACATTCAAGTATCTGCAGGTCACGGTACATCGGCTATCGATGCGCCAGTGAAGCGATACCTAGCATTCAGACGTAAATATATTCAATATCGGAAATTGGATCCTAATAAGCTTGCTGTCATTTTTGCTAAGGGTGATTCAATGGATCCGACGATCAAGGATAATGATTCACTGCTGATAGATCTCAATGCCAATAAGCCACTTGATGGGAAGATCTTCGTCGTTCGTTTAGGTGATGAACTTTATGCTAAGCGCATCCAGAAGAGCTTCGATGGATCGTTGCGCCTAATCAGTGACAATAAAGAGTATTCGCCGATAGAAGTCCCAACAAACCAACTCGACCAGCTTTGCATCATAGGTCGTGTTGTTCAGCGCTCAACAGATCTTTAAACGCCTTTTGTGTGTGCTTTTGCCAAAGTGGGCGAATTGTCATTTCGCCCGAACCTTTTTCGATAGAAACACACTTTTTGCCATTTTCAGTGTTTTCATGCTCAAAACGAAACTCAGCCTACGATCCCTTTAAATACAAGGCTCGCCCACGAGATCCTTCACAATCCCACCTACTCCCATATTTGTCATTCTTTATGGTCGGTTACAGTTTTTCATGTGCCCCTCAGGAATAAACTAATGCAGTACCTTAAAGAACTTAGGTACATCAGTACGTTCAAGAGTCACGACTGAAAGCAAACAAAAGGCCGTACCACTTAGAGCAATTTAGGATCATTCCAAGAGCCAAGTTCTACGACCAATTTTGATGCTTCATACACTGTAAACTTTCACCCCGCATAGCTAGACGGGGAGCATTATTGCGATGTTGATGAATATATAGTTTCAGCTTTATCTGCTATTTCTCTTGGTGTGAAGATTTCAAATCCTATAAGTACAACAGCAACAAAAAAGACTGCGACAATGATTGTTGCTCCTTGATTATTGAATTTCAAATGAATGGACAAAATAGCAAAAGTAACAGCAATTAATCCTGCAACTATAAGTAGCCCTGTATGTTTAGGATCTAAGGTTAGAAGCGCATTAACGGCAATTAAGCAAAATAACCCAATAACACAAAAACCAATAATTACTATGTGCCAATCAGTACCATTCTTCCTTTTAACAGGCTCAACCTTAGGCTCAGGTACATCGACTCTAGTGCGATTTATAGCTGTGTTAAATACAGATGCATCGAAATTTTCGTTCTTTGTGAAATCTTTAATCTCTCTAATGTCAGCAGCAAGTTCTTTGATTTGGGTGATTTTATCGTGGTCATCAAGGTTCATTAACGACCCTCACCATTAGAAGAGTTAACTATCCTACCTATGTCTTTAATGACAGCATTACCATCCCATTCTCTTGGAGTATCTTCACCCTTAATGACAACAATTCTATTGCTTTCAAGATAAAGGCTAGTACCCGAAAAAGTAAAATTATGAATGTTACCTTTGACCATACTTTGAGGGATATTAATTAAAACATCACCAACGGAAGCTCTTGTAGCGCCATGAGAAATGGTTTCATCATCATCATCATTAAAAATAAATTCAAATACAGCCCCAGATGTAGAAACTGGATGAATAACAGTTTTAACGCTTATATTTTGAGCTAAATATCGAGAAATATGGCGATTAAACAACTCGACATATTTTTTTAATTTAGATGTTTTTTGCATTTGTTAAACCAATTGTTTTACGTCTTATACCCATTATGCTAAATAGCTGAATTAACTAAACTAATCAGCTTTAACACCATTGCTCACCAGTTTATCATCAATCACCCACCAATCTAGGCAATAACTCACACTTAGCAATAAAGCATGCCTTATAAATCATACAGCCACGAGCAAATATCAACCACTGGCCTAAATCCACATTTTCTGGGGATAAATTTACGGGTAGGCATCTCTATTTCATCACCGCGATGCATTAACACCGACTCCATATAAAGCAATAACTTAAACCACCATGATTACACTTGATTGATTTTGATTAAAAATGATTGATAGCGATCACAGAAAAGTTATATCCACTCAATTACAATCAGCGTAATGACGTGAAATACAACAAATATAAAAAAGGGATATAACATGAACATCAAACAAAAAGTTGAAAAAATCCCAGGAGGGATGATGGTAGTACCGCTCATAATCGGTGCGACTATCAATACCTTCTTCCCTGCTGCACTTGAGATTGGCGGCTTTACAACTGCCCTATTTAAGAACGGTGCAGCACCATTGATTGGCGCATTCTTGCTTTGTATGGGCGCGGGGATCAGCGTTAAAGCAGCACCTCAAGCATTGAAACAAGGCTCTGCTATTACCGTTTCTAAATTAGTTGTTGCCGTTGCACTTGGTATGCTGGTTCAAACCGTATTTGGTGAAGCTGGCTTATTCGGGGTTACTGGCTTAGCAGTAATAGCGGCGATGTCGAACAGTAATGGTGGCCTATACGCGGCCTTGGTTGGCGAGTTCGGTAGCAAGAAAGATGTTGGTGCTATCTCGGTGATCAGCCTGAACGACGGCCCTTTCTTTACCATGATTGCACTGGGCGCTGCAGGCATGGCTTCTATTCCATTCATGAGCTTGGTTGCTGTACTTATCCCAATTGTTATCGGGATGATTTTGGGTAACCTTGATAAAGACATGAAGCAATTTCTAACCAAAGGTGGCCCGCTTCTTATTCCATTCTTTGCCTTTGCACTGGGTGCTGGTATCGACCTGTCAGTACTACTACAAACAGGCCTAGCCGGTGTTGCTCTAGGTGTTGTTGTTACGTTTGTTGGCGGTTTCTTCAATGTCTATGCTGATAAATTTGCAGGTGGAACCGGTGTAGCTGGCGCGGCAGCGTCATCGACAGCGGGTAACGCAGTCGCTACTCCAGCCGCTATTGCATTAGCAGATCCTAGCATGGCTATCGCCGCACAAACCGCAGCTCCACTCATTGCCGCCTCGGTGATCACGACTGTGATGTTAACTCCGGTACTGACCTCTTATGTGGTTAAGAAGAACAAACAAAAAGGAACCGATTCTGGTGAGGGAGTTGAAGCCAATGCCTAAGTTAATTGTCATTGCCGATGACTTTACCGGCTCGAACGACACAGGTGTTCAACTAGCAAAGAAAGGGGCATTGGTTGCCGTATCGCTTACCGATAAGCCTGTCGCCTGTGATATCCCTGTGATCAACACCGAAAGCCGAGCCGTTTCTGCGCAAGAAGCCGCCGCCAGTGTCACGACAGCCTTTGAGCAAAATGCCGCTAAAGATACACAAGTGGTATTTAAGAAAATCGACTCAACGTTTAGAGGCAACATTGGTGCCGAAATCGAAGCCGCTGCCCGTGCATTCGGCGCCAAACTGATTATTGTTGCAGGAGCTATCCCGGCTGCTGGGCGCACTACAGTCAATGGCACTTGCTTGGTAAACGGCATACCGGTTGTCGATACCGAATTTGCTACTGATCCAAAAACACCTGTCCACCATGCCGAGATCGCCAATATTATTGCCAGCCAGAGCAAACTGCCTTGCCGTAATATTACCGTGCCCGCCATCAAGGAAGGTGGACTAGATAAAGCAATTATCGAGGTGATAGAGGGGGATCTGCCTCAGGTATTGATCCTCGATGCCGAGACCGATGACGATCTTGCCCACATCGCCAGTAGCCTTGCCAATACAACCGCCAAAATGGTGCTAGTTGGTGCGGCGGGTATTGCTAACCAGCTACCAAAAAGCGTATTCCTAACCGAAGAGAAAGCCCCTGTATTGGTATTAGCAGGGTCGATGAGTGCCGTGACGCAACAGCAGGTTGACTACTGTCAGGACAAAGGCCTGCATGTGCTCGATATTGATGCTCAAGCTATCTGGCACCACCCTGATATCACATTGGCACAAGCGGTTGAGCAAGCAGGTAATCTATTACGCCAAGGCAAGCATTGCGCCATTCGAACAGCCCGTGATCAAGCAGAACGTCAGCGTGCGCACCAATTCTGCCAGCAACAAAAAATTACCGGTACCGACATGGGCAATGCCGTTGCTCAGTTCCTAGGCCGATTAGGCAAAGCACTAATGGAGAGCCACCCGCTATCAGGTGTGCTATTTACTGGTGGCGACATTGCCACAGCAGTTGCCGCAGAAATTGGTGCTGATGGCTACATCATCAAAGGCGAAGTGCAACCTTGTATTCCCTACGGCCACTTTACCGACCATCACATTCCGGTTGTGACCAAAGCCGGCGGCTTTGGTCACGCCGACGCAATTGAACAAATCATTCAGCATTTACAGGACAACTCATGAAAGTAATAGGTATTACAATGGGCGATGCCGCTGGCATCTCCCCTGAAATCACACTTAAAGCGTTCGAGGCTGAAGAAATTCGACAGACACCCTTAGTGATCTTTGGCTGTTATGAGACCTTCATAAAACAAAATGAAGCCATGCAGATCACCCAAAAAGAACTGGTTAAGATTGAGCATATCAGCGATGCTGATTTCACGTCAGGGCAAATACACATTATTGATGTGCCGCTTGAAAGCCCATCAACACTGGAAATTGGTAAAGTACAAGCACAGGCAGGCGCAGGGGCTTATCGCTGCATAGAAAAAGCGACCGAGTATGCATTGCGCGGTGAGATAACAGCGATTGCAACAGCACCGCTGAACAAGGAAGCATTACACTTGGGCGGCTATCATTATGCTGGCCACACCGAGTTACTTGCCGAACTTACCGGTACCAAAGACTTCGCCATGGTGCTTTATACAGATCGTCTACGTGTTATTCATGCCACTACGCACATTTCGCTGCGTAAGATGCTTGATACACTCAACCCACAAAGACAGCAGACAGTGGTTCGTATTGCCGAAGATTTTCTTGCACGCATTGGTGAAGAAGGGGCACCAATCGCGATAGCAGGGATCAACCCGCACGCCGGTGAAAGCGGCTTGTTTGGCAGTGAAGAGATTGAGGTCATTAACCCAACAGTCAAAAACCTACAGGCACAAGGAAGCAATGTTTTCGGAGCGATCCCGCCAGATACGGTCTTCCTTCAGGCCTATGAAGGCAAATATGCGATGGTGGTTGCCCAGTACCATGATCAGGGGCATATCCCACTTAAGCTTATGGGCTTCCATGACGGGGTAAATATCACCGCTGGCTTGCCATTTATCAGAACATCGGCTGATCACGGCACAGCATTTGATATTGCAGGTAAAAATATAGCAAAATGTGACAGTATTCTTGAGTCTATCAGACTCGCAATCAAGCTCGCAGGATAAACCTATAGTGCAACAATCAAAACGAACGGATCTCATTCTCGAACACGTTAAAAAACATAAGCACGCCACTATTCAGGAGCTGGTTGATATCACGAGCTCCTCACCCGCCACTATCCGCCGAGATGTTAATAAGCTCGCGGATAGCGGGCTTGTGTTCCGTGAACGCGGTGGGATCTCGTTTGGCCGCGCCATCAACCGCCAACCGACAACCGCCGAGAAGCAAGCTGAAAACCTGAATGTGAAAAAGGCAATAGCATATGCCGCGCTTAGCCATATCAAAGACGGGATGACGGTGTTCCTTGATGCTGGAACAACCAACTTCGAACTCGCGACCCTGCTGATTGAGCGTCACGATGTCACGGTAATTACCACCGATCTGCGTATTGCCTTTCATCTCTCTGAAGCCGGTAACAATCAAGTGATTATCGCCGGGGGTAACATCGACAATTGCAGTCAGTCGGTGATTGGAGCCTACAGCGAGCACTTGCTCGACAGTATCATTCCTGACATCTGCTTTTGTACCTGCAGTGCCTTTGATAGCAACAATGGCGTCACAAGCCCAACGCAGGAAAAAGCCGTATTAAAACGTAAGTTAGCAACGCTGGGTAAGATGAACATCCTGCTTACCGATAGCAGTAAACTCAACTGTGTCGGCACGCATAAGATCGCGCCGTTAAGTGCCTATGACTTGCTGATATCTGACACCGACCTGCCAGATAAGGCCCACAATAGGCTAGAGGAAGAAGTGCCGTTAGAACTGGTTGAGGTCGCAACAGCAGGTGAGTAATTGCCTTGCTACGATTTCATTATCAAAGGGCGCACCATGCGCCCTTTAAGTTTTCAGTGCCGTACATCATCCAAAGCGAATGAGCTGCCCATATAAGATTTATCTTTAGATCGGTACAGATCGTGTCATTTCGACAAGGGCATGCTTACACTCATACACGGAAATACAGGCAAATAAAAAGCCGCACCATTGCAGTGCGGCTTGTAGTTATATCTCTATTCTGATGCCATCATGTACTTACTCAGCACACATCAGGCGTGAATGTAAAGTTTCACTACTTGCGGCTTCGCCACTCATTACGTTGAGTATGCCGTGCCCGGATACAGTCACTAATTTAAAACGGGCATCTTTCTCTATTGGCGAAGAAGTATAATTGTCATTTGTGTTGCTTACCAAATTGTAAACTAAGCAATAAAACACTTAGCGTGTCGCATGTTTACGGTATAGCAATGTAACTGTGTTTCTATGTACGTCTTACTTTTCACGGTGTAGCTATGTTTCTATGTAACTTTGTTTCTTTGTACGTCTTACTTTTCACGATGTAGCAATGTTACTTTCACAAATGGTTGACTTTCATCAACCTGATTCCTGTACCCCTGAGCCAGTTGAAAACAGCTCAATCCTCCGTAAGCTTTGAATGATGCAGCTCATTTACAGGTCTCACACTAAATATGGTACCAATTTTCACTTTTAGCAAACCAAATTTGAAAAATAATATTCTGATACGAAATCCACTCACTCATTGTCCATTAAATGTACAATCCAACCACCGCAAATCACCTTTCTAGTGTAGAATGCACGCCTTTGTTGGCGACTCATTACAAGGCTTTTTAAATCAATGACTGCGATAGCTAAGACGCTGCTCCAAATCCCAACCGCACAAGCTGCACTCGCACTTGCGACAACAGGGTTGGGACTGGCATGGTCTTTATTTTTTCCTGAAGAGGCTGGATGGATAAGAGGAATTTGTGCCTTTTTAGGAGCAGTGCTTCTCGCACCTGTTATTGTGAAATACGCCTTCAACCCAAAACGATTTATTGAAGATCTTCGCCACCCACTGTATGGCAGCCTAATGGCGCCGATGTCGATGTCATTGCTGGTACTTTCAGATTATCTTTCTTCATTGAATGTAGAAGTCGCAAAATTACTCTGGTTTCCAGCGTTGGGCCTGCACTTTTCAATGATGAGCTTTTTTTTCTTTTGCCAGATCAAATCTTTTCGCCTCATCAACCTGTACCCAAGTTGGTTTCTTTATCCTGTTGGCGCAATCAGTGGCACTTTAGCAGGGCCACAGCTAGGCCATACTGAGTTTTCGCTCGCTGTAACGAATATTTGCATCAGTATTTATTTTTTAATGCTGCCTGTCGTGCTTTATCGGCTTTGCTTTGCTGGCCGCTTACCGCGACCAGCGAGGCCTACCTTGGCGATCATGGCCGCACCGGTCAACCTATCTTTAACGGCTTATTTAGTTAACGTTGAGCAGCCCGATCCAATCTTAACAGGTGCGCTGGCAGGCATCGGTATCACCATGACAATTCTGGTGTATCTGTGCTATTTCTACCTACTCAAACAACGTTTTCAGCCATCGTTGGCAGCCGTAACGTTCCCATCAGTAATTAGTGCCGTGGCCCTTGAGCGTTTAACACAATGGCTAGCCACCGATTATCCACATTGGGAGTGGCTTGAGCGTTTAGGTATCTTTGAGATTATCGTGGCGACCTGTTTAGTACTGTGGGTGAGTTGGAATTTTCTTGGCTATTATTGGCCCAAAGCCTCCCCCAAAAAACTACTTTCATCACAATAAATTGATCTACGACTATAAAGGCCTTCTTAATGAAGGCCTTTTTCTTTAATGATTTATACTTATAGATGCGCCATACCCTTTCACTTCATTCTTTTGCTTACTATTCGCTTTAGGAGGTAGATTATGAAACTGCTTATTTTATTTGTGACGGTATTCGGCCTTATTGCCTGCTCAGGCCAATCCTACGACTCTGAACTTGCGCAAAAAGATCAATGGCAAGCTCTCGGACTTAATGATGGTGAATCAGGCCGGTTAGTACGCAGCCAATCTGAATTAGAACAACTTCACTCGCTTACCGATCAATCCGTCGCGCAATACCAGCTTGGCTACCAACGGGGGATTGAAGACTTCTGCTTACCTTATAAAACCTACAAACACGGAAAAAAAGGTCAGCAATACACAGGACAATGCTTAAATACAGCCAATGAAAGATTGGCAGTCGAAGGCTGGGAAGTTGGCTATAAAGAATATGTCGCAGGGCAAGATTTACTTTGGCTAAATAACGAATAATTGCTAAATCCACACCTAAAAATAAACGGCTGCGAGCGAAATGCCCGCAGCCAGTTTTTCAATGAGGCATTATATGAGCCTCAATCACGTGTCTTTATCTTAATTTAAAACGATCTTCAAAGCGGCTAGTAACATCAGAAAACGGCCCTGTATGTGACGACTCTTCCGCACCACCTTCCTCGCCTTCTTCCTCTTCTTCAGCAAGTAACAATATGTTGTTATTTACATAATCAACCAATGCCTTTTTCTTGCTCGTTGGGAAATTCGTAAAGGCAGTACGTGACCATGCAGCGTCACCACCGTGATGCATAATGGCATCGGCAATCGTAGGAGAGCGGCCATCATGCATATACGGAGGTGTCGAGCCTGCCCCCCATAAAGGTTGGGTAATAAACACTGATTCACCAGTACCTTTCTCATCCACATCTTCAGCCACATCAAGTCCTAGGTCGTGACGTTTTAGATCCGAGAAAATATTAACGATGGTACGACCGTCAATATGTTTCTTAAAGTTACCCAAATTCACCACATCGCCATTAGCCAGCTCCATCACGTTATCAGGCATATCCTTGGTTAAATCGAACTTAATCGCTTTCTCAGGCGTCAAGCCATGATCCGCTGGGTTATCGCCACTTGGAAACATATCATCACGGTAAGCAGCCTGTTGGCTTGGTTCACTGAAAATTGGATCGTAGAGGTACATTGTCGGCTTATGGCATGTATCGCATTTAGCTTGTTTAAAGGCCTTTTTACCCTTTTTGATACTCTTCTTCTCTTGTGAAGACAACTCCATTAAGCCAAGACTTGCCAATTCCGTCTTAGTGACAGGACGAGGCTGACCCGCTTGGTAAATAGCCAAGGCTGTGATATCACCGACCCCAAGCTCATTGGCAACACCATCATAATCGGCATCTTCATCCATACCTACAAGCTCTGTTGCCTGTAACCCAAGTTCGTTGTTCTCGGCATCTCTGACGAAGCCTCGAATATTCAAATCAACACCTTTCCATTGCAGCGGCTTAATCGTTAGGTCTTCATCTATTCCTTCAATCATACTGAAATCATGAGCGCCATAGGGCATCGCAGTGAACTTACCGAAATAGACCCCTTTTGTAGCTAGCGTTTTAGTCACTGGATAGCCGGTATTTTGCGCCTTCGCTATCGCGGCATCCCGAATCGCATGTAACTTAGCAGTCATTTCTTCCGCTAATTTCTGCTTTGCCCCAATACCGAAGACATGCGGTGGCTGGCGAGTGATAAACTGCGAGATATCACCAGTACGTTTTGGATCACGCACATTGTTCCCTGCAATAGAGCCCGCACCGTCATTAAACGGCCTCAGGTGGCACTCGTTACACGCCTGACCATTTGGACCCGTTGTCCTCGCAGGCATGTGAGCAGCCCATTGGCCATACTCGTCAAGATCCATCCGGGGATATTTGGCAAAACGCTCGCCGTTACCTACATTGGCACCAACACCATCAAGCTCATTAGCCTGAATTTCAAATAGCTCATCACCGACATCAAATGCTAAAATGAAAGCGGCAAATGGATCAGTTGCAACCAAATCATTAAGCTCAGATTGCTCAATATGCTCGAGTGCAGGCTCTTTTACCTCTCCACTGACCCCAAGATCTGACGCCAAGTCTTTCGCGACAACACCTGCGACAGATAAAGCCAGTGGAATACCGACGCAATAAGCCATGAGCTTCAATTTAAAATGCGCTTTTTTCTTTGACACTGCTTTCATCATTCACCCCTTATTAAATACTGCTTTGCGCACAAAAGTGCTTTATTGTTATTTTTGGAAGCGAATCTTTGCTCGCTCCACATTAAAAAGGGTAATGCGATAAAGAGTATCTTTTTTATTATTATCAAGAATAGTCGGGAGAATATTATTCTTAAGAGAGTCTCAAGAAATAGACTGATGCAGTTGATTTAATTATAAGAAATGAAAAAACGGCCCTGAACTAATGTTCAGGGCCGTTTCTCGTTCCGTAATTATCCTGTGTTCCAAGCAGGATAGCTGGGTGCCCCCAGCACATTCGATAAGCACGATTTTATGCGCCATCGACTTTACAATTCCCCTTCCTACAAAAAGGGCAACTGCATAAATGTTTTCGATTTGTATCTCTCAAATCTGAGTGTAATTTATCATATTTTTTTAGTAATGCAAAAAATATTTTACCAAGCCAAACTAAATTTTAGCATTGCATTCATTATATAGCGATTAACTCAATTAAGTTCATAGCAAGAAATAACGCCACAAAACACACTTAAGCAATTGATTTAAATGACATTAATTACACGCTCTAATGTTGAAAACCTATTCTAGGTCACTGACTGTTTTTACTTCCTCCTACCTAACTGCAATTTAATATTTCAAAAAAATCAATAAAAAACAGAAGCAGAACATAACTCGTTTTCTTGTGCCTTATGAATAGATCCCAAATGGAAGCCCTATCCCATAACCAAGCAAAGTACAGAAGCATCCAGCCAGAAAGAATTGCGACTGCGTATGGTAACGCTGCTGCCAGCAGCTTTTCTACCCTGAGTGAAAACTCTTAACACAGTACACTCAAAAAAAAACCGCCAGCAAAGCTGACGGTTTTTGGTATCTTTTAGAAATGACTACACAATTAAGCGTGTAGCAATTCCATTGATTCTTTTGCGATTACCCACTCTTCGTTGGTAGGGATAACCATTGCAACTGGCGTGTTCGGCTTGGTAATAATACCTTGGTTTCCGAAACGTGCTGCTGCGTTACCTGCTTCGTCTTCACGGTAACCGAAGATCTTCAGGTTTTCTAGGATCTTGCTACGAATAGGCATAGAGTTTTCACCAATGCCTGCAGTAAAGATGATGCTATCTAGCTCATCTAGCGCAACCATGTAAGAACCGATGTACTTAGCAACACGGTAACAGAAAAGCTCAAATGCTAAAGTTGCACCCTTATGACCGCTTTCCATTGCCTCGATAATGCCACGGCAATCGCTTGTTAGGCCTGAAACACCTAGTAGACCAGACTTCTTATTTAACTCGTCGAATACTTCTTCCTGAGACCAACCTTTTTTCAGCAAGAATTCAATGATACTTGGGTCAAGGTCACCACAACGTGTACCCATCATCAGGCCTGCAAGTGGCGTGAAGCCCATGCTCGTATCAACACTCTTACCGTTTTTGATTGCACACACTGAAGCACCGTTACCCAGGTGAACCGAGATAAAGTTACTTTCATCAATTGGCTTATTGATGACTTTTGCCGCTTCACGGCTTACATAGTAGTGGCTAGTGCCGTGGAAACCGTAACGACGGATACCGTAGTCATTGTACAACTTTTGAGAGATCGCACCTGTAAATGCTTTTTCAGGCATTGTCTGGTGGAAAGCCGTATCGAATACAGCGTACTGAGCAAGTGTTGGGAATGCAGCCATTGCCGCACGCATACCAATAACATGCGCAGGGTTATGAAGCGGTGCTAGGTCGCTAAGGTTGTCGATTTCTTCAAGAACGCTTTCGTCGACTTTTACTGTTTGAGTAAACTTCTCTCCACCGTGAACAACACGGTGACCAATAGCAACGATATCTTGCTTCATGCCTAGTTCTTCAAGCAAGGTCACGATGCGGTCAACAGCTAGCTGGTGGTGGTTACCAGAATCGTCAAGTTTATATTCTTTTTTCTCGCCGTTAATCTTCCAACTAACGTTAGCTTCAGGCATGCCGAAACACTCACCTAAACCGCTCAAAGTCGCTTCACCGCTAACAGTGTCGATTAATGCAAACTTCAGTGAAGAACTGCCAGAGTTGATTACTAGTACTAGAGAATTGCTCATGGTTATCTCATCAGGAATGTTGAGGGTTCAAGGACAAAGTTGTCCCGTTACACGTTTTCAAGACTACAGAGGAAAATGTGTGGAGCAGCATTTTCTCAGCATTATATATTATGGCTCCATTATTCAATTTTTTTTGAATAACTCAACTTTTGTTTTTAGAAAATTGTAAAAAAGTTAAATTTAACTGGTTCAGATCAACTTTATTGCCGCGAAAACGTTTTACCTTGCTTAATTATCGACCATCTCGTCCAGCACCCGCTAAAGTTTTTTTATATGCAATCAAATTATATAGGGGTTTATATCTTAAGGACATATCGGAGAAACCGTATCACGTGGTGTTGTTTTTGAACCATTTACTCAAAAATTCCATCAAATAGCGAATACGTGGATTTATATGTACATCTCGGTGAGATACTAGCCACCATTGCACATCTGGAATCGACGCGTTTGGCAACACTGAAACGAGTTCTGGATATTGCTTCGCCACCGACTTAAACACCACGGCAATGCCTGCTTTTGCCCGTGCTAATTCAATTTGCATTTTGTGACTATCAGTACGAAAACTAAACTGTGACTTTGTCACGGTATAGCCAATCACTTTTGCTGACTTCTGATAATAATCCAGCTGATCATACCCAATAAGGTTAAACTCATTATCATGAAGCTCTCTTAAGGAGTTAGGGATACCCGCTTCGAGCAAATATTCTCTGTGGGCAAAGAAACCCAAAGGCTCTTGATGTAGATGGCTAACAACCATGTCAGGTTGCTCAGATTTGTGGAGTGATATAAGTAAATCAGCCTCGCGCTTATTCAAGTTTACACCTTGATTATCAACGAGTATTTCAACTTCAATCGAAGGGTACTGTTGATGAAACGCTTTTAAGGCTTTAGGCAAGAAGTAAAATCCCGCCATTTCACTGACAGCTAAACGTACGTGGCCTTCTTGAGATAAGGTGCAAGCATTTACCTGACGTAAAAAAGCCTCAGCGCCTGATGCCGTTTGCCTTGCGGTTTCAAGTAGCCCTTCCCCCATAGAGGTCAACGTTAACCCCGTGCATGAACGATCGAATAAATTAAACCCCACTTTCTCTTCAAGCGCTAAAACCTGTCGACTAACGGTCGGTTGAGACATTCCAAGTACCTGTGCAGCTGCAGACATACTACCAGCTTCAACAACGGCAAGAAAAATCCGAATGCTGTCCCATTCCATTCTATTCATTATCACATACCCACTATGCCGTTTTGTCTATTTACTATACCGACTAAATGCATAATGATGCATCTACATGAGTATGAGATGAATCGCAAGGTTAAGGGTAATAATGAAGAAAGCCTTAGTTTTGGACGCGGGGCAAGATATGGGGCATCACTTGTGCCAAGCCCTCGTCAGTTATCAATGGTCTGTAACTGCGGCAATTAATGATCCAAGCCAACCCATTTCACTTCATCATGATTTAACCCTTGCTGAAGTCACTAAACATGATGTTGGTTTACTTGCACAACTCATCAAGCAAACAGATACCATTTTCCTGCATCTGCCTGAGTCGCCGCTGACTGGGCAGATGACTTTTTCGATCGATATTATTCTATCGCTCATCACCAAATATCGCCGCCACCTTGTCATCACGACCAATCAATATGAACAAGAGAAAACCAGATTATTCTCGACCCTATTTAAGCCAAAAAGTAAGCCCGTTTCGATTAAATTACCCGGTAAGTTAACGGCACAGTTACAACAAAGCGCTGATCTTGGTGCTTCGATTACGGTTATTGGTTGTGGGCATAATTTAAATTTAACCTCGCGCTGCAGTTATTTAAAACTACTGATCAAAGAAACCCATAAACAACTGATTATTCAATCACCCAGCAATTACGGCACCCGCCATTACTGGACCTACTTACCCGACTTAGCTAAAAATATCGTACACAAACTCTCCACTCGCCCAAGTACTTGTCCATCGCTCAATATCAACTTCTACCCCGGGCATCAAGCAAGCATGAAAGATATTGCTCGTTGCTTAGCATTATCCAGTGGTAAACCTGTCTCTGTTACCAACCTCCAATGGACGGTAATCGAGGTCATCGCTCTATTTTCGCCCCTATTCAGGCAGTTTTTTCGGATGCGAATATTATGGCAACAAGGAGGGCTACAACCTCAAGCAAACAATGACTGGGGTAGAAAAGCATTTGTTCATACGCCACTTGAACTGGCGTTACAGCACAGTTGGAACAACAAAAACAATCATTAATAAACAACGATTTATATACAGCAAACATTCCCATTAAAATAATTAAACATTACCCACCAAATACCTCACAATTAAATATTCTTTAATATAATCAACTCGCTACCTTAATTTAAACAAAACTCAGAATATTGTTAAATTTAAATATTCAATAATACGAATAACATTGTATTTCAAATTGTTAATGACAGGTATTTTTTGTGCCATTCACGACAATCGTTTGATGTAATACGCCGTCATATATGAGGGATCGAAGCTGTCACAGATCATCACTTATTAAAGGTTTAGTATACCCACATGAAACAAAAGTCTTTATTTCCATCACAAAAAATAAAACCAATTAATAGGTTAGATATGATATTAAGAAATAAAATGCACATTAGTTGCATTGCATTATTAGCGAGTTTTAATGCCCCATTAAGTGCAGAAGAAGTAAACCAACAACCATACTGGCAAAATTACAGTACAACATCAGCAATATACGCGCAATCGACCTCGGCGACCGCTTCTAAGGTCGATGAAGGCTACAATGTATCGAGCCAAAATATTATGGTTGATACATACACACTCGGCCGTTTGGGTAATAGCACTTATTTTGGCTTCATCGAAGCTATTTTTGGTAAGCTTGATGATACCAGTAATGGCAGCCACCAGTCGCCTTACGGTAATGACCTCATGCAAATACGGGGGATGATGAGTCAGCAATGGCGCATCAATGAATCTTTTAGTATGGGCTGGAACTACTATGGTATCGACCGCAACCTAAAGCATGTTCCAGACGGAAAGTTTGGCTATAGCTTCGACTCACTGGGAGTGATTGCTAACTATCAATGGAACCAGTGGACATTTATGCCACAATTAAACTACGTGTTTAATGGTGATATGGGTAAAGACGGATTAGCCAGCTCGATTGGTTTAGGCTCCAGCGACTTTGATGGCTTCTTTTTCTTACCCGTTGTAAGACGACAACTATCAAATAGCGGTAGCTACTTCACTTTGATGCCAGAATATTTTGCAGGCTACGGTGACCATGATACTGAAGTTAAATATATGAAATGGCAACTTCGTGTCGGTGCCCCATTAGGTGAAAGTAAAAAATGGTGGATAAATGGTCGATTTGAACATACCTCTTACCAGAAATATGACTACTTCGGCATTGATATTAACCCATCACAAGATACCGCGGTATCGGTTGGTATCCAATATAATTGGTAATTAAGATTATTCATTATAAAAAAGAGCTTTAATAAGCTCTTTTTTATTTTCTATTTCTTGATTTATCTTATTCATATAGAAACAACATTTATAACAACTTAATATAAATACAATATAATAAAAATAACCACCAAACTCATCTCCCCATTTGTTAGTTTAAGCTAAGTCCTTACAAGATAATTTCACACTCATAATAAATACAATCAATCAGTAAAGTCACTATGCTGTTTTATACCGCACATGTGGCGTGAACAATACTCCACATAGCTCTTAACCCCATCAAGTATTTCATTATTTTTCACTCATAATCGCGCTAATCCCCTAAGTAAAGCTCAGCTATCACTTTAATAAAATCACGACGTTCCATATAGTAATATCCTCAATGCGTTAACCTCTCTACTGTACCGAAAGTCCCCTAAAAGCGATTAACCGAAACGGTCACCATCTTTACTCAGCGTGCCACATTCCATAAAACCCGTACCATGTCCCATGCCACAACCAAAAAAAAGGGGCTCATAAGAGCCCCTAATATCGATATCAACGAAAGTTATTTCTTTATGTCTTAACTGATTTTTTCAGCTTCTACTCTCTCAATAATGGTAGCAATTCCCTGCCCCATACCTATACACATGGTCGCTAAGCCGTAACGACCATGACGTTGTTCCATAATATTGATCAGCGAGCCAACAATACGCGCCCCAGAGC
Source organism: Photobacterium minamisatsumaniensis (assembly GCF_050336695.1). Lineage (NCBI taxonomy): Bacteria > Pseudomonadati > Pseudomonadota > Gammaproteobacteria > Vibrionales > Vibrionaceae > Photobacterium > Photobacterium minamisatsumaniensis. Next base: position 135,333 of record NZ_JAKJSI010000011.1, on the reverse strand, counting down.
AACCTAGAGGGTGACCAAGAGAGATAGCACCACCGTGCAGGTTTACCTTCTCTTCACGGTCTTCCCATAGGCCTAGCTCACGCAGACATGGAATGGCTTGTGCAGCGAATGCTTCATTCACTTCTGCAAAATCAATATCATTAATTGTGAGGTTTGCTTTCTTCAGGGCTTTTTGGCTCGCAGGAATAGGTCCTACGCCCATAATCGCCGATGGCACGCCAGCCGCTGTCGCAGCAATAATACGAGCACGTGGTGTTACCCCTAGCTCTTTTGCTTTTTCTTCGCTCATCACCAGCAGGCATGATGCACCGTCAGATAACGCAGAAGAAGTACCCGCAGTTACCGTACCGTTAACAGGGTCAAATACCGGACGTAGTTTACCCAGCGATTCAACCGTTGTTTCTGGACGAATAACTTCATCATTTTTTACAAGTACAGGGCGACCTGAGGCATCGTGCCCCATCATCGGCACAATCTCATTACTGAAACGGCCTTCAACTGTTGCTTGATGTGCCAGGCGATGAGAACGTGCACCTAGTGTGTCTTGCTCTTCACGAGAAATCTTGTGGATCTTAGCAAGACCTTCCGCGGTAATACCCATCGCGGCAGATGCCTGCGCCATGTTCTTATCAAGCGCAGGGTTGAAGTTCAGCCCTTTTGTCATCGGTACGTGGCCCATGTGCTCAACACCACCAACAAGAATAATGTCAGCGTCTTCTGCTTTAATCGCACGAGCAGCCATGTGAAGCGCATCCATTGACGAGCCACATAAACGGTTAACCGTTGTGGCTGGTACTTCTACAGGTAAGCCCGCAAGAAGTGCCGCATTACGAGCAAGGTTTACGCCTTGCTCTTCTGTTTGCTGTACACAACCCCAGATAACATCGTCAACAAGTTTAGGGTCAACATTCGGCTGACGCTCAAACATTGCTTTCATTAGGTTTGCAGACAGGTCATCGGCACGTGTATGACGGAATACGCCGTTCTTAGAACGCCCCATCGGGGTACGAATCGCATCAACAATTACTACATTTTTCATCATCATATCCCCGGATTAAGCGTAAAATTTCTGGTTGTTATTAGCGCGTTCGATAAGGCCTTTCGGCGCTTGATAAAGTTCACCAAGGTGGCTAAATTTCTCAGCCGCAGCAACAAGCTTATCTAAGCCCATTTGATCCATGTAGTAGAATAAACCGCCACGGAAAGGAGGGAAGCCAGTACCGTAAATCATTGCGATATCCGCTTCTTCCGGAGAAGCAATAATGCCTTCATCAAGACAGCGAATCGCTTCAAACATCATAGGAAGCATCATACGCAGTGTGATCGTTTCAGCATCGATAGATGTAGCACCTGCGCGTAACGATTCGATAAGTGCATTAGACTCTTCAGACGCCGAAGGCTTGATACGACCTCGACGATCCGGTGTATGAGCGTAAAAGCCTTGCGCATTTTTCTGGCCTAAGAACTTGTTATCAACAAAGCTCTGGATAACATTGATTTCAGGCTTAGACATACGGCCTGGGAATGCTTCGTCCATAACATCAATACAGTGTGCAGCGGTGTCTAGACCAATTACATCAAGAAGGAAAGCAGGGCCCATCGGCCAACCGAAACCTTTGCTCATCACTTTATCGATGGTTGGGATGTCACCACCATCAACGATTAGCTGGTTGAATGCCATGAAGTAAGGCGTTAGGCAGCGGTTTACAAGGAAGCCCGCACAGTCGTTAACAACGATAGGCGTTTTACCTAGCTGTGCTACATACTTCACTGCTTTAGTGATCGTTTCATCACTGGTTTTTTCACCACGGATAACTTCAACAAGTGGCATATTTGGCACTGGGTTGAAGAAGTGGATACCACAGAAGTTTTCAGGCTTTTTCATTGCCTGTGCTAAACCACTGATCATGAGTGTTGATGTGTTTGATGCAATCACAGCGTTTGGCGCAACTGTTTCAAGCTCAGCAAGCACTTTTTCTTTGATCATTGGGTTTTCAACAACTGCTTCAACAATCAGGTCACAGCTCTCTAGGGCACTGTTATGCAGCGTTGGCTGGATACGGTTAAGTGTCTCACCCATTTCAACGGGGGTTTTACGACCTTTTGCAACTTGCTTAGCTAGCAGCTTGTTCGCCTCAGAAAGGCCAAGGTTAATACCGGCTTTGTTGATGTCTTTCATGACAACATCCATGCCTTTATCAGCAGTAACGTAAGCGATACCACCGCCCATGATACCCGCGCCAATAACACCTAGTTCTTTCGTTGCTTCAGCGCCTTTTGCGAACTTCTTCGTTTTGGCCTTCACTGCCATGTCGCTAAGGAAAACAGAAACAAGTGCATCAGCAACGCCGCTTTCAGCACATTTTGCGATACCCGCACGCTCAATGCTTAGTGCTTCTTCACGTGCACAGTACGCCGCCTTTTCAATCGTGCTTAGCATAATGCTTGGTGCTGGGTAATGTTTACCCGCAACTTTAGCCACCATACCGCGTGCAACATTGATCGACATGCTAAGTTCATACTGACTTAATTTAAGAGCTGTTTTTTTCTCGGTTTGACGTGCAGCCCAATCGAAGTCACCTTCGATGCAAGAAGTCAGCACAGCTTCTGCTTCTGCGATTGGATCGGCTTTCGCATCGATAACACCATCGACAAAACGGTGTTCTAGTGCTTTTGCAGCACGGAAGTTTTTACCTGTCGTTAGCCACTGTAGAGAAGTATCTACGCCAACGATACGAGGTAGACGTGTCATGCCACCCCAACCAGGCATGATGCCTAATTTCACTTCAGGCAGGCTAATTTTTGCATCAGCCGTTGCGATACGGTACTCAGCAAGCATAGAGAGCTCAACACCGCCACCAGCAGCAACACCGTTGATAATGGCCACTTTCGGCATGGCTAGATCTTCAAGGCTGTTGTAAACCGCGTGAACCCACTCAAGGTATTCATTAATTGCAGCTTCACCACCAGTGAATAACTCACGGAATGCTTTTACATCAGCACCGGCACTGAATAAACCTTTACCAGAGCGAATGATTAGGCCCTTCGCATCTGATTTATCTATTACTGCAATTGCAGCTTGTAAGTCTTCTACTGCAGACTTACGCAGTGTGTTTACAACATCATTTTGGTCATCGAAAATCAGTTCAGCAAACTGACCACGTGCGACAACCTGAAAGCTTTGTCCTTGGTACATAAAATTATCCTCGTTATATCGGTCAGATTACTTGCAAAGGCCAGCAGAAGTCGCTTCGTCGCGTAATGCGTCACGGAAATCTGGGTGAGCAATATCAATAAGTGCTTCAACACGTTGTGGGACAGAAAGGCCACGAAGGTCTGCACTGCCATACTCTGTTGCAATAATCTGCACGTCATTACGTGGTGTTGTAACAGGTGTACCCGCTGGTAATGCAACGCGGATCGTTGACTCAAGTCCGTCTTTCCCTTTATGCGTAGAAGCAAGGCAAAGAATACTGATGCCACCTTTCGACATTTGTGCGCCACGAATGAAGTCGACTTGGCCACCAGAACCCGAAATTTGGTTAAAACCAACACCTTCAGATGCAACCTGACCCGTCAGATCAGCCATGATGCAGGTATTTAATGATACGAAGTTGTCGTTTTTCGCAATCTCATACGGGTTAACCACTGTCGATACATTACCCATTTCGATTTCTGGGTTGTTATGAACGTAGTCAATTAGGTCTTGTGAACCCGCAGTAAACGCAGTGATGATTTTGTTTGGCTTGTAGTTCTTGTTGTCACCGCTAACAGCGCCGGCTTTACACAGCTCCATCATTGACTCGGTGAACATTTCGGTGTGAATACCAAGACCTTTATGGCCTTTCAGCGCCATGCCCATTGCATTAGAAATGGTGCCGATACCGATTTGGATCGTCATACCATCTTTAACGTAAGGAATAACATGTGACGCAATGGTTTTTTCTAACTCAGAAGGCTCGCCACCTTTTGGACCCGCAACAGGGTGATGGCCTTCTGTAATGTGGGTAACTTGATCAATGTGAACAAGGTTCTCTTCACCGCCAATAAATGGCTGCTGGTTATTGATAACCGCGATAATGGTATCTGCATATTTCATCGCCTCAGCATTACCTACACCACCACAAGCACCCATGCTCATGTAGCCATCTTCGTTTGGTGGTGTCATTTCGACAACCATCACATTGGGTTGAATGTGGTTAAATAGTTGAGGGAAGTGAGAGAAATGGAAGTTGATAGTTTCAACGTTACCAATTTTTTGCATTTTGCGCTCAAGCGGCCCCATGAAAAGACTCATATGCTTGAAGCTGCTACGGAATTCAGGTTTCAAAAAACCGTATGGATGAGTGATAAGGCCTGTGTATAGTTCACAGTTTTTAACTTCTTCGGCGCGTTTTTCTAACTCAAGTAAAAATAGAACAGGGGTGCCTAATAGGCCACCAGCCCAAACTGTATCTTCTGATTTTATTAGCTTCGTTGAATCAGTCAGTGAAATTAGCTTACTTTCGTAGTTCTGTTGCCAAAGTGTCATAACGACCTCTCAGATATATAGCAACTTATTTACCTTCTTCCTTACGTTTAAATAAATATCCTTTTATATATTAGGGAAGAAACAAGTTGCGAATGTAGGGTTCAGAAATAACTCCTTTTCTGTACCGTCAATATATGTCGAGGAGGGAAGAGTTACTTTGCATTTCAGGCCAAAAGTATGACTTCACCAGTCAAAACTCACTAGCATGACACAGCTCACAATTATCTCATCGTCGCCGAACGTGACCGCAAAACAAGACAATAAAGACAGCTTAAGCAGACTTTGACTTGTCATTTCCAGCCAAAGGTTTGATAGCTCAGGTCAGAAAAGACAATTGTCGATCTTCATCAACTATTTTTATTTAAAGCTAATTATTATTAATAAACATTATTAGAGCGACTAATAAAATATACGTCTTATAAACGAAATGTCCTGCTAGTTATTTATTTTAATTAATAAATTTGGAATCCTATGACTATGAAAAAACTACTTATTGCAACAGCTATTGCCGCTGCGTCATTCACTACGGCATCACAGGCTTGTACTTCTATCGCATGGAATACTGACTTTGGCACATTAACGACTCGTACTAATGACTGGGTTGAATCAACGTCGCCAATTCTCGGAACGATTAAAGCCGGCAGCGAGCGATTAATGCATGGCGTAAAAGGTCACGGCACGACCTATGAAACCCAATACGATATCCTCGCAATTCTTTCATACGGTGGCCTTGTCCATGACGGTGTAAATAGCGAAGGCTTGCAGGTCAACACCATGTATTATGCGCCAATGAATATGCAAGACACTGGCACAGATACCATCTCTCAGCTTGCCCTTGGTGAATACCTGATCGCGAATTACGCCAATGTTGAAGAGGTTGTAGAAAACATTCAAAACCTCCAAACTGAAATGGCTTCACACCCTAGCCTTCCTAATGCACCTGCGTTCCATTGGGCGCTAACCGATAAGACTGGTGATCGTGTCGTTATTGAGCATGACAAAGACGGGGTCTCTATCTACCGCGGTGATGATGCAATGATCATGACCAACCAACCAAGCCAGCAAAGTCATATTGACGCATGGAACAGTGCGTCAGGAAAAATCACCAAGACGTGGAGTGAAGCTGATTTTGGCTCTACCGGTAATACCAACCCAAGAGACCGCTTCCTGCACGCATCTTATTTCAGTGAGCAACTAGTACAACCTAGCTCTTCGGTTAATGGCATGATGAAGCTGGCAACAACGGTATTCCGTATTCCTCACGATGCCGCCAACCGAGAAGTCAATGGTGAAATGGCAGGGTATGCAACCGAATGGTCATTAACCCAAAACTTGAACAGTGGCGATGCTGTGTGGGAGTACCTATGGGGTGATACTTGGAGCAACGTGAAGTTCAACTTCTATGAGGTGCTTGAATCAGGTAAAGATATCCATTTTGAAATGGATTCCGCTAATTTAGCAGGCGATATTACCCAGCAAATTATTGCTTCTGGTAAGTAACCAAACGTTAAAGAAAAGCGAGCACACAGCCGCCACTTCGGTGGCTGTGTTTTTTTATGTATAAAAAAAACACCATAATCAACCATAATTCAAATTAACAGCATAATAATAACGCTTACCACACAATAAATGTGGTTAATTTGTCACCTTGGTCACAAAACTATTCAACATATGAATAGCCAACGAACTATAGCGATATTATACCTCTACCGACGCTAGAATAGGGCTCTAAACTGATGAGTAACAACACCTTAAAGCCTATCACATCAATGTCTATCCATAAGGGGTGGGTTAAATTAATAAAACAAACAGCCCTACAAAACAATTTGGATATCGATCATTATTTCAGCCAGCTTGATGCCTCGAGCGACCAACCTGATGTACGTGACGTCAGAGCGATTCTTCACCAAATGACACAAGATAGTGGCGATCCCCTATTTCCCGTTCAAGCTTCTATGCATATAAACCCGCTAACATTTGGCTGCTTTTCGCTTACCCTATGGACCGCTCCAAATCTAATGCAAATGCTAAAAGATGCGTGTAAGTATAGCGTTGCCATTGGCTCACCGATTCGGCTGCGCTTCCATGAAACGCCCCAGGGGGATGCGGAGCTTTGGATCATAAACCATGAGCCACTCAACAAAGAGTCACACATTACTTATTCAGGCGTTACCTTATACATCTCAGCGATATTGCAAATGATCCACCAAACCACAGAATTTAGCCTGCATGATATTCAAATAAAACTGATTCAATGGCCTTATGACAACCATCTCTGCGCCGAGTTTGAACAGAAAACACAGTGCCAAATCTCGCTGGGTTCACCGATAAGAAAAATTTGTATTCGCCGCCAGCACCTATTTACCCCACTATCGACCAGTGATCCTGAGCTTTACCCCGTTACACATTTATTATTACGTCAGCATGCAGCTGAAATAGAAAATACTGATATCGTTTTACAAGTCTATAAAGCGCTTGATGATATGCCATCTTTAACGGATATATCTGGCCAAAACATTGCCGCCAAAATGCTTATAAGTATACGAACGCTTAATCGTAGACTCGCCGATGTGGGCACCAGTTATCGGGGTGTCGTTGAAAAGTATAAACTCGAAAAAGCACTGCAGTTGCTCAATCAACCCAATGTGAACATGACGGAAATTGCGTTTCAGTTAGGTTTTTCTGATTTAAGCACCTTTTCTAGGGCGTTTAAGCGCTGGACGGGGAGCAGTCCGTCCCACTCCACTCTTCGTTAGATACGGGCGCTAGATACATGTGCTAGGTATGTGCGTCATTTTTCACCACACTGGCACAAATGTGTCCCTATGTATGATCAAAATCAAAAGGAAGATGGATGGCATTTAAAGCTATCCTTTTGGCTTAAAATGCCAAGTTTTAACGCTCAGTTCTTGTTTTAATTATTGCCAGTTAATGCGGTAACAACAGCATACCGCTATAAAAATACTGGAGCGTAAAGCTATGATGAAAGAAACACATAGAGTGTTATTTGAGCCAATGAAAATTGGCTCTCTTATCCTCAAGAACCGTTACTCAATGGCCCCTATGGGTACACTGGGCTGTGTGGATAATGATGGCGCATATAATCAACGCGGTGTTGAATATTATGTGGCTCGCGCCAAAGGTGGTGTTGGTTTAATTATTACTGGCGTGCAAATGGTCGAGAATGAACTCGAACAATTCCCAATGCCTTCCCTACCCTGTCCAACGAATCACCCAACGGCTTATCTTCGAAGTGCCAAAGAGATGACCGAACGTGTCCATGCTTACGGCACTAAAATTTTCGCCCAACTCACTGCGGGATGGGGACGCTCTTGTATTCCCGGCTTTTCACCTGAAGATAAACTCGTTGCACCCTCTCAGGCTGCAAACCGGTTTGACCCTACCCTAAACCACCGTGAGCTTACAACCGAAGAAGTAAAATACTTCATCGGTAAATTCATTGAATCAGCCGTTATCGCTCAAAAAGCGGGGTATGATGGCGTTGAAATCCATGCCGTACATGAAGGGTATCTGCTCGACCAGTTCACAATGGAATTCTTTAATAAGCGTACCGACCAATATGGCGGCAACTTTGAAAACCGCTACCGTTTCGCGGTCGAAATTGTACAAGGCATCAAAGCGCTGTGTGGTGACGACTTCCCAGTTTCATTGCGCTACTCAGTAAAAGGGAATATGAAAGGCTTCGGTCAGGGGATCTTACCGGGCGAGCAAGCAGAAGAAGTCGGCCGTGACATGGAAGAAGGCCTAATCGCAGCCAAATACCTGCAAGATGCAGGGTTTGATGCCCTTAATGTTGATGCCGGCACTTATGATTCATGGTACTGGAACCACCCGCCTAACTACTTCGAACCGGGGATGTACAAACCATACTGTAAAGCAGTCTCTGAAGTGGTTGATATTCCCGTACTGATGGCTGGCCGAATGGAAGATCCTGAGCTTGCCTGCCATGCCGTCAGCGCTGGTATTGCCGACGGTATTTCAATGGGCCGACCACTGCTCGCAGACCCTGACGTCGTCAACAAGATCCGCCGTGGCCGTTTTGAAGAAGTTCGTCCTTGCCTGTCATGCCACCTTGGCTGCCTTGGCCGCATGGCTGAAGTGGGTAACCTTTCGTGTGCGGTGAATCCAAGCTGTGGCCGAGAAGACGAGTACAAACTAACGGCAACACATAAAACGCAAAAAATTGTTGTTGTTGGCGGCGGTGTCGGTGGCATGGAAGCAGCTCGCATTGCCTCTGAACGTGGGCATGACGTTGTTTTGTTCGAAAAGTCAGGTCACTTAGGCGGAAACGTTATTCCAGGTTCACAAGCGCCATTTAAACATGATGATAAACAGCTTATCACTTGGTTTGAAGGCGAGATGACACGTAAGAATGTTGATGTTCGTATGAATACGGCAGCAACAAAAGAAACAATTGAGGCTGAAAATCCAGACAGCGTTATTTTTGCGACAGGATCTCGTCCAACCAAACCGTCTTGGTTAGCAGGGCAAGATAAAGCGCATGTTGCTGTTGCTGAAGATGTACTCATGAACCCAGAACAGATCACCGGTGAAACTGTCGTGGTCATTGGGGGTGGTTTAGTTGGCTCTGAAACTGCATTGTGGCTGGCTCAGAAAGGTAAGAAGGCAATCCTTATTGAAGGCACCGACGATATCATTGGTGGCCCTCACGGTACGTGTTTTGCTAACTACCAGATGCTTAAAGAACTATTGGTAAAAGAAAGTGTAGAGGTAAAAACATCCACGTTCTTGAAATCAATCACTGATAACGGTATTGAAGTGTGCTCTGCAACCGACGAAACAGCAATGGATGAGATTAACGCTGATCACGTTATTCTCGCCATGGGCTATAAAGCAGAACATAGCTTGTTTGACGAATTATCGAACCAACTCGATGTTGAAGGGATCTTTAACATTGGTGATAGCCAAGAAGCCCGTACCATTATGGCTTCTATTTGGGATGGCTATGAAGTAGCGCGTTCAATTTAAAATAATTACGAGTTAACGTTGTCTCCTTTGGCTGCCCCTACCGACCGGGCAGCCTTTTTTATGCCGCAACAATATTAATTGTTACCTTATTGCACCAATTGACAGCACAAGTACTAAGAGTATGATACCAACACTTACTTTTTGAACAGGAGCGCCCATGCCAGTATTACACCGCTGTATGACCGAGAACGCTTCTGTGGTCGAAATTGCTTACCTCAAACAGCCCCGTATCGCTTAGCTAAGGCAGTGAATCGTTATTTCATTCACTGCCACAAAGACTCATCACGTATTCTGTTTTTGTGGCCTTCTATTTGCTTCATATTTTATGATTAATGCAAGGCACTACTATGAAACACTGGTCAAACATGGAAATGCTCCATGAAACCGTCACCAACAAAAACATCATCTTAAAAGGCACACATAGCTACTATAGCGATGCTTATGATAATGGGTTTGAACGGTCGGTCGTTCGGTATTTGCACGGCGACGAAATAAGCCGTAACTGGGAGCCTCGCTGGGAAATCGATAAGCTGTATATTGGCGATTACGTCTGCATCGGTGCCGAAGTGGTGATCTTAATGGGCGGTAACCATACTCACCGCACAGACTGGTTTTCTCTTTATCCATTTATGGAAACTATCGAAGAAAGTTACCAGTCAAAAGGAGACACCCTACTAGATGATGGTTGCTGGATAGGCATGCGGGCAATGATCATGCCCGGAGTACACATTGGCGAAGGGGCAATTGTTGCGGCCAACAGCGTCGTGACCAAGAATGTGCCACCCTACACCATTGTGGGGGGGTCACCAGCCAAAGCGATTAAACAGCGCTTTTCGACCGAGGTCACAAGCCGCTTATTGGCACTAAAAATGTACGATTGGCCAAAAGAAAAGTTTGAAGCCCTCAAACCATTGATATGTGCATCGGACATAGATGCACTTGAACGTGTCCATCAGCAATATAGCTCGTTGAAATAATTAAAAAGCCGGTCAAGCATTGTTGGCCGGCTTTATTCAATCGATAACGAGATTAACGCGTTTCAAGATAACGTCGATATAAACCATCGATATCATTACTACACATGATATCCATATTGGCTTGCAGTTGATCGAGTGGCCAGTCCCACCACTTCATTTCAAGTAACATTGTAACTTGTTCAGTACTAAAGCGCTGTTTAATCACCTGCCCTGGGTTCCCCACCACAACGGAGTATGGCGGGATATCTTTTGTGACCACCGCACGCGCACCAACCACAGCACCGTCACCAATAGTAACTCCGGGCATGATCACACATTCAGAGCCAATCCAGACATCATTGCCTATCACCGTATCACCAGCACGTTCAAAGCCTGACTTTACTTTATCGCCAAATTTACTCACATCAAATGGAAATGATGATACCCAATCATGGCGGTGTCCTTGATTGCCAGCCAACATGAATGTCGCTCCAGATGCAATGGAACAATACTTGCCAATAATTAACTTATCGACATCACCAAAAATACCCGACTCCCAGACGGCTTTGCTTGAATGGTCCCCGAGCAAATAGCGCACGCAGTGATCTTCAAAATGCTTATCATGGTAATAACCGGAATAATAGGTGTAATCACCTACCACTATATTTGGGTTACGAACATGCGCTTTGATCTCATAGCCACCCAGCCATGATGGAAAGATGGAAGAAGACATAGCTACCCCTTATAATAATTGCCGATCCGCTCTCCCAATAGCAAACATCTAACCGCTGAGCAACACAGGTATACCCCATGCATTTAGAACAACTGTATTCTGCCTACCTTGGTGAACATTACGGCATTGCCTTTTTCTCTGCTTTTGCCCAAAAGTATAGCGATGATAGTCACATCAATAAATGGCAACTTCTGATACAAGTCGAAGAAATTACCGCTAAAAAGCTGAAAGATGGCTTGATCCAGCAAGGCTTCAACAACTTCGGCGACGAACAAGCGATGCAAGATAAAGGCATTAGAGATGCAGAGCAGTGGGTACATTTAGAGTGGAACACACTGCTAAATACCCTGATCCCTTGGGTAAAACCTTATGCCATTAAATACCGTGAACAAGCTCTCGCAGCCACCGAGCATCAAGAGCTGTACCAGCTGGTACAGCAGCATGAAGATGCTATCTATGACTTTCTGCTGGCTGAGAAACAAAAAAACGATACGGGAATAGCAAGACTTGAAGACTTCATTGCCTCACAGTTGTAATTTATCCTCTCTAACAGCTAAGTAATTGTTATGAAACGGTGGGCAAGTAAATGCGCTTGCCGCCACACTTTTTCCATCACAGCAATCACACTCAGCGATATAGGTAACAAAACACCAAACTGTTTATTGTCGAAATGCCCTCTCTGTAATATCAATCACTCATCGTTATAGGCAAAAGGCCAAGACACTTTATGGATAAACCACATAAAATCCGCTGTGTAATTTTTGACTGTGATGGCACACTCGTCGATAGCGAAAAGCTGTGTAACCAAGCTCTGGTTAATATCTTTTCAACGCAAGGCGGGACATTGAGCCTTGATGAGTGTATTCGCCATTTTCAAGGCGGAAAAATCGTTGATATTCTGGCTGAAACCCGAAAGCGCACTGGCGTAACAACGCCAATAGACATCCTTGAACCAATGTATCGCCAAGAGTGCCGCCAGTTGTTTGAGAAGCATCTAGAGCCCATTGATGGTGTGCCAGCATTACTGGCAGCACTTGAAGAAATGGGGATAGAAATGTGTATTGCCTCGAATGGTCCGGTATTCAAAATGGAGCATACGTTAGGGCTGACCAATCTATTGCCTTATTTCGAAAGCAAGCTATTCAGCGGCTTTGAAGCCAGCAGCTGGAAGCCGGATCCAGATTTACTTCATTTTGCCGCCATGCATATGGGATACAGCTTAAGCGACTGTGTTTTTGTTGACGATACCGAGAAGGGTGTGCAAGCTGGCATTAATGCCAATATTCCGACCTTCCACTACGCCGCGAATGAGTATGCCCCCGAAATCAACCATCCGACGGTGACCACCATCAGTACGATGCTTGAATTACTTGAGTACATTAAGGCCAAATAACTGATACCCCACCAGTTATGTCGCAAAAGCCTAGCCGGCATAAAATGGACTAGGCTTTCCCCCGCCAGCAGTCAGCTATCCAAAAACTCTGATACTCAGTATTTTTCTTTTGTTTTTAAGCTTGCGTACACTTTCTTTACCCCTGATAACCAAGCTCTCCCTATACTCAGAATAATTGTGGGGGGCATAAAAGGAACCAAGCATGAATCAAATTTATCCCGTGGCTGTCATCGCAAGCCTCTCGATCCCTCTTCAAGCACAGGCGGTAGGGCCTGCTGATATATTGCTAACAAACGCGAAGATCTACGCTCATAACAGTGCCGATACGATTGCTATTCACGAGGGTAAAATTGTGTTTGTGGGTAAAGCTGCGGCAGCAACTAGCTACCGCCAAAAAAGCACCGAGGTTATCGACCTTAAGCAAGCTTTTGTAATGCCCGGCTTTATTGACAATCATAACCATGTGTTTGAAGCGGCGTCAGAAGTCGGTGGAAACTGCGAGCTGGATATGGATGCATCGCTTGAAGCGCAAATTCCCTTTTTAGAAGCCTGTAAGCAACAAGATAAGACGGGCTGGATAATGGGCTATGGCTTTTCTCTAGATGCCATTCTAAACGAAGACAACCGTTACACCCCGCTTGAGGTCATTGATCGCATCTTCCCCAGCCAACCTGTCGTGCTGATGGAGCAAACCTCGCACTCGATGTGGGTTAACTCTGTCGCACTTAAGTTAGCCGGGATCACTAAAGATTCTCCCGAGCCCCAAGGCGGCAAGATCCTCAAAGATGAAGCCAGTGGTGAGCTCAATGGGATCCTGTTCGATAATGCTGGTGACCTCATTATGGAACTCGCATGGAACAGCTTAGAAAACCAATTCGAGCAAAGCTACGATGGTTTGATGACAGGTCTTGAAGAAGCCGCAGCCCACGGTATAACCACCATAGGTGATGGCCGGCTTTATTGGAAACGAGGCTGGTATGATGTCTGGCGACAAGCCGAGCAAGACGGTGAACTGACCGCCCGTGTCTCCCTACGGCCGTGGATTTACCCAACAGATCCAATGGCGCCACAACTCGCCTTTTTAAAAAAAATACAGTCAAGTGATAAGTCGCGTTTGCTATTAGTCGATCAAGTAAAAATGTATAGCGATGGCATTATTATCAACGGCACGGCCAAAACTCTGGCACCGTATCTTGATACTTATATTCCTGATGAACCCAACGGCATTAACTATATTCCGCCAAGCAAAATGAAAAATTGGCTAAGCGAATTAGATGCTATCGGCTACAGCGCCCATATCCACGCTATCGGTGACGGTGCCGTTCAGGAATCCCTCAATGCTATCGAATATGCCCGTGACCAAGGCTCAAGCAAGCCTTATACCCTGACTCATGTCGAGCTAGTTGACCCTAAAGACATCTCTCGGTTTGCTAAGCTGGAAGTTACAGCCGATTTTCAGGTTGGATCAGACTACATCACCCAACATGACCACCAATGGGCAGACGCTTTTTTAGGTTCCGAACGTTCGCATTCGATGATGAACCTAAGCGCTATTTTTGATACAGACGCCAATGTCACCCTAAGCAGTGATTGGAATGTCCATGATATCAACCCATTAGTTGGAATAGCCAATAGCTTAAAAATGGGTAAAACCGGCTTGCCGAATGTGCAAGATGCCATTGATGCCTACACGATAAACGCCGCTGAAAGCCTTGGGATCAGCGATATTACGGGCTCCATCAGCGTGGGAAAATCGGCTGACTTTGCCATTCTGGATCAAGATATTACTCATCTATCGGCAGATGATATCGCCGAAACAGAGATCCTAATGACAATATTACAAGGCGCTATTGTTTTCGATGCTGAAGACTAATACCGCGCTCTCTTTAAGCTTACCCGCTATAGCTTTTCGCTTTCAGTATTGAAGCTATCCCAAGACGATTGCCATACTTGCTGCTGGTATTCTTTATTCGCAGACGCATTTTGCTTGGGCTCTTTCGTTTTATCCGAATCGGTTATACTCGCGGTCTTCGCTAGCGATGCGTCTCGTTGAGTATGAGGATTGCTGTCATTCGCTTGATCTAAATGCTCATCCCACACTTCTTCCACCAGCGGTTGTTCTTCCCCTTGCTCACCAGACAAATCACCTGACGCAAGTACGGCAAGCTGCTCAGCTGATGGTCGATAACCTTCTCGGCCATATACTTTATCAAGTAAATCGATCACAGCATGTGCCTGCACCTCGCCAGCCTTAATAATACGATAAATCGAATTAGCAACATTCTGCACCCCCAATATTGCATCAATACCGATATGCTGCACGACTTCATCACGCTCTGTTTTAGCCGATTTATTTCCCGCCGCATAAGCCAGAGACAACCAGATATAAGCAACTGCCGCATCATTAGCACCCGCACCAAGATACATTTTGGCCACTAATTGCTGCGCTTCGGCATCACCTTGCTCTGCGGCACGCTCAAGCCAATAAGTAGTACGCAGCTTGTTTTTGGCCACCGCTATACCGGTTTGATAACAATATGCCGTTTTCACACAAGCTCGAATATCGCCCTGAAGGGCACCACGAACCCGCCAAATAAAAGCTTCGTCTGGGATTTTATTTTCAGCCATATCAGAGACGTACCAATCTCCTAAAAAAGATTGGGCGGGCATATCTTCAGCCTCTGCGGCGGTATGGATATTTTGAAGGCCAGCTTCAATATCGATTTCTGTACCAAAGCCACGAATTTGATACCGCCCTAATTCAAACTTTGCGGCAATATCATTATTATTCGCTTTAACTACGTGTTCCCAATAGGTTGATTTCGCTTCGCCTTCAGGATCATCAATATCCATTTTACACAGGCGAGCCAATGCGTTTTGCGCGATGGTATTCTCTTGCTTTGCTGCTTGATAATACCAACCGAGGGCTTCACGCACATTGGTCAGCTCATACTCTTTCGCCAATGACAGTTGGCTCGATACATGCCCCGTTTGTGCTTTGAAAATCTTGTCTTCACGCTCTGCGATTTTTGCTCTTTCAAGCACTCGTTGATAATTATCGTCTTTCAAGCGCCGCTCTATTGCGAGTTTCCTGTTCATTTTCTGAGTCGAAAAATAGCGGTAAACCACCCAGCTGAGCACACCACCAGCAACACTCAAGCCAATAAGTAGGTTAGACATAATTCCTCAACTGCATAAAATAGAACTCTCACCCCTGTATTATCGACTCTCAGCTTCAAAACTAAAGTGATATCACCATTAATCACCGCTCAAAATACAATTTAAGCTATTAAATCAACAATAAAAGCATATGGCTGCTAAATTTATTTATGGTTTATTAGGATATATCGCAAGGAGAAAGGATGTTTCTCGACTATTTTGCGTTAGGCGTATTGTGTTTCGTGGCTGTTTTTCTGTTCTACGGGATCATTGCTATTCACGATATACCTTACGAAATTTCAAAAAAACGTAATCACCCCCATCAAGATGCTATTCATTATGCTGGCTGGGTCAGTCTATTCACCCTGCATGTGTTATGGCCATTTTTATGGATTTGGGCAACATTGTGGCGAGAAGACCGCGGTTGGGGCTTTACTCAAATTCAAAATGAACAAAACGAACTACATCACGAGGTCATGAAACTGAGCGAGCACGTTGAGCGATTAACAGAAAAAGTTGCCCAATTGGAAGTCGCTCAAGCCCAGCAAATGAATGCCACAACCTCAGAAAACGATCCTAAACAAGGAGATGAGCGCTAATGGATTTATTACTCATTCTCACTTACACCGCACTTTGTATTGCCGTATTCAAAATATTTAACATCCCACTCAACAAGTGGACAGTACCAACTGCGGTTCTTGGGGGCATCATTTTAATTGGTACCCTTATTTTATTGATGAATTATAACCACCCGCATACCAACTATGGTGGACAGTTCTTTGTTACCACGCCTATCGTCCCGGGGGTTAGAGGGAAGGTTATTGAGGTACCTGTTAACGCAAACGATCCCATTAAAAAAGGCGAAATGCTATTCAAAGTCGACCCAACGCCGTATGAAGCGGAGGTTACTTTACTGCGTGCTACATTGGCAGAAGCCAAGCAAACGGTACTCGGACTGGAAGCCGCTTATAAAGCCGCTCAGGCCAGCACCGCCAAAGCCATGGCCGAACGCACCCGAACACTGACTGAGTTCAAACGTTATGAAAAAGGCTTCAAGCGCGGCGCTTTTACCGCATCAGAAGTGGATAATCGCCGTCAATTCTATCGCAGTGCTGAAGCATCACTTGCTGCGGCAAGGGCAGAAGAACAGCGAGCTAAGCTGGCTTACGAATCTGAAATCATGGGCGAAAATACTGCCGTTGCCAAAGTACGAGCGCAATTAATCCAAGCCGAGTTTAATTTAAATGAAACCATTGTTTATGCCCCAACCGATGGCTACGTAACACAAGTCACCCTGCGACCTGGAATGATGGCAGTACCACTACCACTACGCCCAGTCATGACATTCATTCACCAAGAAGAGCAGTTTTATATCGGCGCGTTCCGCCAAAATTCATTACTGCGCCTAGAGCCTGGATTTAAAGCGGATTTCATATTTCGTGCCCTACCGGGGAAAACCTTTGCTGGCGAAGTTGTAGAAGTATTACCCGCCATTGGCGAAAGCCAAGTACAGGCTGCAGGGGTTCTTTATGGTAGCGATCAGCTTCTCCGCCAAGGAAGGCCGCTGGTCAAACTCAAGATCACTGATGACCTTACTCCTTACCACCTACCACAAGGGACCAATGTTGAAATTGCCGTTTATTCCGACAGCTTCGAGCATGTTTCGGTTATGCGTAAAGTTTTGATCAGAATGAAGAGCTGGCAGAACTACTTGTTCCTTGATCATTAATTTCACTTTGGCCACCACTATTAGTTCAGTTTGCTATTACTTTAAGGCAGCTGTCTAATTTCCCCCCAGCCTTTAAATAGCGGTCTTCATGACCGCTCATTTATATCTTCGGCAAGCATTTAAACACTGACAGACTTAACAAAAAAGCAACAATTACTCCTAAACTTAATACAATCAGTATATGCTTTTAGTCTTCAGCATTATTACGCTGCATTATTTTGTTTTAACTCGAAAACCGACAGGCGAGTGAATTTAAGGATCTGATTATGTTGTCTATCTTCGATATTTATAAAGTGGGTGTTGGCCCATCCAGCTCGCACACCAATGGGCCAATGTTAGCTGGTTATGATTTTTATCAAAAAGTAGCGAAGCAACTGGATAACATTACCCGTGTACAGATTGACCTATATGGTTCACTTTCTCTCACGGGTAAAGGCCACCATACCGATCGAGCAAGCATCCTCGGGTTAATGAACAACAAGCCAGATTGCATTGATATTGTTCAGGCCAACCAAGCGATGGCAGAAGGAAACGAAAACAAAACCCTGCACTTCGGTGGTAAAAAAACTATCCATTTTGATACTGATACCGACATGCTTTTTCACACTAGCAACTTGCCACTGCATGAAAATGGCATGACCATCAGTGCGTTTGATAAAGCAGGTAAGCAGCTTTTCATTGAAACCTATTATTCAATTGGTGGTGGCTTCATCGCCACAGCTGATGAGCTGCAAAAAGGCAAAGCCACCAGCGATGTGACGGTCCCATTTCCCTTCCAGTGTGCTGATGACATTTTAACAACTGCAGATACAAACGGCATAAGCATTGGCGCCATGTTTCTACGCAATGAACTGGCCTTCCGCTCGCAAGAAGAACTGGATTTCAAAGCCAATCAAATTTGGGAGGTGATGACATCTTGTATGCAGCGCGGCTTTCAAACCGAAGGCATTCTAGAAGGTGGGCTCAATGTTGTACGCCGAGCGCCTGCTTTATTGAAGAAGCTTGAGTCAAACAAAGACATCGATAATGACCCTATGACCATTCTTGATTGGGTAAATGTGTTTGCTTTTGCTGTAAGCGAAGAAAATGCTGCTGGTGGACAGGTAGTCACCTCCCCTACCAATGGTGCTGCTGGTGTCATTCCTTCTGTGTTGATGTATTACAACAAATTCATCGGTGAACTAACACTACCGCAGATCAAAGATTTCTTGGCCGTGTCAGCAGCGATTGGCATGCTGTATAAAATGAACGCTTCAATATCTGGGGCTGAGGTTGGCTGTCAGGGCGAAATCGGCGTGTCTTCATCCATGGCTGCCGCTGGACTTACCGCTATCCGTGGTGGCAGCAATGAACAAATCTGCATGGCTGCCGAAATTGCCATGGAGCACTCGCTGGGTATGACCTGCGATCCTATCGGCGGCTTGGTACAGATCCCATGTATCGAACGTAACGCCATGGGCGCTATGAAAGCCATTAATGCCTCGCGTATGGCATTAAAACGAAACAGTAAATCGTTAATTTCACTCGATAAAGTCATTGATACTATGTACCAGACGGGTAAAGACATGAACAAAAAATACCGTGAAACCTCACTTGGCGGTCTGGCGATGATCCACCTAGCGCCACCCTGTGAATGATCACGATATAAGAGTGGCCTGAACCACAATAAGCACCATGAAAAAAGGGCTGACATATTGTCAGCCCTTTTGTCTTTTTAACTATCGCTACGTCTTAGAATACGTAAGCGAAGTTGAAGCCACCACCGTTGTCAGTCGTGCTAGATGTGTTGCTGAATTCGTTCAGCTTGTTGTGTTTCGCTTCAAACGACAGGATTGTTTTCGGTGTGAACGCGTAAGATACACCTACTGCGTAAACTTGACGGTCACCCGTTACCTCACCTTCGCCATCGAAATCAACGTGCGATGCATAAGCATACGGACGGAAACCAGACTCAAGTGCGTAGTGTGCGTACACATCGACAGCGTTAGCGTCTGCCCATTCAGCAGTAGGACCACCTAGTAGACCGGCTTTATGGATGTTTTCACCCATGGTGTAAACCGCTGCGACTTTCAGGCCACCAGCAACATACTGACCACCCAGAGTAACTGCTGTTTGCTTGTCGCCATCTTCAAGACCATTCACGTTTACGCCATTTTCAACTTCTACCTTATTTTCAAGGTAGGCAGCACCTAGGCTCAAGCCTGAATCAAAGTCGTAGCTCGAAGATACCGCAACGTTGTAGTCACGTGTTACTGTTTCCTCGTCGCTTTCGCCATTACTGGTGAAGCCGTAATGCGCAGATACGTTCAAGCCGTCTCTGTTATAACGGTATGCCACTAGGTTGTCACCACGACCTGTCGCAGCAAATCCACCGTCAGTACCTTCTGAGTAGATAGGCGTCGCATCTGGATCAATGATGATCATGTTGTCCATGTAGCGAGCGACATCGTGATAAGCAGACCACTGCTTACCAAAACGCAGGCTACCTTTGTCTTCATGAGCAACAGTGAAGTAACCCAAACGGTTACGGAAGTTATCACGGCCTGAAGTAGGGTTGTTCAAGAACTGATCCCACTCTAGTTTTGCATCCAGCGCCCAACCATTTTGTAGCTGGCGTTCGAAACCAAAGTTTAGAATACTACGGCTTGCTGAGAAGACATCATCTTCTCCCCATACAGGTTGAAATGCATCAAGGACAAACACACCGCCTACGTCAAACTTGTTTTGATCGTCTTCATAAAGGGTATAGGCAGATGCTTGGCCAGCTAGCAAAGCGGCAGGAATTAATAGCGCTGATAGTTTAAGTTTCATCAATAAATACTTCTAATGATAGGTTTGACAATATTTTTCTGTGTGAGAAAGGTATCAAACTTTTCACTATATTGTAATAGCAAACTAGTACATTATACTTATTTATTGTAAATGCTATTTACTTACCCAGCACTAACGCAAATCGCCTTAATAACAACAAGTTAAACATCAACCCAACCCATAAGGCATGTATTTAAACTCATTTATATATGTTCAAAAAGCCATTTAGACACAAAATATTACACTTTGCCGGTCTGGGAGTCCGTTAGTGATTGTAAGGTATTATTTACACTTGATTGTTTTTAAAGCAACTCAGTCATAGCTGATTTCACTTAACGATGGTAAGAATTAAGACCATAGCCAAAAGTCGCAGTAAGCCGTTCTCACCAAGTTAACCGCATAAAAAAACGGCTTCTCATAATGAGAAGCCGTTCGTTTTTAATCAGCCGATTTAAAATGTGATTTATTTAAATTCGACGAGGTTTTTCTCGTAAGCATCAAATTGCGCCTCAACTTCTTTTGAAGCACCACCCGTCATTTTACTGATTGAGATAATCGCTACTGTGGCAAAAATAAAGCCTGGGACGATTTCGTATAGATCGAAAATACCACCCGTTAATTGCTTCCAAATAACCACCGTCATGGCACCAATCACAATACCGGCGAGTGCGCCGTTACGGTTCATGCCTTTCCAGAACAAGCTAAGCAACAGTGCAGGGCCAAATGCCGCACCAAAACCAGCCCACGCATAAGACACTAAGCCAAGTACGGTGCTATCTGGGTTCATCGCAAGTAGTAATGCAACGATCGACAAACCAACAACTGCGTAGCGACCTACTTTCACGATTTCTTCAGAAGATGCCTCAGGACGGAAAACCTGCTTATAGAAATCTTCCGCCAACGCAGATGACGATACCAATAGCTGTGAATCAGCCGTACTCATGATGGCAGCTAGGATCGCAGCCAGTAAGATACCCGCAATCACAGGGTGGAACATTGAGTTAACCAGCAACATAAAGATACGTTCGCCATCATCAAGGTTACCCGCTAGTTGATTATCAACATATAGAATACCGACTAGGCCAACCAGAACTGCACCCGCCATTGATAATGCCGTCCAGAGAACCGCGATACGGCGTGCTGTTACAATATCAGCATTGCTGCGTGTCGCTTTAAAGCGCGCAAGGATATGTGGCTGGCCAAAATAGCCTAAACCCCATGCCGCTAGCGAAACAATCGCAATTGCCGATAGAGGAGCCCCTTTCACATCATTAAACAGGGTTAGTAGCTCTGGGTTTTTTGCTTCTAACGCTGCTGTTAGGTCACCCACTCCACCATTCATTGCCGCAATCGGCACAATCAATAGCGCCGCTGACATCAATAGTCCCTGTACTAAATCGGTCCACGCTACCGCTAGGAAGCCACCAAATAAAGTATAAGAAACTACACACACCGTACCGATAATAACCGCAGTGGTGTAGTCTAGACCGAAGACGGTTTCAAACAACTTACCGCCAGCAACTAAACCTGAACTGGTATAGAAAAGGAAAAACAGCAAAATAAAGAAGGCTGAAATTGTTTGGATCAGTTTAGATTTATCATCAAAACGGCGAGCTAAGAACTCAGGCAACGTCAGTGCATTATCTGTCGTAATACTGTAAGTACGCAGACGCTTTGCACAAATTAGCCAATTTAGCCATGTGCCAACAAGCAAGCCACCCGCGAGCCATAACGACTCGATACCTGCGGCATAAGCATAACCCGGCAAGCCAAGTAGTAGCCAACCACTCATGTCAGACGCTCCTGCTGAAAGCGCAGCAGGCCAAGGGCCAAGAGTACGTCCACCTAAGAAATAGTCCGCTGAATTTGATGTACGTTTATAGGCAATATAGCCAATCGCGAGCATACCGATCAGGTAGGCGATAAACGTGCTTGTAATAGCAAAGCTATTCTCTATCATTTTTGAGTTCCCTCACTTGGTGCCCCTGTTCATTGCAGGGGCTTTTGGTTATGTGCTGATAATCAGCATGGCTGCTAGTCCATCACAGGGCAAAATTACATTTCCGCCCTGCGTAGCAGCTAGGTTAGTGTTCTTCACCACTCCCCAATTCCAACAGCGTGGCATTACCGCCGACAGCTGTGATATTGATGGTTCGCGTCCTTTCAGTTACAAAACGCAGTGAATACGTAGGGCTACCAATCACAGGTAAACGAATTTGATCAGTATCGCTGACCAGTTGCGCTAATAACCCGTCACGGGCAGCTAGCTGGCGAGCTAACGCCTGAGCTGTTGAAAGTTTGCCGGTATAAGCCACGCCAGCAATCGCCGGGTGGCTTACAAGATCGGCAAGCTGATCGTTATCAATGGCGGTGATCACCCCGCCAGCACAACCGCTTTGCTCCAGTTGTGTTATGAGTTCCTTCGCCGAAGTGACAAAGTCAGTAGGCAAACAAACAAATACGGTATTCCCCGTCACCAATGCCGCGGCTACCTGCCCAAGCACAGCAACGAGTGAAGTATCGTTATCTGCCGTCACGACAAACATCCCACGCCCTGCACAATACAGCTCGTTAGTTTCACCGGTTGGCCCAGGCATCAACTCAACGCTGCCGACATGCTCAAGGGCATTACGACACTGAAATTCCACCATCGCTCGACATTCTGGCGACAGTTGATCGGTCCAATGGCGAAGAATGCGTACACGCGCTTCATAGCCAAGGTTGTTCCAACCTTCCCACGCTGCCGAGCTTGCTTTTACTAATGTTTGAATCGTCATGATCATTCCTTAATTTATCTCGACAGCCTTAGCCATTTACAACATCTTGAGTAAAGCGGTATAGGTAGTGTGGACCACCGGCTTTAGGGCCAGTACCTGAAAGCCCTTGTCCACCAAATGGCTGGACACCAACCACAGCACCAACCTGATCGCGGTTGATGTAGCAGTTACCAACACGCGCACGGCGCTCAATATGACTATAGGTACGCTCATTACGACTATGAACACCTAAGGTCAGGCCAAAGCCGGTATGGTTAATTTGGTCGATAACCTTATCAATCTCATTGGCTTTAAAGCGCACGATATGCAAAACAGGGCCGAAGTTTTCATTTTTAAGGACATCAATTGAAGGAATTTCAAAAGCCGTTGGGGCAACAAAGTCCCCTGCTTGGCAGCTTTCACCGAGCTTAGCCTGTGCAACCAAGGTCGCTTGATTCTTAAGTGATTGAATGTGGGTTAACAGCTTATCGCGCGCGGCGACATCAATCACAGGGCCAACATCGGTACTGTGCAGTTCTGGACGACCGACAGACAGTTCAGCCATTGCCCCTTTGATCAAACCAATAATGCGCTCGGCAATATCTTGCTGGACAAACAGCACACGCAATGCCGAACAACGCTGACCCGCCGACGCAAAGGCTGAGCGAACGACATCACGAACAACCTGCTCTGGCAGTGCCGTACTGTCAACAATCATGGCATTCTGCCCACCCGTTTCAGCAATAAATGGTACAGGGGCACAGTCACGAGCAACAAGCGTACGATTAATACGTTGAGCAGTTTCCGTCGATCCCGTAAAGGCCACACCAGCAATACGCAGATCAGAGGTCAACGGTGTTCCAACGGCTTGTCCCGTTCCCGGAACAAACTGAATCGCCCCCGCAGGAACACCGGCTTCCAACATTAACTCAATTGCTCGGAAAGCAATTAACGACGTTTGTTCTGCCGGTTTTGCTACCACGGTATTACCGGCTGCCAATGCGGCACTCACCTGACCAAGGAAGATAGCCAACGGGAAGTTCCACGGACTAATACAGGCAAAGACCCCCCGACCTTGATAGGTTAACTGTTGGGTATTACCGTCAAAACCAACCAGTGTTTTAGGCTGCACAAATTCATTTGCGGCCTGATCGGCATAGAAACGACAGAAGTCGACGGCTTCGCGGATTTCGTCAATACTATCTTGAATGGTTTTACCCGCTTCACGATGGCATAACGCCACAAGTTCACCCATGTTTACTTCGAGTAAATCAGCAACTTTCAATAAGCACTCAGCACGCTCTGTCGCTGGTCGCTGCGACCATTCTGGGTATGCTTGTGATGCAACATCAATGGCATCAACGACTAATTCTGCACTTGAGAAAGCAACATTCCCCACCGACTCACGACGGTCATAGGGAGCAGTAACGGGGTAAATATCAGCTTCTGTCTTCGCAACAACTTTACCGTTGATGATAGGACCAGCCTGCCATTGGTGATCGTTAAAAGCCTGTACTGATGCAGAAAACGCCGCCCACTCAGATTCAATTTCAATATTGATCCCCAGTGAGTTTTTACGTTGTTCACCGAAAATTTTCGGAGGCAGTGGGATCAACCCATTATTGAGGCTCGGGCGAGACAACAGTGTATCGACCGGATGCTGAGTCAGGCTCTCAACCGGACAGTTAGCATCAACCAAACGGTGGACAAAAGAGCTGTTCGCACCGTTTTCCAATAGGCGGCGCACCAAATATGGCAGAAGATCTTTATGGCTACCGACTGGCGCATAAATACGTACATTGGTTTGATGCATCTCCATAACGTGGTTATAAAGCGCATCCCCCATGCCATGTAGGCGTTGGAATTCAAAATTACGATTACTACCCGCCATCGCGACAATCGCAGATACCGTATGGGCATTATGACTCGCAAACTGTGGGTAAATCAGCCCTTTAAGGTGTTCAGATAATAGAAAACGTGAACACGCCAAGTAAGACGTATCTGTTGCTTCTTTACGGGTAAAGACCGGATAGTCTGCAAAGCCGCTTTGTTGGGACAGTTTAAGTTCACTATCCCAATATGCACCTTTTACCAAGCGCAATGGGATCACATCACCCTGCTCTTTAGATAAAGCTGCCAACCATGCCAATACCGGTAAAGCACGTTTTGAATAAGCTTGAACAACCAGACCGAAGCGACCCCAGCCTTTTACCACATCAGAACGGTACAGCTTTTCAAACAGCTTCAGTGACAATTCAAGACGATCCGCTTCTTCGGCATCAATCGTAATACCAACATTGAGCTCACGTGCACGCTTCAATAACGACAAGACATCATCGTACATTTCATCAAGCACACGGTGCTCATTTGCCACATCATAACGAGGATGTAGGGCTGAAAGCTTGATAGAAACAGTCGGATCCGGTGAACGGGTATTACTGCCTTTATCACTGCTATAACTATCGCGGCCAACGGCCTCAACAGCCATCACATAGTCTTTGAAATATTTTTGAGCATCCTGCGTGGTAAGCGCCGCTTCACCCAACATATCAAATGAATAGGTAAAGCCCTGATCGCGTTTAGACTTACCATTCTTCATCGCTTCAGCAATGGTACGGCCCAGCACAAATTGGTGGCCCATGATTTTCATTGCCTGATTCATCGCTTGACGAATAACCGGCTCAGACATCTTGTTCACTAGACGGTTAATCACATGACTTGGGGCACCATCTTCTTTGGCATCCATTGTCACGACCTTACCCGTTAGCATCAGCCCCCATGTCGAGGCATTCACGAATAGTGAATCAGAGCTTTTTAAGTGTGATTTCCAATCTGCCACGCTGAGCTTGTCTCGGATCAGTGCATCGGCCGTCGCGGCATCAGGAATCCGCATCAATGCCTCAGCAAGGCACATCAGCAAAATACCTTCTTTGGTATCAAGACTATATTCAAGCAGCAGGGCATCAATCATCTGAATGGCATTTTTATCTGCTCGTACCCGTTCAATCAGGCTTGCAGCCTGCTCACTGGTATATTGCCTTTCTTGTTTGGTTGGCTCAGCCAATGGGATGAGTTGCGTCAACCATTGTGATTCATCAATGGCATAAAGAGGCGAGATAGTCGACCAAATCTCACTCAGTGGACGCTCAATAAATGTAGGCTGAAGTACATCTGCCGCATTGAACATAGATTTTTCCCTCAATAATGAAACCCGATCCAGTTAGCAGCAGAAGTATTTGCTGGCTTCCCTCTAGCAGGTGGAATGTTGCAAGCGTGTTACTGTTGAGGGGATTCTATTTTCCACAGCTCAGATAGTCTTGCTGTATTCTCCGATAATTTTTAGTAAAAGTCCGTATTTTAACAAAAATAGAGGTCGGTTTTTCAAAAAAAACACATTTTCACACACCGGACCTACTATAGAGCAAAAAAATCACACTAAAAATGAACATGAAATGGATACAAAGTGGGATCAATGATCAAGGGAGAGAATGAAATAAGATATGATGAATTTAACGAGGTAGCTTGTCATGAAAAGTCGCTTATATGGAGATATAAGAAATTACATAAGCAACTGAATATAAATCAATTTATCAACTAAGGTTGTCTTTTCGATATCGCGCAGGTGGCTTGCCGTGTAAACGAGTGAACGCTTGCGTAAAGCTACTTTGACTCGCGAAGCCAGTACTTTGCGCGACTTGGGCAATACTCAATTGTGAGTCTTCAATCAGATCTTTCGCTAACTCTAGACGTTTTTTCAAAACATACTGATGTGGCGTGATACCTGTTTGTTCTTTGAACAAGTGATGAAATTGGCTCTCGCCTAGAAAGACCAGCCCTGCCAACTGTGTTACCGAAATTTTACGAGTTAGATGCTGAATGATGTACTGATCGATGCTATCCATATTCAACCGATGCGTTTGTTTATCGCCATTTAGCGGTTTAAAATGGCGGTGCAATACGCACATTAGCGTATCTGTGCACGCTCGACTTAAAAGAAGATCGTCTGGGTGTGCCATCATTTCTGCGGTAAGCGCTTGAATTAAGCTTTGTGCTTGCCTATCGAGATGAAAGTAGCCCGACTGCTCAAATAATCGCAGTATATTGTCAGAAGTATACACTGGCTGAAACTGATCAGTAGGGACATTCATCACCAATATTTCATTGTTTCCAACCCCTGAAAATGCATGCTCCGAATCAGCGGTAACAAGGCACCCTTGGCCAGGGCAAACTAAATTTCCGACGCCTTCAATATCAAATTCTGTTTGGCCAGATAGTCCAATGACCACTTGATTATAACCGTGGTTATGGTGCTCCATCTGCTCCGGCAATTTGACGATTTCGGAAGGTTTGATGATCGGTGAGTTTAGCTTATCTTTCATGCTAAAAAACCAGAAGAAAAGTGATGTAATACATAAGGGAATAATACCACATCCAAAGCAAAGAGATAATGATGGAACAATGATCAAGAGTGACTAAGTTACGGGGAGTGTTATTTCAATTTAAAATTGATGTGATTAACGACATTTTTCGGCTTACGGCCCGATCTATTTAAGTTGATTATCATCAACGACCAAAACAAGAAGATAGTAACACTGTCTAAAATAACCATTATTATCCTTTATTTTCAGTTCATTACGTTAAATCATAAAAAAACAAAGGGCAATATAAAATCAGATACCACAAAGATCATACCTTGATCATCGTTCTGAATGAAACGATGATCAAAAGAAAGATCTATCTTGATCATTGTTCCAGTTGAAATAACAACTCCCGTCACCTATCCTTCCTTGATCATAGTTCCACTAAAAATCAATATGTTAGTCGTATCCAGATCATCCTTTCATAAGCACTTATAATCGTTAATGTATTAATTTGTTTATAACGCTGACACTTAAGTACTTTAATATGTTACAAATATTATTCTATTTAAGGATAAATATTCATGAACGAATTTCTCACGCAACTCCAATACTCATTTTCGATTACCGGTCCAATTTTCCTCATGCTTGGACTCGGCGTCTACCTGCGCCGTATCGGCATGCTAAATGATGTATTTATTGAAATTGGTTCAAAATTGGTCTTCAGCATTACACTTCCAGCAATGTTATTCTTGAGCGTTGCAAAGGCAGATCTACAGCAACTAACCAATTTACACCTGTTTGGCTTTGCCCTTATGGCCAATATCGCTATCTTTGTGATTTTTGAATTAATCACCCCGTTTATTATAAAAAATCGAGCTGACACAGGGGTGGTCGTACAAGGAGCATTTAGAGCAAATACAGGGATCATAGGCTTAGCCTACGTCAGTAATGCATTTGGTAACGATGGCCTCGCCGTTGGTTCACTGTATGTTGCAGTGGTGACTGTGCTTTATAATATTTTAGCGGTGATCACGCTTACGCGTTCAAACCCATCCCAACAAGAAAAAGGAATTGGTGTAAGTTACTTCATTCGCTCCATCATCAAAAACCCACTCATCATCAGTATTGCGCTCGCTATTCCCTTCTCATTTTTTCAAATACCCCTGCCACACCTCATCACGCAATCAGGGGGCTACTTTGCCGATATGACCTTACCGCTTGCCTTACTGTGTACTGGCGCAAGCCTTGATTTCAAACAGTTACGTCATGATTCTAAAAGTACGCATTTTTCAAGCTGTGGCCGATTAGTGATAGCGCCATTACTGATTACCGCTACAGGGTATTTAATGGGGTTTCGAGAGCTGGAATTAGGGGTTATTTTTCTAATGAGTGCCGCACCCACTGCAGCAGCAAGCTATGTAATGTCGAGAGCTATGGGGGCAAATGCAACCCTAGCGGCTAATATTATCGCAATAACAACGTTGGGGTCGCTATTTACATCAAGTTTGGGCATTACCGTACTCAAAACCTTTCATATTGTATCTTAGCTAAGATTATTTATTAACTCGAATAAAACCACTTTATTTAATAAGCCTATAAATAAAGTGGTCAACGATCATTTATTAGAATATTTTCTGACTGCTTAACCCTCTGATAATTATCAAATCAGCGAATTACTCGTGGTTATCATGGTTATTAGCATTTCATTATGTTGGTCTACCAAAATATTCTTGTGGTAGACCAAAATAAGCAAAGAAATATAAACGCTGTCATGCACACGCCTGCATAACTAGACAAACCATTCATGAATAATCGATAAACAATCAAAAATAGAAGATATATTTAGCTTTCTCAGCTTATACATATTTTTATAATATACACTCAAATTGAATAATACTGCACAACCAACGAATATATTATCTTCACAATTCACTAAATATTGCAGTGTGCTTAACCAATTTGCGAGGAAAACACCGCAACTAACCCTTTTTAGTTATGATTCACACCTATCTCACATTGTCAACAGGTGATTTCCCCCCTTACTCGATTAATCCGGCTACGTTATAGTACATCCCGTAAACAGAGAGCGGGTCACCCCACTCTGTTTACAGTATCCAGCGATGGATATATTCCAAACAAGCTAGCCTTATCTATACACCCTCATACTTAAGGCATATGAGTTTGATTGGATACCTCTTCTACACGTCGTACAGGATTGTGCTCTTAGGAGTCTAACTCTTGTCTTTGCCGACCTATATAGGTCGGCTTTTTTTATTCTTTTTTACAATTATGTCTAAAAAACCGTCATTGAGATATTGTAACCTCTGTATATTCATTTAGACTTTAAATTATAAATAATTAAGCCAATCTATTTAGGCAAATAATAGTGAAAGATAAAGTCGACCCATCCTTATTACATATATTCAACCAATTGCCAGGATGCTGGGGATGTAAAGATAAGGATTCTGTCTTTGTTTATGCCAATGCCGAGTATGGCGAAATTATAGGGGTTGAACATCACCTTGATTGTATTGGCCGTACCGATTTTGATATGCCGAGCCCAACGATAGAATGTGCAGAGTCTTTTCAAGTTCAAGATAACCTTGTTATGAGTTCTGGAAAAAGGCTACGTGTTCTTGATATTCATCCTTATTCGGATGGTAGTTGGCGTGCACACTTATTCACAAAGACACCTTGGAAAAATGACAATAATGATGTCGTTGGTACCATATTTTCTGGCGTCGAGCTCAAAGACACCGCGGTATTAGAAGTCGGTCATTGGATCTGCCGAGCAGCCGGCATAGACCCAAAACAACAAGCATCCTTCAATCTTGATTTAAACCATCAAGCAATCAACTTAAACACTAGAGAGTCAGAAGTCTTGTTTTTGTTGTTGTATGGTAAAAAGCCTCAATATATCGGTAAGGTACTCGGCGTTTCTGTTAAAACAGTTGAAAACTATGTCATTAGACTCAGAGAAAAGTTCAACGCGAACTCTAAAAACGAACTGCTTGATATCGCACTTGACCTTGGTTTTGGCTCGCATATTCCCGAAAGTATGTTAAATCGGCAACTATCTGTAATTCTTAAAGAATAAGCCTTACGTTGGTTTAATGAATTCTTAGTTTACGGTTTTTGATGGTTAACTCTGTTTTCAGATCAAATTTAGAGCGGCCTGACTTCCTTATAATCCGCTCAGATTTGATTAAGTTGGTATCTATTTACCGTACTTTTACTGGAATTATCATGAAACCATTTAGCATCACCTACGTTGTGCACCCTCACTTCAACATTCCTTGCAGATATGAAATCCAAGCAGATAACGAAGTAGAGTCTATCAAGTACGCAGAAAAAGCCTTGAAGGTTCGTCACCCAGAAGGCGTAAGCATTGTGACAAGCCATTTAATGGCAGCATAGCAACAAAATAAAAAAGCAGCTTAACGCTGCTTTTTTATTTTCTCTGACCCGTCCTACGGAGCAAGACGATCGATATGCCACCCATCGCCATCTCGGGTAAACAAAAAGCGATCATGAAGGCGGTTTTCCCCACCTTGCCAAAACTCAATCGATTCAACTTTCACTCGGTACCCACCCCAAAAAGAAGGTAGCGGTATTTCTCCCTGTGAAAATTTCTGTTTCAACTCCAAAAATTTACCTTCAAGCGCCTGGCGAGCCGAAATTCGACTACTTTGCTTGCTTGCCCAAGCTGCAATCTGGCTTTCTTTTGGACGTGAAGAAAAATACTTCATCACTTCAAGCTTTGATAACTTTTCGACGGTACCCGTAATATGTACCTGACGCTCAATCGCATGCCAAGGAAAGTGCAGGCTAATTTTACTATTCCCCTCTAGCTGCCCAGCCTTACGACTACCAAGGTTGGTATAAAAAACAAACCCATCTTTATCAAAGTGCTTTAACAACACAATACGCTGATAAGGCTGCCCTTTTTCATCGACAGTCGCAACAGTCATTGCTGTTGGGTCAGTCAAGTTGGCATCAATCGCTTGCTTAAGCCACTTATCAAAAAGAACTTCAGGCTGCTCAGGCAAATCATGACGACGTAAGCCGCCGCGCATATAGTCACGACGAATATCAGACAATTCCATTGTTATCTCCGCTTATTGTACTTCTCGCTAACTCACAAATTGTGCGCTTAGCCTCAACGAAACTCAAGTAATATACCCAAGTCATAACGTGACGCCACGACTCTGCTACCGAGTTCGATTTTTATTTTAAGTAAATTTGCTACATTAGCAAAAAATTGGTAACGCCATGACATCTAAAAAAAAGTTTATCGGCCTAGCAACCCTCATCGGTTTGATTAGTTCGACACTGATCGCCTACTTAACCTACCTTCAAGCACAGCAGTACTTAACAGATAAACTCGTTAATGACGTCAACCAACTTGGTTTAAAGATTGATGCGCAATTAGAACGCTATAGCCAACTACCAGAAGTGCTTGCGAGTGATCCGCGGCTATTAATTCCACTGCTTGCTGATAGTAACGAGCGCTATCTCGCTGATGACAAGTTTAAAGCTATCAATCAATTACTCGAGCAATGGAGTACGACCCTCAATGCCGATACCATTTACTTGATTGATTTAACTGGGACTACACTCGTGGCCAGCAACTGGCAACAGCCTAATACATTTGTAGGACAAAACTATCATTTCAGGCCATACTTTCAGCAAGCTGCAGAAGGTCAATTAGGCCAATATTTTGCGCTGGGTGCAAGTTCCGAAAAACGAGGGTATTATTTTTCGGCCCCTGTTATTTACAACAAACGAATACTTGGCGTACTCACTATCAAGGTCGATTTATCGCTAATTTCTGATATTTGGCAATATGAAGACATTGAATATGTCATCAGTGATACGGCTGGAATTGTATTTTATAGCTCAGAGCCAAGTTGGTTATACCATAGCCTCACCCGTTTAGATGATATAACCAAACAACACATCATCGCATCACGTCAGTATGGTAAAGCAACATTAGCACCACTGAGCGCTTATGATGATTTATCGCAATTCGAAAACTTACAGACCTTACAACTCCAGTGGCCATCTCCTGCGGGTAACGCTGACTTTATGGCAGCGAAGCACAATATGGATAAAGCTGGCTGGCAAATTTATGGCTTTACCCCTCGGAGCCAAAGTGAAAAATTAATTTTTCAAGCCGTAATAATGTTCATTGTTGCTTATACATTACTCTGTTTTGCCATTCATTCTTGGTGGCAAACCCATCGCGCACGTCAAGCATTGGCGACACTGAATAGTAAACTTGAAAAGCGAGTCTTGAAGCGAACTGAAAATTTAATGGAAACAAATGAACAATTAAAAGTGACGCTCAGACAATATGAACATAGCCAAGCCGAACTAAAGCAGACCCAAAGTGAATTAATGCAAACAGCAAAGCTAGCAATGCTTGGTGAGCTTTCTGCAAGTATAAACCACGAGATTAATCAGCCACTTGCCGCGATGAGAACGTATGCAGAGAACACCCGGAAATTATTGCTCAAAGAACGTTATCAATCTGTCGCAGGTAACATTGAAGAGATCATTAAGCTCAATACCCTCGTCTCAGATATCATTGCTAGATTTAAAGTTTTTGCTCGCAAAGGGGTAGAACAAGGTAACACGCGCTACACCGTGGTAAATACAGCCGTTCAATCAGCCTTATCACTAGTAAGAAGCAGGTTAATTAAACAGGGTATTACTCTCCGCTTAGCTGAAATACAAAGCGATATTACGGTTAATATCGATGCGATTCAGTTTGAACAGGTACTGATAAATTTAATTCAAAATAGTATTCAAGCACTAAGCCACAGTGCTGATCCACAAATCGGTATTGAGTTTGATGTAGTAGGCGGCAGTCTCACATGCCGAGTGTGGGATAATGGCACAGGCCTTACAGAAGAGCAGATCACTCAGCTTTTTAACCCTTTCTACACCACTAAAAAAGAGGGTTTAGGGTTAGGGCTGACGATATCAAAACGTATTATTACTGCATATAACGGTACTTTAACAGCAGCCACCCACCAAAATGGCGGGGCTGAGTTCATCATCACTTTACCAATATCAAATAAGGAGGTGCAATGACAATTCCAGTAATGTTCATTGACGATGAAAAATCTGTTCGCGAGGCGCTGGGGCAAACCCTTGAACTTGAGGACTATCAGGTTAGCCTTTTTGCGAGCGCGAAACCCGCTTTAGATAAGCTAACAACCAATTTTCAAGGCGTGATAATCACAGATATTAATATGCCCGGCATTGATGGTATTCAATGCCTAAAACAAGCCATGGCGATTGACCCAGAGCTGAGTATCATCATGCTGACAGGACACGGCGATATATCAATTGCCGTTGATGCGATGCGGCTGGGCGCTTATGATTTTTTAGAAAAGCCTTTTTCAACCGAGCATTTATTAGATGTTGTAAAACGCGCTGGAGAAAAACGTCAATTAGTATTAGAAAATCGTGAGCTTAGGCGTGAACTTGAAGTTCAGAGCGGCCCTGGCCCGCGTATTCTTGGTAATAGCCCGAGCATGAAACAACTTCGCCGAATGCTATCCCACCTGAGTCAATCTTCCGCACCGTTGCTAATTCATGGTGAAGCCGGTAATGGAAAGTCACTCGTCGCCCGCTTTAGCCATGATCATAGTCCACGCCAAAATAAGCCCTTCATTACTGTCAATGCGAATACTGAAAACCCTCAGCAACTTGCTAACGATTTATTTGGATTCGATAATGGGCAACAATCTGTCGCAGGCCTATTCGAACAAGCACATGGAGGGACTCTGTATATCAAGCAGCTAGATAAGCTTCCCGCCTCGCTGCGTGAAGCCGTATTAGCACAGCTTGCTCAACTCAGCCAACCATCGCAAGAATCAATATCAACCACACCCGATGTACGTGTCATCGCATCCTTAACCGATGATAAAAAACACTTGTCTAACACCGATCCTTTTTATCACGCGCTTTATTTCCAATACAATTTTATCAGCCTTGAACTGCCGCCATTGCGCCAGCGGCCCGAAGATATCACGCTTCTGTTCCACAATTTCCTACGAGCTGATTGCAGCCGCTTTGGTATTGAGCCCAGTGTCGTACCGGCATCACTTGAGTATCAGCTGGTGAATTATAACTGGTTAGGAAATGTCAGAGAGCTTCGAACCTTTACAGAACGCTTTATCTTGATGGGTGATCAAACAACGTTAGATAAACCAACATTTTCAAGTCAGCAAAAAGATGTAAATACAAATCTGGCAGATAGAGTTGCTCAGTTTGAATGTAAGTTATTACGTGACGCACTTAACCGCCATCATGGGCGTTTAAAAGATGTGCAGCAAGAACTTGGGTTAGCGAGAAAAACACTGTACGACAAAATGAAAAAACACGACATTGATAAAGTTGATTTTAAATCTTGAGACTAAACACAATCAGAAGTCGCCAAGCATTCAGAGCGAATGCTGATAGCCCCAATAGGACTGAAAATGCTCGATCATTTACATGTGTTTTTGAAGTCTCTTCCGTTTTTATGACTTTACAGCGCATTACGCACCTATCGTATAGGGTTATTTGTTAATTTAATGCAGTGAAATCAAATATTTTACTGTGTGTTTCATCAGTGAAAGCCAATCTACATCGTTCCTGTCGTCAGCATTGATTTCCCCAATACTCTATAACTTTTGCTGCCGATTGATTGGCTTTAACTCTTACGATTAATTTAATCGAACCTTCCGTTTCTGATGATGATTGAGAATAACTAATGACAATATTTAGATATACCATCGGCTGGATATTCATAGGCCTCGTTACAATATGGCTCTCCACCTCAACCGTTCACTTCTTCAGTTTACAGCAAGCTATCAGTACGCAAGCTAAACGAGATTTCGATTCTCAAGTCACGATTGCGGCGCTAAGTCTGGATACCGCTTATACCAGTACGAAGGCGCTGTCTGCAATTAACATCAATTCAGTTTTGTCGGGTATATTGTCAAACACTTCCCTAACGTTTATCCAAGTTCAGCCAGAAGGGGGGGATAATATTTATCAACAGCAACTTAATGATTTCAATGATTACCCAATTTGGTTTGTTACTCTTGCTAATCTGGCACCACTCACCACGGCACGCAAGATAACTGTAAATCAAGCTAACGTTATTCATATCAAACTTGAAGCGTCAACACATCCGCAGCTTAAAATGCTATGGCAAAGTACACTGCAATTTAACGCAATCACCCTTCCTTGCTTCATATTGGTCTTCTCTATTCTTGCATTCATGACCAAACGTAAAAACCGTTCTTTAGTTTTTATGAGTGCACGGGCCAAAGATATATTAAATAACCAACCTTACGCCCCTCTGTTGTTACCTTCGGACAAAGATACACAACTGATTGCAACAGCAATGAACCACCTTTATACACAGCTAAACTCGCATTTTAAATTGCAAGCAACGGAAGCAATCAAGTTAAAAGAACAGGCATACCGAGATAAAGTTTCAGGCCTTGGAAACCGTCACTACTTTATTAACCAACTCAATTCTTGGATAGCGAGCTCGCCCAAAGGTGGTGTCGCATTACTCAAAACAACCTTAGTTGATGATACCTACCAAAAGT
The DNA here is from genome assembly GCF_050336695.1 of Photobacterium minamisatsumaniensis. Lineage (NCBI taxonomy): Bacteria > Pseudomonadati > Pseudomonadota > Gammaproteobacteria > Vibrionales > Vibrionaceae > Photobacterium > Photobacterium minamisatsumaniensis. Next base: position 99,276 of record NZ_JAKJSI010000011.1, on the reverse strand, counting down.
ATGGTTTCGACCATGGCGATAGTTTAGTTAAACAAATTGCTGAAGAGCTCAATAGCAATATTATTCATAGCGAAGTGAGCTTAGCAAGATTATCCTATGACGAATTTGCTGTACTTGCCCCGAATACAACAGCAAATAAATTAAAAAGCATTGGTGAAAGCATGCTTACCGTGCTCAATAAAATCCAAGCACAATCAGGAAACAATTCACCAGATTGTGCCCATGTAGGTCTGGTATTAGCAGAGCGCGCAAATAACGCGAGCCAAATTTTAGCTCAACTGGATAATGTATTAGCTCAGGCAGCATTAACACCTGAAACCCCTTTAGCATTCACGCAAGAATCGGCAACCGATAATACGTTTGGCAAACAGCAATGGAAGGCATTGCTTATTGAAGCCATTGATAATGATTTATTCCAATATCAGTACCAACCCGTCTCGTCAGATCAAGGGGGGATATTTCACTATGAAGTATTCACAGCTATTAATAAAGACAGTAAGAAGTACTCCGCTAATCTGTTTCTAGGTGCCATAGAAGATCTTGGGGCTGGGATGCTTTTCGATCGTGAAGTTATCGCTAACTCTATCAACCGTCTCAATGCGGACAGTGCGCTGGGCCCTCTCGCAATCAATATTACGAACAACAGCGTAAGCGACCCTTCTTTTATTCGCTGGCTAAGTGAAATCATGGATCGCAACCAACGTCTTTCTGATCGCATTTTTTTTGAAATTCCAGAAGCTAGCTTTGTCCGTACCCCCGACTCATGTAGCCTGCTTTGCTCAGCAATCCGGTTTTATAAGTTTCGCTTCGGGGTTGATAACTATGGACGCTATTTCAACTCATTAGACTACTTAACAGAGTTTCGTCCTGATTACGTGAAAATCGATTTCTCTTACACTCATCAGCTTAATGATGAAGCTAAGAAAACGTTATTGTCTTCGATTTCGCGTAGTGCGCACAGTCTGAATATCGTCACAATTGCAACGCGAGTTGAAACTGAAACTCAACTCGAACGCCTAGCCGACTTATTTGTTAGTGGATTTCAAGGTTATATCGTTGAAAAAAAATATAGTACTAGATTAAACCAATCCGCATAGATGCGTGTAATGAAGAAAACAGAAGGACATTTACAGTGTAAATCGAAAATCAGTTTACACTGTAAATCACAATGGCTGACGCTGAAGTTCGTTGTCGCGAATTTGAATTTTAGAAGGACCGTGTTCTTGGTTAAGGGACAATTTTTCTTTTTCTAACTGTACTTTAACGCCACTGTGTATACGTTTAAGTGCCGTGACAGACACAAGCCCCCTCAATTCATCAAATTCAGATTTCAACGTATCATATTGTTGTTCCCAATCAAGCAAACTACTTCGATGATGTATGGTGGCTTGTTTCACTTTTTCAACTAACTCAGCAGGACGCTTCTGTTGCGGGATTTTAAGCAACTTTAGTTGAGCTAGCCTTAACTGCTCAACCTTTAATGTCTCTTGCTCATAACCATCTGAAATCACCTGTAGCTGCTCAAGTAGATGTTTATAACGGCCAAAAGCGATAATGGTTGTAGGCACTCCAGCAAGCGCACCGATATTTACGGCACGGACACTATAACCAGCCTCAATATATCCCCCACTCAATGTACCATTCCGTTTAAGAGGATCGATAACGACGACTTCACCTTGAGTTCGAATAACACAGTGAAGCGCATGCAATGAAAATGATACGTCTTGCCCTGCTTCTATTTCAGAAAACTGAGCAAACTTACTGGTTACCTTGCCGCCAGCATGTAGATAACATGCAAGTGGACTTCCATCTTGTTTACGACCAATGATGCCTTTCATAATCGCAATATCACCACCGGCCTTCAGTTCAGCAAGCTCTACGAAGCCCGTCACCGTAATATTTCCAGTCGCACTAACCTTCATGCCAGGTGTGACATCCCCGGTAATAAAGACACTTCCATCGAAAGAGATATGGCCAGTTGTAACATTCACGCCTTTTAAAGTGAGTGCATCATCAACTTTCATGCCTTTGTTCTTAATCACAGGGATACCGGCTTTAAGTGCCAATAAAATATTCGGATCACGCTCGCTTATTGCTGTACCTTCTAATACGTCAAATTCAGCAGATTTACCTGGTATAGCGGCAAGCTCTTTACCATGAACATTATAACCAGGAATACCCTCCGTCGAAGGGATACGCTGCATGATTGCCTGCCCTCCCTTTACGGTAATCAATTCACCGAGATCTCGCATATCAACTTTTCCGTCGTCCAACTGTTGCGGTCGTAGAATACGACGACCAACATCTTCAACAAGCGGCTTAAAACGCGTATCAACCCCGTGTTGAGGCAAGCGGCCAAACGCGACAGGGATACTAATTTTCTGACCTGCAGACAAAGACTGGGATTGTTTAATAATCTCTTGAAGTTGATTTTTGCGGATCCCTTTTACGATATGATTATCTTTAAGGGCTTCCAATAAAGCGGGGCCTGTGATCTTTTTACCACCAAAAGGGGCAATTACTGTTAATGAAGCTTTCATTAAATCAGCTTCAGTTTTAACGACATAAATCGCATCGCGTCGCTCAGCAACAATGATTGGCTTTAGGGTTTCAATAACATCGGTTTGGCCAGCATTTAGCTGGTTAATGACAGCAAGCGCTGAATCAATCGCACCTTCAAATAAATAAAACTGCGACGCACCTAACTTCTCTAATTCAGAAAGAATAGAGTCACGAGATAAGTCATTTCCGCAAAAATCGGATACTGCGAGTAAAACAGACTGGCAATCTTCAGATATTCGCAAAAATGGTGCTGTCATATCGACTCCTTTCGATACAAAACAATAATTACTCAGTAAAAGAGAGTAAATTACTGCAAAATCAAAGCTATTGCTACAATAGAGCATTGTATCTTAGGCATGGTGAAAATTAATGACAGAACACTCAAATCTAAGAATTGCGGTAATAAAACGCGATTAATCCAACACTAATGAATGTAATTGATGCACAGACAACCAGTTATTGGTAAGGAAACGGTACTGATAGTGATCAGGATTCTTTTTATTCACCGATGTATTATCAAGTAAAAGCCCCCCCTCGAGTTTCCCCAAAGGCTGGACAATAAGTTGGCAAGATGCGGTTATGGGCAGTACCTGTGTTGACTCTAAATACAAACAATGACGTTTCAAGCGATTGATTGTTACTTTAATACCCACTTCATGCATATCTATAGTTTTCGCTTCTTCTGTCTGCTGATAATACAGTCGCCCAGCAATCCCGCCTCGTCCAACAGAAAAGCTATAATCATCATCAAAGTAATCAGCCGCTGTTTTACTTAAACCGCGTTGAAAAAGCTCTTGTGTTCGAATTAACGCCATTACTTCTCCTTAGCCAGTGTAACCAGCCTAAGAAACTAGGTTCTGGTGTTATACTCATAAAACTATTGATTATCCTTAACTTTAGTCGAGTTAAACTATTTGTCCAAGCCATCAAACAGAATGGTAAACCGTATAATTGCATAATGCAGTTTTACAGCACGAATAAATAAAAAATTTCGATTTACAGTGTAAATATTAAATTTAGTGAGTATAGAAAAAGAGAAGTGAAGTGTCGTTTATCCCCTACGCAAGAAGAGACATAGGGGAAGTAAGAATATTGAACGCTTGAATTTACACTGTAAATGTTAAAGGGTAAAAAAAGCATCCAAGTTTGAATTATTGCGTCGCTTAAGAAACTCAACAAATCGATTCGCGTTTGTTGTAACCACTCTCTCTTCCGGAAATTGTATTTTATTTAGTAACTCTGAAACTTGGTCAAACTTACCCACATCATGAGCGAAATGCGCATCAGATCCAGTCGTCAACATCGCTCCAACTTCTTTCGCAACCAATGCGATTTGTTCACAACGCGGCTTGCTACCAGCGCGTGAACCGACGAGCGATGAATTATTTATTTCGATTAATACATTAGCCTCAGCAGCAGCCGTAATAACCGTTTCAAAATCAAAGTCAAAATTCGGGTTACCCAAATGCCCAAGCGCATGGACCCGCCCAGAGGCAATTACATTTAATAATGCCTTTGTATGAGTTTGATGATCTGACGGACGAAAAACAGGCTCATGAAGACTAGCAAGCACCCAGTCTAATTGTTCAGAAATATGTGGTTGAAGATCAATCTCTCCATCTGAATTCATGATGTTCACCTCGACTCCTCGCAAAATACCAACGCCGTGCAAAAATCGAGGCAAGATTCGTTGATTTGCAAAATGCCAGAAATGAGGAGAGCCCGGCATAGATGGCGCATGATCGGTTACGCACATTAATGTAAGTCCGTGCTCTGCTGCCGCTTGGGCATTTTCAAGTAACGTACTATAAGCATGCCCACTTGATACAGTATGCGTATGCGTGTCAACGACAAATTTCATTTGATGCTCCTTGCTAAAAAAATCGAAATTAAAAATGTTTGAAAAACCACTGACGCAGATGCTGCTCCGCATCTTTACGGCTAGGCAAATTAAATTCTTCACTAATATCACACCAAGATTTGCGTTGAATCACCTTGGCTACAACTAAATGAATCATTGGATCTGGCTCAACAGTTACCGTTTTAAAATATCTCATTAATGCTAACGTTAACGAAGGTAACGCCAATTCATAACCCAAACCACCACGGCAATATAAAGATAACTGCTGAGACCAAACAGACTCAGGTAACGATAATTGCGTATCAAGATCTCGCACAACAAGCTGATAGAGAGGCATGAAGGATGTTGTCGGTAACAGCCCAAAACACTCATTCGCGTTATAATGAAAATTAACCGCAAATAAGTTTTCCGCTATTTCTGCCCACACTTTACTTTGGTCGTTTAACGCTAAGATACATTGCAATGACTGATAGCCACTGGAAGCATCTTTCTTAATGCCGAGTCGAACTGGCTGATAACCCGCTTTGAGCCAAAAACGTAGCAACTCTGGAACATAGCCAAAACTAGTACCTAGGTAATCAAAATTATCCTGAGCCCATACCGAAGTATATTGAAGCAGACTAACGCCTATACCTTGTTGCTGTAATTGCGGATGAACCGCAATTCGCATAATTCGGCCACAACGCTGAGTCGCACCTTGTTTTATACCTAAATGCGCCGCAACAGATTGAGCAAGCAAATGCCCCTTAATACGCCGTGTTCCCTGTTGAACTTGCTCTACTAAGCTCTCATCAAGCCCACCCTCAGCCACGACAATACAACAACCAACTACTCTCTCGCCGTGAAACGCAGCAATAATACTTAACGCTTCATCATCGAGAATATTAACCAGATCAGCAGGGGATGTTTGGTAATGCGCATTAACCAAAAGACTAAATATTTGCTTAAGTAGCGGTTCACAAGAAATCAGCAGCTCTTTATCAACTAGCTTAAAAGCCAATTCTTGTTCAACGTTACTACGCGATTTTTCATCAAGTTCAATTAGGTCAACATCAAACAACAACGCTTTAAACGTCCAATCTTCCAGCGGATCATTCTCAGCCCAACGGATAGGTTGGTTTAGTTCAATGCTACGCCATTGTGGCATTTTACTATCAAGTAACTGACGAAACTTAATAGCAAACCCCCGACCTGTACCTTCATAACCATGAACCGTACTCGAAAATACAATCCGATTAAGTCGAGATAGCATTGATGACAGTAAAGGAGCCGGAATGGCGGCGGCTTCATCCACAATAACGAAGTCTGCAGCAATATCATTTGCTAACAATTGGTCTGGAGAAACAAAAGTAATTTGCCCCAAGCCAAGTGCTAAATGATTCTGCTTAGTAAAGGGGACATTAAAACGAGCAGCAACATGCCTAAATAATGTTTCCGCACAACCATAAGAAGGGGCTGTAACCACAATCCGAATGTTACGTTCTTCTAATAAGCTGGCGGCCGCTAACCCCATCGCTGCAGATTTACCACGCCCTCGATCAGCCGTGATGACAACAGGGCGTTTTCGATGACCCGTTACAACTCGGCGAACTGCAGTAATAGCGATAGACTGACAAGCTGTTAATGAGCCGTAATTATCCCCAGAAAATTCAATTAAACTCTGTTTAGGTAAAGCTGGCAGCGTAGGTAAATCTTCATATTGCTTCAGATAGACGGCACTCTTATCTGAAAAAAGTTTACTCAGACGATAGCGAAAAGCAGAAAATTGAGTAGTGTTGAACGCATCGCTTGCTATCAACAATAGAATTCCCCCACCAATAATGGTGCCAGATAACGCACCAAAAGCTTCAGCATCAAAGCCATTATGCATATTAAATATTAAGCATTGGCATTCTTGACCCAGTTTTTGTTTGGCTTTTTTAGTGGGTATAAAAGGTATCTGATCAATAGCTTCACCACCACAGACGAGGCTATTTGGTAATAACGAGGCAAAGTGACGGGAAAGCTCAATCCCCCATTCTTGGTTACCTTGTGCAATAACAAGGTAGCGAATATTGGCAGCGGCAGCTTGGTGAATTAACTGAGAGCAATAATGATGGATAGGGCTCATGGGATCACTCGAAAAAACAAGACTTGCGAATAATACCAATTTGACGGGGATGATGGCGAAAAAAAACCACGCTAAATAGCGTGGTTTAGGAGGTTACTTAAGATAATCGGCGAGGTATGCCAGAATGTCATCGGCTTGACGCTCAGATAACTTCTTAAGTTTAAGCTGGAGCTTATCGCCATCTCGCGTGTAGGAAATTTTCCCTTTAACCAACTCTTGAGATTTTGGCTTCTCTATTTCAACCTTTGGCTGAAGTGTTTCCCCCATTTGCTCCAACTGATTGGTCACTTCACGGGTGATCCGCGTAATGCCAGAAGCATTGATGGATTTCCACATTGCTTCATCAGTATTAACCAGGTCAGTAACAAATGTTTGCTGCAACTCAGGCGGTAAACCGAAAAATAAACGGTGAAGTTTTACAATCGTTGGGCGGCCCAATTCACCAACACTCGGGTAAGCCATCAACACTTCCATTGGTAGTGCAGCTGCTTTTAACGCACCGCTAACCAAAGCTTCACTGCACTGACAGTATTTAGCCAGTTCTTTTTGATCAGATACTTTGCCAGATTCAAGCAATGCCTGCATTTCTTTCCCACGCTCAAATAATGAAAGTGGTTTGTGTGCATTCGCAACATCAGAAAGAAACTTCGCGTGCTCGCTATTAATCCCTTTACCGACGTAGATTAAAAAATCTTTCTCGGCCAAGATACAAGACATGCGACGACGGCTACCGTCTAGTACCTCGATTTTGCCATCGTCTAGCCAGCGACCGACAGCAGGGTATTGCTGCCCACGATCTTTTAATGTTGTTAAAATATCGGCTAGAGCATGTTCATTTAGGAAGGCTTGCTCACGCGCATTTTCAGCAAATACGCGCGTTTTTCCCGAGACGTCACCGGCTTTTATTTTAACTAATTCAAAAGCGACGGTATCTTCACCTGCAACAGCAAGTTCAATGACAGAGGCCTTATCTTTTGCCGCCGTTTGCGCTTCTGCAGGGGTTGTAGCACGGCGTTTATCAGCCTTGCCGAACAGACGTGCATTAAGATCTGTTGTTTTTATTGCCATCTGTTTTTACTCCCGATTAAGATTCGCCCAGTGGCTGTGCATCACTCGCTCAAGCTCTAGACCAACACGTTGTATAGCTTCTTGTGCCGTTGATAGGGTTTTTTTACCCCCTTCAAATTCGGCAGCCGTAAGATCAAACACTGTACTATAAGTATCAGCACAAGTTTCAAAAGCACGGCTACGTGGAACGGTAGCCATCATGACTTGCTCACGTAACAAATAATTCATTTCCGTTAAAACAGAAACCTGCTTTTTATTATCATCTTCAAACATAGTTGGCATTAAGCGAATAAACTCTAAGCCATGCCAGTTTTCAGGGAACATTTCGTAGACTGTCGGTAAATGCTGGAAGAAGTTAACCGTTGATGCCCAGTCTAATCGTTTCGCGGCACAAGGAATAATAAGTGCATTTGACGCGTACATTGCGTTCCAAACAAGTGGATCAATGTGCGGTCCGGTATCTATCATAATGACATCAAATTCATCAGAGATAGCGTCAATAACGCGCTCTTTCAGTAAGCGGACAATATCTAAATCCTGATTCACCGCTAAGTCTTGCCAAGCATCAGCGTTAAACATTGCATCTTCGGGGAATGCAGAAATCGTTTTAAGATTAGGGTATTGTGTTGGCATAACCACATTACCCATCAAGAAATCTTTATCAATCTCCTGGCCTTCCGGCACATTTCCCAACATAACATCGACAGCAGAATAGATATTTTCCTGTACGCCAACACTGATTTGCGGGTTCAAAAACAGACGTAAAGAACCTTGAGGATCAAGGTCAATAAGGCAAATACGGTAGCGTTTATCAAGGTCCAACGCCAAACATGCCGCCAAATGTACCGCAGTCATCGACTTACCAGTACCGCCTTTTTGGTTCTGAACATTAACGACCCAAGGCTTTCTACCCGCACCTTCACGTTCATAAAACGCGGGCTTTTTCGCCGCATCCATTAATTGATGCGCTTCGTCCAAGGTGATCGAGTAGTGATTGGCATTGTTTTTCGTAAATTGATGCCCAGTAGCTTCCATACGAGAAATAGCATCATCAAGTTTACGTCGAGTTAAACCCGATCTCGTCTCCATTAATGCTTTAGACATAGGAGGAAAAAGTTCCTCACGACGTTCTTCAAGAACTATCTCAATACGATCAGCCTGTACCTGCTTGGTTTGCTCAGCGATATTGAGCAAATTTTCAATCGTCTGTTCCCTATTCATTATATTTATTCGCCATTAAATAATTTACCTACAATTGTACAGCATAAAAACACTATAACAATAAAAAGCTGAACGAATCGATAAAAATTGAATCCACATCAATCCGTGTAAAATCTACGTGTTTTATTACGCCATAGATACAAACGTAATTCCAAATAATGGTAACGACAGCCAACTAAGCTGCGCTTAAATTTAGCCGTAAATAAAAAGAAGAGAGGAGAGGAAAAAGCCCAAGCGTTAAACCAAAAATCACACCAGAATTCATTTATTTTTAGCCTCTATTAACCTTAATCAGACTACAGATTTAAAGTGTTACAGCGTCACTATTTTACAATGTAAATTTCAAGACAGCCTTAAATCCTCGGAAGCGTGAAAAAAACGGATAGATTACGGGCTGTGTATTTTCAATAAAACAACGCTAGATCAATCAAAAAGATCAAAAGTAGGCTGAAAACCAATTTTTCACCAATTTCACTATGATCCAGTATCGATGATATCTTAATCATTTCAAAGATCAGCCTGAAACTACTTAAACAACCATAAAGTAACCGTTTTTCATCGAATAGAGCCAACAGTAGCTTGATCATTGTTCTGGGTACTACACAGAAACATCGAAACAATGATCAAGGTAATTATCAATGTAAATGACGGGCAGTCAGACTTAATAAAGCCGAAATATGAAAGGAAGAATGATCAAGGTGATGATCCGTATTATCGTTTGATAACCTTAGCCTCACGGAAGCATGATGAAAAGCTGATAAATTACAGAGAATGCAGGTTCAATAAGGCTTTAAGCTGATTAAAAAGATAAAATAATCACTGAAATCGACGATTCGTGGCCCCATTGTTAAAATATCAATCCAACAATCAATAACTTGATCATTGTTCCAAACCGGACACATGATAATAAGCCCTCTATATACGGGCAGTGTCATTCTCACTCAGTTTAAAAAACAAGCTATGGTAGAAACTTAAATTAGCGCTTTTTGCCAAAAACGGGCTTAATCGAGTGAAAAGTCACAATCATGATCATCGTTCTGGGGAAAAAAAGGCCAAATCACTCTCAAACCATCACCAAAAGTGAAGAGAGGTTAATGATCTAACGCACCCCTGTGGATAAGTCTGTGATTAAACAGTGCGTCGACCATGATCATGCTTTCAGTATTTCAATGATCATGGTTTCAGAGAACTGATGATCATGTTTCCAATGTGCTAATGATCATAGTTTCGGTTGGCTTATGATCATCGTTCCTTGTTTTTCTTGATCATACTTCCGCTCACCTCTATTTTTATATTCTTTATAATTAGTAACTTACGAGGATTTTTTCAACCAGATCATTAGATCAGTTAATCATATAGATCACTTTAATCAAAAAGATCAGTTAATAAAATCAATAACAAAAAGAGCTTTCTTTCTTGATCTTTTTCTATTAATCTTTCTCGGAAAAATGATGCATCTACGGCTAATGACAAATGAATTCAGCAATCATGCCCAATAAAAAACTGACAGAAAAAATATTGATCTCTGCGCCACGATCACACAAAGACGGGCACCTTTTTGCGATCCCTGCAAATTTGATTGATTGGTTACCCCAGTACCAACATTTCAAAGGGGTAACGAAAAGTATTATTGAATTGCTGAATTTAATTTCATTACGAGGCCTTTCTTGTCAAGACGGCATGGTATCAACCACAGAGCTAGTGGAGGCAACGGAAGGTCAGCTCACTCGGGCTGCAATTCAGCAACGACTTCGCGCTGCGGTTAGTGTCGGGTTATTCCAGCAACAGCCTGTTCGCTTTGAACATGGTTTAGCAGGCAAAACCATGCTGCATCACTTTATTAATCCAGCATTGCTCATTTCTCAGCTAGGTACTGGTAGCCTCAACTCAGAACAAAGCAAAGCTAAAGAAAAACAAAAGCGTTCCAAAGCGTTAGCCCAAAACCATGTTAACCGGCAATTGCTAAACGAGTACGGTTTGGGTACGCCACCAACAATGCCTGATGAAGCGGATCAAATTGTCGTTTCTCCCACTAGCTGGGCTGGGATCATTGATCAAGCGCTAGCTCCGCCACGTACCAAGAAAAGCTATCAAAAATCAATGGTGGCGATCAGTGGTACAAAAGCGATCATTGAAACACGATCATCAAAGTCGATCATGACTGTTGATGATCTGATGACCCTATTCGCATTATTCACACTGACAGTCCAGTATCATGATCATCACATTGCTGATTATGAAATTCAGACCCGTAGTATGACCAATAAAACCCCTGTCTATATCACTGATATCTTGGCGCTTAGGGGGAAAAAAGACAGTGGCCCTGCTCGTGATTCAATTAGAGAAAGTATTGATCGTATTGAATTTACAGACTTCCAACTGCATGAACTGACTGGTCGTTGGATGAGTGAGAACATGCCAGAAGGGTTTAAAAGTGATCGTTTTCGTTTTCTTGCGAGAACGATCACCGCTTCTGAAGAAGCACCGAAAGAAGGCGATGATGGTGAGATCCGGATCAAACCGAATCTTTATATTTTGGTATGGGAGCCGTCATTTTTTGATGAGCTGCTTACTCGTGACTATTTCTTCTTGTTTCCACCAGAGATTTTGCGCCAGCATACGTTGGTCTTCCAACTTTACACGTTCTTCAGAAGCCGAATGTCTCGTCGTGTAAATGACTCAATGTTATTGAGTGAGCTAAACCAAAAGCTGGCGCGTAATATTGAATGGCGCCGCTTTTCTAGCGATTTGATCCGAGAGCTGCGTAAGCTAGCAGAAGGCAAACTTACCGATAATATATTCGCGGTAAACTTATGGGGTTATCACTTAACGATCGCGCCCCATGAGGAAGATAAGCGTTATTGTGATTACCAAATAGACATCAAGTGTGATGCAGATGAAGTGATCCGCTACTCGCGCGCTAAAACCACCAATGAAGGTAAGCGTTCGATGGCACCGACCATGCCCAACCCTCTTCGTAACGAAATTATGCCGAAGCGAGAGCTTGATCAGCTTTCCGAGATCATTGACGGTGAGTTCGAACCTATTCAGCGTAAAGAAGGGCGAACGAAAGGCCGATTGGGCCGTCGGGTCAAACTGCGTAAGCACTTGGTTGAGATCAATGCAGATGAATTAACGATAACATTATCAAAATATACTTCACCAGAGGCCCTACAACGCAGTATCACGGCTTTATCGGCCATGACAGGTCATTCTATCGCAGCAATTAACGATGAGTGCCAAGCGCTGTTAGAGAAGCTTGATTGGCTTCGAGTCAGCGGTGAGGTTTTATCTTATGATACGTTAAGCAAAACCATTGAACTCTATAATAGCCAGCATGAAGAGCGTCATCTTTCCATTGAGCGCTTGATTTCGGGTCTCGCAGTGCGCCGCAAAGTGTGTAAATTGGTGTTTGAAGGCCATATCAACGAACAAGTGATGAATGCATTAGACGATGTTGCTCGCGGTATATAATCACACCGAATTCTAATGTTAATGAAGCTGATCTTGGTTAATGCCAGATCAGCTTTTTTTATGCTTACTGATTAATTGTTTACCATTTTTTGCTTCGCTGTGTCTGTTATTATCTTGCTAGTTTGCTTTGTTTTTTCTAAAGGAATAGTCATGAATTGCTCTGCGCTTTGGCACAAGTTTTCCTGTGTGATTGTGTTTACCACACTTTGTTTCCCGCTAACTAATGTGCAGGCTAAGACAGTCGATAGGCCCCAAATTGGGGTTGTGCTTAGCGGTGGTGGTGCCAAGGGGGCGGCGCATATTGGTGTGTTGTCAGTACTTGAGGAATATCGCATCCCCGTTGATGTTATTACCGGTACCAGTATGGGGGCTTATGTCGGTGGAATGTATGCGATGGGATTTTCAGCACAAGAAGTCCACCAGCGGACACTACAAGCAAATTGGCAAAGTGGTTATAACGACAGGGTTGGGCGTAATGATCTCGTTTTGCGGCGTAAAAAACAAAACGATAACTATCAAATCTATTCTGATATTGGCATCAGCCTTGAGGGAGAATACCAATCTAAACCGGGTGCGTTTCAAGGGCAGGGGATGGCGACCTTACTGGGACAATTAACTGACAACCTTCCAACGCTCAATAGCTTTGACGATCTGGCTATTCCATATCGCTCGGTGGCAACAGACATTGTATCAGTTCAACCTGCAGTATTGTCTTCTGGGCACCTTGCTACAGCTATGCAAGCTTCCATGACAGTGCCGGGGGCATTGCAGCCAGTACGGATCAATGATCAAGTATTAGTTGATGGCGGGGTGGTTAATAATATGCCTGTCGACGCCGCGCAGGCACTGGGAGCCGATGTTATTATTGCGGTTGACCTTCGGGATGCGTTGTTTCAAGAGCAAGAGCTAAATAGTGCATTGAACATTATTGGTCAGCTCACCACATTCATGACCAATAGCAGTACTGATCAGCAAAAAGCGTTAATGGGGGAGGGAGATATTTACCTTCAGCCAGATGTTTCTTTTATGCTGGCGCCTGATTTTGGCAAAATGGAGCAAGCCTATGTCGCAGGGCGTAAAGTGGCGCTGGATGCGTTACCAAAACTGCTTCATTATCAGCTGTCTGAAGATGATTATCGGCAATATCTTACTGCTAAACTCGACCGCCGTAGCCAATTGACCGCCAGCTCAGCTTATTACATTGATCGTATTGAAATTGAGAATAATACTCGGCGCCCCGATCAAGCCTTACTCGCCTTACTGGAACTCGAGACTCAAAGAGTGATTACCAATTCAGAATTGGACGAGGCGGTAAAGCGACTGAATAGCCAAGATATTTTCGAGCGTATTACTTATCAAATCGACAACCAAGGTACTGAAAATGTACTGAAGGTGGAGGTTCGTGAAAAAAGTTGGGGACCCGGTTATTTAAATTTAAAGTTTTCGTTTGAAGATGATTTTGCCAATCGCTCAGACTTTTCGTTTGGTGCGCAGTATATCTATACCGATCTCACTGAAAAAGGGGGGGAATGGCAATTTGAATGGTTACTAGGAAGCTGGAAACAGGTTAATACGAGTTTCTATATTCCGTTGGATTACAAAAAAGAGGTTTTTGTTGCAACAGGGGTTGGCTGGAGCCGAGAAGTGCGTGAATTTCAACTTTCCCAAGAGCAGGGTGATTTGATTGGCCTGCCAAAAGGTTCGGTTGTTGAAACCGAATATGAACAGTTTAACGGGTTTGCCGAGCTGGGTTGGAATTTACAGCCATGGAGTGCTATCGCCATTGGCTACCAAGTGGATAGCGGGCAAGTTAACGAAATTAATGGATCAAATGATAGCAATGGGCAAGATTATACCGCTCATGGTCCCTATGTTTCTTTTGCTTACGATAACCTTGATAACTTCTATTTTCCTCGAGAAGGATTTCTGTTTGATGCTGAGCTCGGCTTTGGCATGAGTCAAAGTAAGCTTAATGGTGAAGAAAAAATATCCAATGAAAACCTATTCTATAGCATGGAGCTGATGAAGCCATTAAGTTATGAAAACCACACCATAACGGCAGTGGCAAAAGCCTCTGGCGATGATTCCGATGATTTATTGCCTATCTATGTTCAAGATCTCGGTGGTTTATTTAATATGTCTGGCTATCACCGCTATGAGTTAAATGGTCGATACCGCTTGTTTGGCGCGTTGGTATATAGCTACCGACTGATGGAAAATAATTTCGGTGCGGTTTCTGTGCCTGTGTATATCGGTGGATCGTTAGAGCGCGGCAATGTCTGGGATCAAAAGTCCGATGTGAGTTGGGGAAGCAGTATGGGAGCGGCAAGTGTCTTTATTGGGCTTGATACACCCATAGGCCCTGCTTATTTGGCCTACGGACAAGCTGAAGGTGGGCAAAGCTCGTTTTATCTGACACTGGGTAGCTCATTTAATTGATAGTAAATGGAACGATGAGCACGATCTTCATCGATGTTATTCCTTTTTGACATAGCCCTGACAAAGCGTTGTTTTGTTTGGGCAATATTGGACTCGGATATAACCTTTGTCCCTTTCGATGAGAGAGGCCACTCTCCGCCATGGATGTCGGGAATGGTCTTGTCACCCTCTCGAAATGCAATATATGAGTTTTCGCGAGCCACCGACTGGCTCGCTTTTTTTTGCCTAAAATTTGGCATTTTTCCCCGCTATTTTTCTATACGCTTCCTGCCGTGTTTTCTCCCTTAGTTCTTAACCGCTACCTATACTGACAATATTGCTTTGGATTAATGTGGCTCGGTTTTAGCTAGGAGCAATTTGTGCAAATAAAAGGACGCTTGATCATTGTTGCCATTTTTTCCGCTTTAGCTGCCAGCATTTGGTACAAGGAGTTTTTGGGTGATGCGGCGAAGGTATTTCCACGCCAGGGAGTAATGACTGTTGTGGTGTCAGCCGTTGAACGTAAATCTGTTCGCTGGGAAATCGAAGCGTTAGGGACGGTAAAATCACGAGAGTCGGTTGTTCTTACCGCAAAAGTAACCGAAAAAGTGGAGCAGGTACATTTTACGGATGGACAAGAGATAAAAGCAGGGCAAATACTGATCTCGCTAGCTTCCGACGAGCAAAAAGCAAAAGTGCGGGCAGCCAAAGCAAACCTAAAAGAGCAACAGCGAGAACATAAGCGGATTGAAGGCTTGGTTAGGCGTAATACGATTGCCAGCTCAGAACTCGATAAGCTATTTACCGATATCGAGGTCGCGCGTGCTGTGCTGGCGCAAAATCAAGCCGAATTAGATGCCCGTTCTATCCATGCGCCGTTCACTGGCCTACTTGGCTTTCGACAAATCAGCCCCGGAGCCTTGATAACACCAGGCACAGTCATCACGACTTTAGATGATATTGCTCGAGTAAAGCTGGATTTTTCTATTCCTGAATCTTTTATTGGTTACCTCAAAAAAAATACCACGATCGAAGGGCAAGTTGCCGCTTTTCCTGAATACCTGTTTTCTGGTGTCGTTACCAGTATTGATAGTCGTGTGGACCCAGAAACGCGGACTATTTTGGTACGGGCAGAGATAGACAACCAACAATACCAACTTCGCCCCGGCATGCTAATGACTATCCGGCTCATTGTGCGAGAAAGGTTAGGGTTGGTTGTGCCGGAAGAAGCTTTGGTACCACGTCAGCGTGATAATTATTTGTTTGTGGTTAATTCCGAAGGTGTCGTTGAACAACGCTTGGTTAAAACGGGATTTAGTCGTCGTGGAGAGATCGAGATATTGACGGGGGTTGAGGAAGGTGAGTTGGTTATCAGCCGCGGTATTCAACGCGTCCGCCCTGGGCAACATGTAGAAACTCAAAGGAGTGAGCGTTTTACACACCGGGAGGTTAACTGATGTGGCTATCCGATATTTCTGTAAAACGTCCAGTTTTAGGGGCGGTGATCAGCATGCTGTTAATTGTTTTTGGCTTAGTTGCATTGGAACGGCTACCACTCCGAGAATACCCAGATATTGATCCCCCAGTGGTAACCATCTCGACAAGCTATCGAGGCGCATCTGCTGCGATTGTTGAATCAAGGATCACTCAGCTTATCGAGGACAGGGTGTCCGGGCTTGAAGGGATCAGAAATATTCGCTCACAAAGCCGTGATGGCCGTTCAAATGTGACACTTGAGTTTGGTATTAGCCGAGATATAGATGCAGCAGCGAATGATGTTAGAGACCGCATAGCAGGGATTGCTAATAACCTTCCTGAAGAAGCTGAACCTCCTGAAGTACAGAAAGCATCTGGTAGCTCTGAAGTGATCATGTGGCTGAATCTTGTGTCAGACAGAATGGACACATTAGCCCTTACCGATTATGCACGTCGGTATTTGGTCGATCGTTTTTCTGTGATTGATGGTGTTGCCAATATTCGCCTTGGTGGTGGTAAGGAGTATGCGCTACGTATTTGGATCGATAGGCAAAAGCTCGCTGCTAGGGGCTTAACGGTGACTGATGTCGAAGATGCACTGCGTGATGATAATGTCGAATTGCCCGCAGGCTCCGTCGAATCGAAAAATCGCCAGTTTACCGTCCGAACTCAAAGGTCGTTTGTGAGTCCAGCTGATTTTTCATCGTTGGTTGTCGGCTCGGGCAATGATGGTTATCTGATCCGGCTCGGAGATGTGGCAAGCGTTGAACTGGCAGCAGAAGAAGAGCGGATCACCTTTCGAGGTAATACGCAGGACATGATTGGACTGGGGATCTCTCGTCAATCAACAGCCAACACATTAGCGGTGGCCAATGCGGTGAATGACTTGGTCGACGAGCTTAATCCAACCTTGCCACAAGGGATGGAAATTAAGCGCTCTTATGATTCTTCAGTCTTTATTCAAGCTTCTATCAAGGAAGTCTATAAAACGTTGTCGATAGCCCTGCTGCTCGTCGTCATGGTTATCTATGTGTTCCTTGGTAGCATGCGTACCATGTTGATCCCTGCTCTCACTTTACCGGTGTCGCTAATTGGTTCGTTTATTGTTCTGTATGCGCTGGGATTCAGTATTAATTTACTCACCTTACTGGCACTGATCTTAGCCATTGGTATTGTGGTTGATGATGCGATTGTGATGCTGGAAAACATACACCGTCGTATCGCATTGGGGGAGCCGCCATTGAAAGCGGCGTTTCTGGGGGCGAAGCAGGTGAGCTTTGCCATTATTGCGACGACGGTAGTCTTGGTAGCCGTATTTTTACCGATAGGGTTTCTTGATGGCGATCTGGGTAAATTATTCCGCGAGTTTTCAATCGCCATTAGTGCCGCAGTGATCCTGTCATCGTTAGTGGCATTGACGCTCAGTCCAATGCTGGCCTCTAAGCTGATGAAACCATCAACGGCCGAGTCTGTACCTTGGCTGGCGAGAAAAATGAGCGGATGGTTATCATCTGTTACCCAACACTACGTAAAGATATTGAAACTATGGGTGAATCATCCGGCATGGGTGGTTGTTTTGTTGCTAGTCACCTTACTGGGCAGTAGTTGGTTAATGACTCGGATCCCATCAGAATTTGCACCAAGAGAAGATCGCGGTGTGATGTTCCTTATCGTTAATGGGCCGCAAGGTGCAAGCTTTGAATTTATGCAGCCGTATATGGACGAAATTGAGCACCGATTGATGCCTTTGGTAGCCAGTGGTGAAATCAAACGTCTACTTATTCGAGCACCACGTGGATGGGGGCGTATCTCCAATTTTTCGAATGGTTTTGCTATCGTCGTCTTAGAAGACTGGTCATCCCGCCGTGGCGCCAATGCCATTATTGGTGATATTCACGGTCGCTTGTCTGACTTGGCTGGGATCACTGCTTTTCCTGTTATGCGGCAACCATTTGGCCGCGGCGTCGGGAAGCCGGTGCAGTTTGTGCTTGGTGGGGGCAGCTATGAAGAGTTAGCACAATGGCGTGATGTCATTCTGGAGGCTGTTGCTGAGAATCCCCGTCTTACGGGAGTTGATCATGACTACAAAGAAACCAAGCCACAATACCGGGTTGTCATTGATCGCGATAGGGCGGGTGATCTTGGCGTTTCAGTTAAAGAGATAGGTCAAACGTTAGAATCAATGTTGGGTTCACGGCAAGTTACTACCTATACGTGGCGTGGCGAAGAATACGATGTGGTGATTGAGGGGCAGCGAGAGCATCAGAATACGCCTGCGGATCTGGCTAATTTATATGTGCGCTCCGATACCGACCATCATCTAATTCCGCTCTCAAGCCTAATCAGGGTTGATGAATATGCTGGTGCCCCGCAGCTTAATCGTTACAACCGAGTACGTTCAATTACGATTGAAGCGAATTTGGCCGAAGGATATACATTGGGAGAGGCGTTAGCCTACCTCAATGGTTTGGTTCGTGACAACTTACCCCCTGATGCTGTCGTGAATTACAAAGGGGCATCACAAGACTACCAAGATTCGAGCGCATCAATCTTGTTCGTTTTTGTACTCGCATTGCTGGTGGTCTATTTGGTTTTGGCGGCGCAGTTTGAAAGCTATATTCACCCGTTTGTGATTATGCTTACAGTGCCATTAGCCAGTTTTGGCGCATTGCTTGGGCTGTATTTTACCGATCAGAGTCTAAATATTTATTCTCAGATAGGTGGGATCATGCTCATTGGGCTCGCGGCAAAAAACGGTATTTTGATTGTTGAATTTGCCAATCAGTTACGCGATCAAGGGCGGTCATTTGATGATGCCATACTGGAAGCATCAGCAGAGCGTTTTCGACCTATCCTGATGACGGCAATAACGACGATTGTTGGGGCGGTGCCTCTCATTCTGGCGAGTGGCGCTGGGGCTGAAACACGAATGGTTATAGGGATTGTTGTATTATGCGGTATTGCGGTCGCGACCCTATTCACCTTGTTAGTGATCCCTGTGATGTATCGGTTGCTGGCGCTACACACGAAAAGTCCGGAATTTGTTGCCAACCAACTGACCGAGCAGCTTGCTGAAGAGCCAGGTAAGAAAATGAGCCAACGTTAGCTCAAGTACTCAAGTAAAAAAGAAGAGCTGAATTTGTGGTAAGTGAATGCTGTAACACCATTATATCGTGTTTGGTGCTGAGCTAGGTCAACGACAGTGTCGACTTTTTTAGCTACTATCATTCACAATTCAAATAACAGGTTAGATTTGCTATGAAAATTTCCGTTGATGGTGGTTCATTTAAAGTCGCAATTGAGACTGAATATGATGGTTTGATTGAAGAGTCGACCGCTATTTTTCATGAAACGCTTGAGCAGGCGAAATCAAACGACAAGGCAATTTTACGTTTTCTGCAAATCATTCTTGAGCATCGAGATGAAAACGATGCGATTGGTTATGCCACTATGGGATTGTTAGGCTGGTATAACGAAGTCATTAACCCTGTAGAAGATAAAGATATCGAACTGAAT
Source organism: Photobacterium minamisatsumaniensis (assembly GCF_050336695.1). Classification (NCBI taxonomy): domain Bacteria; kingdom Pseudomonadati; phylum Pseudomonadota; class Gammaproteobacteria; order Vibrionales; family Vibrionaceae; genus Photobacterium; species Photobacterium minamisatsumaniensis. The sequence continues at coordinate 79,570 of NZ_JAKJSI010000011.1, read as the reverse complement.
TTGGCCAAGATCCTGCCACATCTGATCAACCCTGCAGGTGATTTGACGGCAACCAGTGAAAACGAAACGAATACGTTTAAGCACTAATTCGCCGCTTTTGATATCGTTGTATTCGATTGTATTTCAAGGCTAAATAATGAAACCTGATTACGTTGATGTAGTCAGGTTTTTTATGTTTTAGAACAGGTTGTTATGGTTAATCACTGGAACAATGATCAAGGTGATTAACTCAGTTCAAAACTGCTGCTAAGTTCAACATCAAGTTCAAAGTTTCTTTTGATGTCTAAGGAAGCTCCTGACTGGGGTAATGCAAATGGATCACTGGTTACAACAAGGCGCTGATTAATTAGTCCGTGATAGGAATGGTTGGAAAATAAGCCTTTATCAAACGTGACTAGGGGTAATTTAGCACTATTATGCTGGTGTTTTAAATTTGCTAAATCAATCCAGCAAACCCCTGTTGTACGCGCATTGTCGAAATAGTACATAAGTTCATTATGACTCGAAATTGTAGACCAAAGTGTCGGCGCTATATTGGGGCTATTGGCGACACCAAAATCAAACCCAATAGGGACAGAAGCATTTGCGGCAACAGATTTTGATTGCGCCAACGATTCAGCACTACTTGTCGGTTTACTTAAATGGTGCATGTTAAAGGCAGCGCGTTCGAAACGATCTGTCGGAAATGGACCGCCAGGAATGGTATGACTTGGGAATTGGTTTTTATCGCTCCACTGCCATTTCCAATATTGGTTAATTTTAATTTGCTTGGTAAAACTTGGCTCATTGGTCATGACTTGATGGGAAGGCTTACTATGGACATGATATTCACCTTTAATGACCTCAATAATCGCGGAATCACCAAAAATGTCAGAGACGGATAAATGCAATGAAGCGGGTTTGCCACTACTTGGGACCAATGAGGCATTAATTTGAATGTCACTATTATGATTAAATTTTTCAACGACTTCTTCAACTGAACAGCAAGTATCTAATACATATTGTACCCATCTAAGTACATCTAAATTTTTGCATGAACTACCATCTTTCCGCTGATATTGCGCGCCACTGTCATACAATACATTAGCAACTAGCCCCGCGGTATTCATTCCATCTGAGGCTCCACAGTGTTCTACCCCATTTTCCTCCCCTACAACCATGGTGACAACACTGTCATAATATGACTTCCATGTGAGGGTAGAGCTATCAATTTCAGCCATTCCTGATTTTTCGAGGTTTTTCTGGAAAGAATATATTGTTGTTGGTAATTGAGTCGCCCAATCCATATTTCTTGCTGTTGTTAGAAATTCGTCATTGAGGTTATTAAAAACACGAGTACACATAATATTCCCTTCGTCATTTATGTTTAATTATTAATATAAAGAAACTAAAACTATCGCCATCCAACTCATGGTTATTCGTTAACGGTCTTATCGTTAATTAAAATCGTTTTTAATGATGAATAGAGTATTAGATCGGGTTGGTTATATTGTTATTACGCGCTATTACAGGCAGGTGTGCTTTTACTGTATCGAAAAAAGCCTGATCACGACATCGTGAACAGGCTTTTTTGTCTATCAGGTTATCGTCTTATTAGTTGTGCTTGTCTTGGAATTGCTGGAGCTCTTCGAGTGTTGGGGCACCGTCAGAACCTGGTCGGCTTACCACAATGGCTGCGACCATGTTGCCGAGTGTTGTCGCAGTTTCAAGCGTCCAATCTGCTGCAAGACCAGCAAGTACGCCCGCGCAATGGCTGTCGCCTGCGGCGATAGTATCAGCAACCTCAACCTTAAAAGCAGGAATTACTTGCGGTGGTGTATCCGGCTGGCAGATCTGCGCTCCATCTTTATCAAAGCGACAAATAAGCATGAGCTGGTGGTGAGTCGCAAATGCAGCGGCATCATCAATATTGCTCGTCGGTTGCTTGGTGAGCAGTGCCAGTTCATCCCGGTTTAGGGTTAAGATTGGCTTCTTCGCGAGTAGTCCCTTAACAAACTCTGGATTAATATCAGCCAAGCGAGGGCCAAAATCGACAAACAAGGTGTAGTCATCCGGCAAGTTAAGTAACCACTGACGGAGCGGCTCGCTTTGTTGGCTAACAAGCTCATAGCCCGAAACATAGACTAGTGCTTTTTCTGGCATTGGGATTTGTGCCAGTAGTGCATTTGTCCAATGTTGTTCACAACCATCAATCGTGATGAAGGTACGCTCCTTGCTCGCTTCGACCATTGCGAGACACCAGCCATTGTCATGGGTTGGGTGCCTGAGTAATCGAGGGAGCTTTTCACGTACCATTGCTGCTTCAACATGCTGGCCCCAGCTACCGTTACCAACGGGGATCGCGTTAATTGGTGTTACCCCCAAGCGAGCCAAGGCTCTGGCAACATTGAATGCACAGCCGCCAATATGCCGACCAAGCTCTTCTGCGACGACATCGCCACCACTTTGAGGCAATTGGTCAAGCCCAAGCATCACATCACCAAAAGCAGCACCTATAACAATCACTGGTCGCTTTGTTCTTAGGCTTTGTTGAGCAATCATGATTATTCCTTAGCGGATCTTCTTAAGGGTAATACGGTAAAGCACCATACTGACAATGAAAGAGACAAATAGGCCTAAGCTTGAGTCGGCAAAAATACCCACGGCAAACGGACCATCAATAAAGCCTGTATTGGTCACCATCAAGCCTGAAACTGAACCTGCGATCCAGCACCATAATGTAGGCTTAATCGTACCTGTTTCACCATATAGCTCCTCTTCACTGTAACCTGCGCTTTGGTGTTTGGTGTAAAAATCGGTGATAAAAATAGCGGCCCATGCTGCTAAGAACACACCGCAGAAAACCAAGAACGAGATAAATGGACCAAGGAAGTCACCCGATACAAACAGGACATACAGCGCGACACCAAGCACTAATACCGCATCAAGGGCGACAGCTGTGCGTTGTTTTAATTGAATGCCCATGCTGAGCAAATTAAGGCTGGCAGAATAGAGACTTAATACCGCAATCGTTACGATCCCCGCAGTTGCTGCGGCAAGATAAGGGATTGCCATCCAAGATGGAAGCAGACGTCCAATGGCTGAAATTGGGTTTTCATGAGAAGCCAAATCAGGGATTTGTGCTGTCAATAGAATGCCCGTTAGCATCAGTAGTATTAAAGGCAGTGCAGCCCCACCCACAACAGAGGTGAAAATGCCTTGCTTGCTTGATGATGGACTTTGATCTCGGCTGTAATCAGCGCCTGCAATTGCCCAGCTGATCCCAGTACCTGCCGCAATGATCGAAACGGCGGGTAGGAATCCGGTGATCCAGCTACCCGACGGCAATGCCATGATCACTTCCCAATCAGCGGTCGCCATTAGATAAAGCACGACAAGCAAAGTCATTGCACCAAACGTACGGGTGATCCACTTTTGCATCAACAAAACAGTGTTTTGCCCTAACATACTGACTAGTACGGTTAAGCCGCCGAATAAAACAAGCGAAATAGCGGTGATAACAGTGCCCTCGGCAAAACCGAGTGCGGCGAATAAGGCGGCTAAGGTTAGGGTGCCGGTAATGATATTGACCGCCTCCCAGCCCATAAGGTTAACCCAGCAAAAAGCTGTTGGTGCTATATTTCCTTTTTTACCAAAGCTTGAGCGTGAAAGCGTGAGTGTGGTGGTTCGGCCAATTTTTCCGGCAATGCTAGAGATACCAACCAATGTAAAAGAGGCGACACCGACAATCGCAGCAAGTACTGATTGGAAGAACGAAAGCCCAAACGACACAATGATCGCACCGTAAACGACGCCAAGGACGCCGATATTCGCTGCACACCAAACGAAGAACAATTCTGCGGGCTGTTTCGTTTGCTGGCTTGGTGGTACAAGGCTAATGCCGAGATCTTCAATACTGGTATTATTGCCATCTGTCTGATGGCTATAGGCTGAAACGGTGTCTTTATTGCTCATTGTACTGTCCTTCCTGTTGGATTCGGTTTAGACGGAATGTCGCAAGTGTTTGGGCATAAGGTGTGAAGTTAATTTGGTTAGCGGTATTTATCAGTTCGATATGTTCATCAGAAAAAGCATCCACACCATGTAGCGCGCCACAAATAGCGGTTGCCATTGCGCCAATTGTGTCGGTATCGCCGCCTAGATTCGCCGCGAGTTCAGCGCATAACATAGGATCTGTACCCGCGAGGTCGACCAATGCAATCGCGGTTGGAACCGATTCCAGAATATCCATCCCTGAACCGACCATTTCATACAGATCGGTGAGTGCCGTTTGGCGGTCATGCTGGCTTTCAACGACATATAGCGCGTAACGAATACGGCGACCTAATAGTGGACTGAAGGTGGACTCATAAAGACGTTGAGTATCATTGGCTAGCGGGATGATTTCATCTTTGATTTGTTGCCAGCTTCCCCCTTCGATAGCTCGGCTAATCGCCCAACTAATAACGGCGGCACCTGCGATAGCAATGTCAGATTTGTGAGTAGGTAGGCAAGACAGCCTCACTCCGGCAATAAAGTTTCTTTGGCTGTGAGTGGGTAGCAGGCAGCCCATTGGTGCAACACGCATGGCCGATCCATTGGTTACACCATTGGCTTCTATCTGTTCAAATGGGATCCCTTGGGTAATGGCTGTTAGGGCAGATTTTGATGTTGGACCTAATATGTTTTTTTCAAAGGCGTTGATGCGAATAGCCCAATCAATAATGTGTTTGGCAATCGTACCGGGGTCAATGTGGCCATTGTTTTCGATAATCGCATCCATTAAAGCGACACATTGACTGGTGTCGTCAGTAAACTCACCTGCTTTAAATTCGTTGGCTGCAATATTTTCTTCTGGACCTGGCAGAAAGTCATTGATCCAGCCAAAATAGCTGGTGACTTTATTTTTAGTCCATAACTCAGAAGGCATACCCATGGCATCGCCAATAGCTTGGCCATAGAGACAGCCCAATATTTTATTTTCAAGTACCGAGCGTTGAGGGTGAGAAGGGGATTGCATTGTAACGTCTCCAGCATGAGGATCATTTTCTGTTGCTCACTATAAGTCCACTTAAAGTCCAGTTAAATTCCTTTTGTATACCAATGTGATTTACACCTCACTATTTGGTATTATTTCGGTGTTTTCTTTTTTGTATGTAAAAAGTACTCGGACGGTTATCAGTGGAACAGAAATTCCTCAATCAGGTGAAGGATCAACTGGATTTTGATTCATCAACACCGCTGTATATTCAGTTAAAACAAAGCATTGAACAAGCGATCGCCAGTAAGTTGCTTGTACATGGCAGCATCCTCCCATCAGAGCGAAAACTTTCTGTTGCATTGGGGGTCTCTCGGGTCACGATTGTTAAGGCGTTGGCTGAGTTACTTGAGCAAGGCATGGTGGTGAAAAAGCATGGTAAAGGCACCATGGTCAATTTACCTATCCATTATAATTTGTCGGGGGGCGGCTTTTCATCTCAGCTGCAACAGCAAGGGGCTGTGTCGAATCGCTGGCTGGTTCGTGAATTGATTGAGTGTAGTGCTGAGCTAAGCCACCAACTCGAACTATCAGAAGATGCCTGCATCGCTAAAATCAAGCGGGTTCGCCTTGCTGATGATGTGCCGGTATCAATCGAGACTATGTATATCCCTAAAGACTTCTTGCCTCGTCCCGATTTACTGGAAGGCTCATTGTATGCTTATTGGCGTGAGCAAGGGATCGAGCCCCATACGCAAGACTACTCGTTAAGTGTGTATGAGCCGACCGAAGAAGAAGCAAGAATGCTCGACGTGCCCCATGGTTTACCCCTGATGAAAATTATTCTGAAAAGTGTCGACAAGTCGGGCAGGGTATTGGAGTACGGAGCGGCAATTTGCCGGAGTGATTATTATAAGTTCGAATTTAAAGTGCAGGTCGGCACATCGTAAGGCCAGTGTGATTCAGTTTCATTGTGTATCGATGAGATAATAAAAAGCCAGTCATTCGATGACTGGCTTTTTAGTGCCGCGAATAAATATAATTATGCGGTTTGTATTTCTAGTTTCGTTTCTTGTTTATCTTCGACAGTGTTTGAAGGGTCACGCTCAAGCATGTCGAGTGAATGCTGCTCAACCTGATTTGGCTCAAGGTGGCCAAACTCGCTTTGGATGTATTTCAGCGCTTTAATCGCAGTAATAGTGAAAATCGGCACCATCAGTACAATGATAAGTACTGGGAATGATTTCAAAATATTTAGATCTGCATTAATTAGCAAGAATATAATCGGCAGTACTGTTAGCAGTAGGCACCAGAACAAGCGGAACAGTGGTGAAACATTGGCGTTTTCATCCAAGCGCTTCGTTGCGATACCAGCCAGAGAGTAAGACGTACCATCAAGCGTTGTTACGGTGAAAAGCACCATGGTAACAAGGTATACCGCAGTCAGAACTGCTGGAATAGGACTTTGATTAAATACTTCACGCACAAGTTCTGTTGGTTGGTTGGCCTGAATCAAGCTGACGCCATCAATGACACCTGTGTTGATGAAGTTCATGGTGTACGTGCCAAAAACACCGAAGATCACGGCACTTCCAAGTGTACCTGCACCAACAAGGATTAAGACAACATCACGAACACGATGACCTTGCGAGATCTTGGTAATAAACACGCCAACACCCGGTGAGTATGAAATCCAGTTAGCAAGGAAGAATACGGTCCAGTATTGCGGGAAAAGGGTACTACCAAACGGGTCGGTATTGGTGCTCATACGTAGGTAGTCACTGAGCATGATACCTAAACCATTCGTCGTATTGTTCAAAATTAGCGCCGATGGGCCAATTATGAAAATGATACCAATGAAACCGGCACAGATATAGATGGTCGCGCTGCTTAGGCGAGCCATGCCTTTTTCAATACCAATGTATGAACTTAATGAGAATACGACCGAAAGGGCCAAGATAACGCCAATACCTAAGAACAAGTTATCTGGAATACCCGTCAGTGCGCTTAGGTTAGAAGAAATCATCGGGATCCCCAGACCGAGTGTTAGCGCGGTGGCTGCGAGGGTAGTAATGATGAAGAGTAAATCAATGAGTTTTTGTACCCATACTGGTAGGCGGTCGTTGAATAGACTATTGAGTACTCCGCTTAGACTCATACGGCGATTTTTTTTCAGGTAAAATACGATGCTAAATGGGATCGCTACGATCAGGTAGCAGAACCAGCCTGCCGCTCCCCAATGGAACATGTTATAGGCTGATGCATATTCCATAGCCATGGCTTTATCAACGATGCCAAATTGTGGATCCATAAAGTAATAGGTACTTTCAATAAAGCCCCAATACATAGTACTGGCACCCATGCCTGCAGAAAGTGCCATGGCAAACAATTGGAATTTGGTGAACTTTGGCTTATCACCACCAAGGCGGATTGTGCCGTATTTAGAAAAAGCTAAGTATAGTAAAAAAGCAGTGGCAAACAGGGTGTACCATAAAAAGCCAGAACCAAGGTTAACCACAGTAAAGTCCAGCATACTCCCCATCGTGGTCTTAACTGATTCAGGATAGAGTACAGCCAGTACACCGAGAAGGAGCACAGAGGTGAAGCTGATGAAAGTCAGCTGCAAGTCGAGTTCAGAGGTTTTTAGTTTCATCTTCTAACGCCTTTATTATTTTTATTATTCGAATGTGTAAGAGGCGATTGAGGCTGCTTTGACGGCGTCCCAATCCATTTCGACACCAAGCCCATTTCCTTCTGGGGCGTGTACAAAGCCTTCTTTGTCTGTACGGATCTGAGTATGTGATGCAAGTTCAAAACTTTCGTAGGGGTAGAATTGCTCGAAGTATTTGCAGTTGTAGTGAGCTAGCGCGACATGCAGGTTTGCTGCTTGTGTGATGGTGTAACCCATACTCTGGATTTCAACGTTCTTCGAGTGTCCTTCAGCAATAGCAAAGCACTTGTTCAGAGGGGTGATACCACCGCACACTGTGGCGTCTTGGCGTACATCAGACCAGAAATTATTACCAAGGGCATAAGTTACTTCCTGTAGAGTAAGTAAGCAGTTGCCGTGACTTGATATTTCCAGATCTGTTTTATCGACTAAGCGTTTGTAAGTGTTGTAGTCATAGTCAGAAACTGGCGCCTCCAGCCATTCCCAATCGTGCTTTTCTAGCAACTTCGCCATGCGCATGGCTTCATCTGGTGTATAAAAGGTTGCGGTATCCAGCATGAAGCGGATGCCTGTATTGCCATAGCGTTCTTGGATAGCGTTAACTAGTGCGACGTCTTTTTTGTATACACAATAGCAATGTAGCTTTATGGCAGTGAAGCCATGCTCGATGCAGTCGTCGACATACGGGAAGTACTCTTCGATAGTGTCGAACATTGGGGTAGAGGCATACGACAGCATTTTATGGCGGGCACCGCCCAGTAGCATGTAAAGTGGCATGTTGGCTTTCTTCGCCTTGATGTCCCATGCCGCAATATCAATCGGGGATTTTGCTGGTAGGCCGCCCCAAGTACAGCGGGCTTGTAGCCAAGAATACAATTCTTCGGTCATCAGTGGGTTTTTGCCGATCAGCCCCGGTACGATCGTGCGCATCGCTTCGATGATGCAGCGGTCAAAGTCGTTTTCGGTATAGCTGATAGTGGCACCGACACCTTCAGTACCATCATCACAGATGATACGGACAATATTATTGGTATAGAGCAACGGCTCCTGATTATCAGCCCAAGGGATTGGTGGGGCATCACGATCGGCAACGGCATACAGTTCTACACGCTTGATTGTTGTGTTTTTCATTTCTAACTCCTTAAAGTGCGCTGCCATTTTCAATCATGACTGCTCGAATCGATTGGCTGTCCAAATCGCGAATACGGCTGTTTTCGTCAATAGCTTTCACTACAGCAATGCCAGCAGCATGACCATATTCAAAACATTGAGCGGTGACTCGTGCTGAAGCTAGTGCTTCGTGCTCTGCACTTAAGCAGCGACCAGCTACAATAATATTTTCGCCAACAGCGGGGATTAGGGTGCTAAACGGCACGTCATAGTAATCGTTTAACAGCCAATGTAATTTAGGTTTATCACCGGAATGAAGCTCGATAGGCCAAGGCGTGCGGCAGATCCCATCCTGACGTTTACGGCAGTTGACAACATCATCATTAGTTAGGGTTTCCACACCGACAATTGAACGAGTTTGGCGAATGCCCACCTCGACACCAGTATCAACGACATAGGCATTTTCACAGCCCGGTACAAAGTTATTTAAGAAGCGGGCATAGCTACGTACTTGACGGCGGCCGAAGACTTCGGCTTCGGTAAAGTCGACCGGATCAATCACGTTGAGAATACGACCGTCTTGGCCTGCCAAGCGGGTGGCGTTAACCATAAGCTCGCCATCACGGGTGGTCGGGAAGATCCAAATTTTATGACGTGGTAAGTCGTATTCGCCTGAGGCGTTGGCCGCGAGGATGTTTTCCGTCACTTTTGGCGGACAGATAGTGTCGTCACCGTAGTAAGACAGGTACTTGTCGAGATCAACGCCTGCAATACGGAAGAACATGGTCGGATTCTGGATGCGGCCTTCGTCACCGAAGTAATAGTCAAAGCCTGCACGGGCGATGCCTGCTGCATCGCCTGATGCATCGATAAATTGTTTGGCAAGAATGATGCTTTGTCCGGCATTGGATTCAAGTATCACCCCTTTGAATGTATCGCCTTCCATGATCACACCCGTAACTGCGGTGTGAAATAGCACATTCACACCTGCTTCTTCGAGCAAATCATCGGCGACTTCACGCCATACAAGTGGATCGTGGGTAACGGTGTAAGTTTTACCATAACGTTGTGGACCGGTGACGCCACCTTTGTCAGCCAGTGCTTGGCGAAATTTTTCGGTAAAGCCAAAAACAACTTGTTCAGGGGCTGCACCGTGGTCATCACTAGCCATGTACATGCCGCAGATTGTGCCAGACAAACCTGCAACGGCTGCTCCGCCACAGAAACCGTATTTTTCAATAAGCCATGTGTTCTTTGTCATGTTGCCAGCTGTAACGGCGGCAGCCACACCTGCTGCACCTCCGCCAATCACTAATACATCGATCTCGGCAAGGATCGGAAGATCGGGTAGTTGATCGAAACGGTTGACGGTTTGCCAATTCTTCATGGTCTTCTCTCTGATGAACTATTGATGTTCAACTGATATATCAGTTGTGTGTTTGTAATATATACCTAGTTTTTTGTGTGGTACAATTCGGTTAAGTTAAATGTGAGTTGGCTCACTAATGGAATTGGACGGAATAAATTAATGACTGCGACTAAAGAAGCCATCAATAAAACCGAAACTGCCTATAACGAATTGGAAAGAAAGATAATTTTTCGCGAATTAGAACCAGGCACCATGGTGAGCGAAAAACAGCTGGCCGAATCTCTGGATTTAGGTCGTACACCGGTACGGGAGGCATTACAGCGGCTGTCTTATGAACGAATGGTGGAAATTCACCCGCGCCGTGGTATTCAAATCCCCCTTATCTCGATAGAAAGCCAGCTGAAAATTTTGGAAGTGCGCCGCGATATTGAAGCCTTGTGTGTACGTTATGCTGCTTCAAGGGCATCGACGGAAGAAAAGCAGCGTATGCAGGAGTTGGCTGAGCAGCTTGAAGTATGTGCTCTGCAGAAAGATGAGGTTCAATACGCTTTGTTGTTAAAGAATATTCACCGTTTGTTGGTGAAAGCAGCCGATAACGAATACCTGCAATTGGCAATGGCTCCTTTGCAAGGCTTGTCCCGTCGTTTTTGGTTTGCTTTCAAGAACGAGAATTCTGACTTGAAAGATGCGTCATCATTACATGTAGCAGTACTGCGCGCGGTGATCCATACAGATGCTGAAGAAGCTATCGCTGCATCGCACCGCTTAAATGATTACCTGACTGACTTCGCTTACCGCAGCATCAAATCGCGCTGATTTATCCTTCTCGCTAAAAATAATAAAGTCGCCCTTAAAGGCGACTTTACAGTGTAAAAGTTATCTACTTTACCCGTACGTAATGGCTCTTCACTATTGCACCAATCAGCACTTCGCTTTTTTTCAGCTTGAAGTTAAGCGGCGAGACTAAATCCCCAAACAATGGTAAGCCGCCGCCCAGTAATACTGGAATGGTGGTGATAATCATCTCGTCGATCAGATCTTCTTTGAGGAAGTTCTGCACCGTAATACCACCATCGATGTAAAGGTTGTTGAAGCCCTTACTGTTCAAATCAGCCACGATGTCTTGCAATGGGCCATTCACCAAGGTGATTTTATCTTCAAAGCCGACAGGTACGCTGGTCATGCTGTTGCTCATGACAAAAACGGGTTTCGGGTATGGCCAATCGCAATCGAAGCTGCGCACCATATCAAAGGTATTACGGCCCATTACCAGTGCATCAATACGATCCATAAACTCAGCAAAGCCAAAGTCGCTGCCGTCTGGGTTTGGCACACTGTGTAGCCAGTCGAGCCCTTCGTTCTTATCGGCAATGTAACCGTCTAAGCTGGTGGCGATGTAGACAATGTTCGACATAATGCGTCCTCTGGTTGGCTTGTTGGTCATATTCATTTAAAATATTCTACACTGTAGAAATTAAGTTTAGTTTAAAGAGATCCATCAATGACAGTCAAGAAAAAAAAACGTGGCCGCCCTAAAGGCCAAAGTAGTCAACTTAGTGGTGACGTAATTATTTTAGGTGCAAAAAACCTAATGAAAGTTGAGGGAAAAGTGCCGAGTATCCGTAAGTTAGCGGCTAGTTTAGATGTCGATGCGATGGCTATTTATCACTACTTCACCAATAAAAATGCCTTGCTGGAAGCAGTAACTGTTTCATTGATAGGAGAGATCTATCGTCCAGATCCTGAAGCCGAGTGGCAGCAGGAGCTGACAACGTTATGTGAAAGCTACTTGAGCTTGCTTGCACAGTATCCAGGTTTGCTCGAAACCTTGCTGGGGATGACTTCGCACGGGCCTGCCACAGTCTTTATTGAGCGTTTTGATTTGGCAATTGCTAGCCTGTCGCTAACTGATGATCTGCGTTGCAACGCATTATCTATGCTGGTTGATTATCTTCATGGTTATGCTTTGGCACTGAACTGTCAGGCCGGAAATGAACTGCAGGTGGGGATGCTGTCGGGCCCGTTAGACTTTTATATGCAGGCACTGCAGCAGATGACAGACTAGCTGTCAGTATGAACACGCTTTGGCCGAATTTAGAAATTTAATGGCAATATAACTACATTTTTCTTCAGTGCAACATGCTAACTTACGTCCACAAAATATGATGAGAATTAACTAGGGGAGTGGAGCATGTTGCCATCATCTACCGTCACAGAGATACGAGTCGGTAAAGTTAAGCCTATGTTTGAAGAGGCATTTGGCGGCAGTCTGAAGACAGGTATAGATAAACAGCCTCTTGATCATGTTTCCGTGAATGTACTGGGGATGAATGGTGATCAACAGGAAGAGAGCTTTCACGGTGGGGCCGACCGTGCCTTGTTGCAATATGACAGTGCTCACTATACCCAATTGAAGACGATGTTCCCGCAGTCGGCAGCGCATTTTGTGGCTGGTGGTTTTGGTGAGAATATTGTGGCGACAGGTATTAATGAGCACACAGTGTGTATCGGCGATATTGTTAAAATCGGTACGGTGATGGCACAGGTTAGCCAGACTCGTTCACCGTGTTTTAAACTCAATGCGCGCTTTGAACTGCCGGGTATGGCGGAGTATGTTCAAAACTATGCGATGACAGGGTGGTTTTATCGGGTGCTAGAAGCTGGAGAAATTCACGTCGGTGATAGCATTGAAGTGGTTGAGCGCCCATATCCACAGTGGTCGATTGCGAAGGTTATGGCGTGTTTGTACCACGACACGGAAAACAAGCAAGCCGCAACTGAACTTGCCCAGCTGCCTGAATTGGGGAAAGAGATCACCCAGATATTCGCTCGTCGGTTGGCAACGGGAAAAATAGAAAATTGGGCAGGGCGACTAACTGGCAAAAAGAGTAATTAGCGGATTTTTGAAACACGCCAGCGAGGCTAGCGTGTTTTCGTTCATGCTGAAGATCTGTGTTTAGGCGTTATTCATTACGTTATCAAGGTGCAAGCGCATCTCGTGTTCCGCTAAATCAGGGTCTCCCTGTTTAATAGCATCGAAAATTTTAACGTGATGATCACAGCTGTCTTTGTGTAGGGCTGCGAAGGTTTCAGGGTTACGCGAGCGGATCAACCATTGAATCAGAGATTCATAAATAGTGGTCAGCATTGGGTTATCGAGGATCCCAATGATTGCCATGTGGAAGGCAATATCGGTTTCGATAAAGCGATCATAGTTATTGACCTGAGCAAGGTTATTTTCTAACGCCTGAGAAAGGCTCTCGATATCAGTATCTGTGCGAATTCTGGCAGCTTCGCGAATAATTGCTATCTCAAAGAGTTGGCGCAAATGTTCAAATTGCATCTTTTCTTTGTCTTGAGATAGTAAGCCAATCGCAATGCCGGACAGGCCACTGACGATGGTTTGGGTGCAAGGGCGGGTGACTCGTGTTTTTTCCCCGCTTTTTATTTCGACCAGCCCTCTTTGCGCAAGGTTTTGTAGTGCTTCCCTTACTGACGGGCGACCAACATCAAAGGCGGCCATCAGTTCGCGCTCAGACGGTAAGGCATCACCTTCTTTGAAGGTATTGTCCAGAATTAGCCTTTCGATTTCTTCAGTGACAAAATCAGATAGTTTTACTTTTTTTAATGGTTTCAATATGGCAGTACTAGGGCTTGACATAACCTATCCCTTAATCCGTATGTGCGCTTTACGCTCATAGTATAATGCTTAAATTAGTTCGTAAAATCAGGAATTAGCTCTTTTTGTGCCGCTCTGGCTTTTTCCAAGCAATGAGCAGGGATTCCTTCAAATGGAAAACGCATGTTAGGGGTGATACCGCTCCAATTTCCCATCGATGCCATGAATTTATCGGCGGCTGCATTGCAATAGCCCTGCTCGGTAATGAATGGGGCTATTTCTTCATTCATGAATTGCTGTATTTTTGCTTCAACCTCTAATGCCTCTGGTTTTAGGGCGAGGCAATCATTGGTCCATAGCTGCGTCGCTTTCGGCCCTAAGCAACAAACATTCGAATAAGCGCCTAAAGCACCTTTGTAAGCATCGGTCGCAAGAAAATGCCCCGCGACAAAAATAGAAGCTTGATCCTGTAATCCGGTTTTAACTATTTCATCGGTTAGCCTCGGTAGTTTGAAGCCGACAAGTGTTTTAACCTGATCAAACAGGTATTTAAGTTGCTTAGCGCTAAGGCTGACTTTGGCGTGCGGAGGATTATAAAGGATCAAGGGGACCCCCTGACACTGTGATTCCACTTTTTTTAAATAGGTAAGGGCTGTATTGGTATTACATGGAAACCAGTTAGGTAAGATGACTTGAATTGCCGTGGGCTTTAGGTTTGCGGCAAAAGCAGCCCTAGTAACGCCTTCATTCGGATGGCAATGAGAAGCACCGATTTGGAATGGCATGTTGGCATTGTGGCACTTTTTCGCCAATAGCTGACTAATCGTTTGGAATTCAGTGTCGGATTGAGTATAAAACTCTCCCGCAGTGCCGTTTGAATAGATCCCGTCTACACCAACTTCAATAAAGTAATCAATCTGTTGTGCTAACCGTGTGTAATCAATGGTTTCACCGTCAAGAGGTAGCAGCAGTGTTGCCCAATTGCCTTTAATTGTCATAGCAAGTCTGCCTTTACTTTTATTACGATCTTATCAACTTTATTGGGTTCGCCATCGGCCAGCATTGGCCTGTGCCACTCGCCAGGAAAGAAGGTAACACATTGATCTTTTGCTAATTTAAAATGTTGTTCGTTCTCAATAGTGCAGCAAAGGGCTGCATCATTTTCCGAGTTATAGTCGGCGATTTCTGCTGAGGCTGCCGGTGTAATTGGCGCTGCATAACCTTCATGACCTGTTAGCACGATGTGGACATCGATATAGGATTGATGGATCTCAGATAATGAGTCGCTGTAGGTTTTTGTATCGGCTGAAATGCGGTTAACAAAGATATTCTCACCGTCGATGGGATTAATCCCAGTTTGGAAAGATAACGGTGAACGGCTCATAACATCAAGGATAATTTGATCGAGTCGAGATGGAGAATCAAGTGACTGTAGGGTGGTAATGGTCGTGATATTCATGGTGTTAATTTGGGCAGCCTTGCGGCTGCCATCCTTATAATAAACGCTATAGCAGCATATTGGGTAAGAAGAGTACGAGCTGCGGGAAGAAGATGATTAGCAGTAAGACCGCAATCAACGGTATTAGGAATACAATGACTGATCGTGCAAGGGTCTCATAAGGTATGTTACCGACCTTGGATACGACGAAGAGCGACACGCCCATTGGTGGGGTTAGGATCCCTAGCATCATATTCAATACAACAACGACACCAAAATGTACGGGGTCAATGCCTAATTGAATGGTAATTGGCAGTAGGATCGGGATAAGAATCAGTAGCAGAGCTAACGTTTCAATAAATGCGCCTAGGATAAACAGCATGACTGAAACCATTAGCAAGAAGACGATTGGCGACTCAGTAACTTGCAGGAACATTTCCGCGGCTTTCATTGGGATGTCTTCTTTGATGATCAAAAAGCCAAATAAGCTAACACCGCCAATCAGGAAACCAATAACCGCAGATGTGTTGACCGTTTCATGGATCAGCTCAACTAATTTTTTGGCCGTTAGTTTTTTATAAACAAAGAATCCAAGGAACATGGCATACAGTGATGCAACGACAGCGGCTTCTGTTGGTGTCACGATACCAGAGAAAATTCCACCAATAATAATGACTGGTGTCAGCAAAGCGAGTGCGGCATCTTTGAATGACAGCCAGATCGTTTTCATTGAAGCACGAGGGTAGACGCTGTACTTTTTCTTTTTGGCTATTACATAAACCATGATCATCAATGCAACGCTGCACAACAACGCAGGAACGACGCCAGCCAAGAACAGGGCACCAACCGAGGCTCCTGACATCACACCGTAGATAACCATTGGGATACTGGGTGGCATCAATGGACCGATAACACTGGATGCTGCAGTAATCGCACCAGAGAAACCGTCATCATAGCCTTCATCTCGCATGGCCTTGATTTCGAGTTGGCCAAGACCTCCGGCATCAGCATGGGCCGATCCCGACATGCCAGAAAACAGCAAGCTAGCAAGGATGTTGACGTGTCCCAAAGAGCCGGTGAAATGACCTGTTAGGTTCCGAGCAAAGTTGAACATCTTGTCGGTGATACCTGCCGAGTTCATTAACAAGCCACTGAAAATGAAAAAGGGAACGGCGAGTAATGGGAATGAGTTTAGCCCCGAAATGATTTTCTGTGGGGATAGTGCAATACCCGTATTGAGTAACAAGTAGATGATAGAAACGACATATAGGGTGAAGGCAACCGGCATGCCGACAGCAAGTAAGGTCCCCCAGCCTGCAAAAATTCCAAACATAATAGTGACCTATTTTTCTGCTGTTTTCATAAGAGGGGGAAGGCTATCTTTATTCTTCGTCAGTGCCATTAGCTCGGATGTCGAGGTGCACACATTCAGAAGCGATTTGATACCGATCATGGTGAAGCCGATTGGAACCGCCATGTAAAGCCATGACATTTGCACATCCATGGTGATTGAGCCCAGTCGATCCATACGCAATGCAAACAAATACCCGCGATATACAATGACTGCGGCAGTTGCTGTAAACACCAAGTGAATAGCGATATCAAGCAGGTAGTTGGCTTTTTTGCTTAGGCGGTTGGGGACAATATCGATAGCAATATGGTCGCGTCGGGATACTGCTTCGCTGGCCCCGACAAACACAATGTAGATGTATAACCACCGTGATAGCTCTTCGGTCCAAGGGATCGCGAAAGAGAAAAAATAGCGGCTAACAATCTGAACTGTCAGCACCAAGAGCATTGCAATAAAAAGTGAAACTGAAAGGTATTTCTCGCACAGTTCCATCTTTTGGATAAAGTTTTTCATTTTCCGTCACCGTAAAATCGGCGGCAAAGGCAGAACTTTGCCGCCAGTGGGATTATTGAACGTCCATCAAGCTCTGGGTGAAGCCTTTACCAAATTCCTTATCCAGATCTGCGTAGTAAGGTTTCATTGCAGTGCGGAAGTCCGCGAGATCTGGGTGAGTGACTGTTACGCCTGCTTCTTTGAAGGTCGCTAAGTCTTTCTCGGTATTTTCGATAATTCGTTTTTTGGCTTCTTTACCACCTGCGGCCAGAGCTTGAGTCAGCCAGCCTTGCTCCTGCTCGCTCAAATCAGCCCAGCGTTCTGCAGAAATAGAGATTGTTTGGTCTTGTACCACATGGTTAGTCATTGCCAGATAAGGCTGTACTTCATAGAACTTCATCGCTTCAATTGAAGAAATTGGGTTCTCTTGTCCATCAACGGCATTCGTTTGTAGGGCGAGATATACTTCGGCATAAGCAATCGGTGATGGGATAGCACCTACGCCTTTGGCATAGTTGATGAGTGCCTTCGCATTAGGGGTGCGTAGCTTCATGCCGCGCATGTCAGCCAAAGCGTTAATTGGTTTGTTTGATGAAGTTTGGCGAACGCCAAAGAACCAGCTGTCGATAGGTTTCAGGCTAAAAACGGTTTCTAACTCATTACGTGCTTCCATGCCCCAAGGGCTATTGAAAATGGCGTTGAGGTGGTTGTAGTCGCGAACCAAATAAGGTGTTTCTAGTGCACCTAGGCGTGGAAGGTACTGAGCATAGCCACCAAAGACTTGCATCGACATATCCAGTTCACCCAGTGAAACTTGCTCTAGCATGTCGTGTACATTGCCCATTTGACCACCTTCATATAGGCGTAGGGTCATCTCACCACCTGAAACGGCTTTTAGTTCGTCTGCCGCTTTTACCATCCCGTGGTAGATTGGGCTGTTATAAGCTTCGTTAAATCCCACTTTTAATTGAGTTGCAGCAGAAACATTAGCAGCAAAAACAGCAGAGGCGATCATGCTCAGCGTGAGTAATTTTTTCATCGTTATATCCTTATTATATAGGGTCGTACTTGTCGATATTATTGGTAAGTCCGTGGTTAAAATGACACGGTATTTTGTAATGGTTCACCGACTAATAAGTGGTGAATTTGTTTGATGTAAACATCAATTTTCTTATTGTTTTCATTACTCGAGCCTCCACCAGTATGCTGGGTTAAGTAGATATTGGGTGTTGCCCACAGCAAAGAGGATGGTGGTAGAGGTTCTTGTTTAGTGACGTCGAGACAGGCTGAAAAATGGCGGTCAGACAGAGCTTTAGCAACGAGATCATCTTCGTTAATCACCTGACCACGTCCCACATTGACTAGCGTAGCGCCCTCAGGCATAGCTGCCAGCACGTGACGGTCAATCAAATCGGTTGATGCTGCTGTCGCGGGGATGGTTGAGACTAGAATGTCGTGGTTTGCTACTGCTTCAATCAGCCCTTGTTTACCTTTCTTTTGCATATCACTGGCGTCAAAGGCATTGACGGTTGCTCCGAATGCTGACAGTAGGCTAGCGGCTTGCTGGCCGATACTACCGAAACCCAATACAAGAACACGTGATTCAGCAATGAGGCGCTTGTTAAAGCGGATCGTGTCTTTTGCCCAAATAGCGTGTTCTTTGGCTGCATAGAGGGCTGGTAGTTGGCGGTACACGCTCATGATGCTTGCCAGTATTTCCTCTGCAACAGCAACGGAGAAAAAGCCGTGGAGGTTGCAGACTGTCACCGAGCTGTTATCTGGCCATTGATAGTGATTAAAGTTATCGGTGCCGACAGAATCCAGTAATATGGTTTTAAGGTTTGGCATATCAGCGATCCAGTCAGTACTGAAATTACCGATGGCTATATCAGCATCTTTAGCCAGATTGAAATCGTGACTACCATTATTGAAATAGCAAGTGACATGCTCTGGCAGCTGTTGCTGGAGGTATTCTGCTTCTTTGGCGTCTAATACAGGATGTACATAAATGTTCATGGTGACCTTGAAAAACTATGTTATTAGAATTTAATTATTGCGATTGTTATTTTTATTGTTTTTATTCACAGCTACGCCAATTTTGATGGCTTTTTTCCAGTTGAACTAAGCCATCTTCGACAGGGAAGCAGTGGTAGAGTGCTGTTTCTTCATAGGAGTACTTCGCTTCTAATTCGGGTGTCAGTGTTACCCCTAGGCCAATGTCGTCTCCGAGGTGGAAGTGGCCATTAATAATACGAGCCTCGAGATCACACATTGCATGGCGAAGCGCAAAGTGCGGCATTGGGTACTCAATGAGTGAGCAGCCTGTCGCAAAGGCTGCGATATAGTTAGCCATCATAGCTACTGGCCCGCCCCAGGAATGAACCACTGGATTGATACCCTGCTGGTGGGCTGCGTTGCAAACGGCAATGGTGTCCTCTATTCCCCCCAGCACCGAGGCATCAGGCTGGATGATGTTGTAGTAGCCTTTATCTATTCGCTGGAACAGCTCTTCCTTGGTTGTGACAATTTCTCCGCCGGCAACCACAATGTTTTTGTTTTCGGCAAGCTGTGGCAGCTGTTCAAGTTTGTCTAGTCCTAAGCATTCTTCGACAAACACTAGTTGTTCGCCGGTTTGTTGCTGAACCTGATGACAAAACGCCAGTACCTGCTCAGCCGTTTGCCCTGCGACAGTCAGGTTTTGAGTCATATCAACAGCGACTCGGATGCGATGTTTTTTCGCGGCGTTGATGGTCCAAACAGTTTTGTCTACTTGGTTATGACGAGCACGGATTTTGATAATCCCAATTCCACGCTGTGCAAGTTGAGCGAGTTCCTCGGCCATATAAGTCGGGTTTAGCGAATCTCCCCCCGAACCATACATGGCAATGCTATCAACTTGCTTGCCGCCAAATAGCTCGACGGCAGGAATGTCACGGCTACGTGATAAGGCGTCTACTAACGCAATTTCAATGGCTGAAATTGCATGCTGAGCAGCCCCTTGTAATGACCAGTAGGCAGTGACAGTTTTGGCTTTCGCCAGTGTGGCTTGGTAACCATTGGCGATGTCATCACCCGTTATGGCTTTGCTAATTAGGTGAACAATGCTGGTAAATACTTCAGGGGCAAAGACACCCAAATACCCCTCACCTAAGCCTTTAATCCCGTTTGAAAGGGTAATTTCAACTATTGAGCAGCCACGAGTGCCATGCGGTAGATGGAGCACGTTCTCTGCACAGCCTTCAAAGCCGTAGGGAGCACTTAATAGGACAGGGCGGACATTGATGATTTTACTCATGATACTAATCCTTTAAGTGCGGGGAGGATGGCTGCGCCTCTAACCCCGCTAGAGTCCCCATGTACCGCCTTAACAACTTGAGTTTTGACGGTCTTACTGAAGGTATATTGATTGAGTTTGTCTTGTACCCGAGGGTAAATTGATTCTTGATTCGACATACCACCACCGAGCACGATGATCTCAGGATCAATTACATTGATAATACTGGCGAGGCTACGAGCTAATTGGTCGCAATATAAGTCGATATGAGCAAGAGCATTGGCATCGTTGTCTGCCGCAAGGTCGAATATTGCCTTGGCTTTTAAGGGTGAAAATTTGTTGGCAAAGGTTCTTTCAAATCCAGTACCTGAGCAGAATGATTCGATACAGTTGACCGAACCACAGTAGCAGGTTGTATTTTCGCCATCGGTGTCTGTTTGGTATCCAGGCAGTGGGTTATGTCCCATTTCGCCGCCGAGATTATTGAGCCCCGTAACGATATCCCCATTGATGATCACCCCTGAACCACAACCAGTGCCAATAATCACGGCAATACAGGAATTGTCGGCGCCTTTTGCTGCACCCGATTTGAATTCGGAGATCGCCAAACAGTCAGCATCGTTAGCCACAGCGATGGGTAAGGCATAATGCTTTTTTAAATCACCGATAAAGTCTTGCCCGTTGAGGTAGAGCAGATTGGAGCCTTGCATCTTCCCCGAGTTTTTGTTGATTGAACCACAACAACCGATGCCAATAGACAGTGGTTGGGCTTCTTCACAGAGTCGGTCAATCGTTGTGATGACCGCATCAAGGAAAGCGCTATATCCCTCCTTAGGTGTTGGCGTTCTGAATTTTTCTAGCAGCTCAAAAGAAGCGGGATCAAGGCTGACCCCTTCAATCTTAGTACCGCCTATATCTAGGCCAATTAACATAGACCAGCCTCGATAAGCTGATTAAGTTTTGCTTTATTGGTTTCTGATACGGTATTTAGCGGGCGACGACAATGTGCATTGGCAATGATCCCTTTTTGCTGCAGTACATACTTCAATCCAGGAATGACGCCAGCTTCAACCAATGTATCAATTACGATATTGGCTTCGCGTTGAAGCGCTGTAGCTCGTGAGGCATCGTTTGATTGGATTGCGGACTGAATGGCAATGATTCGCTCAGCCTGAACATTGTAAGTAGAGCCGATCCCGCCATTGGCACCGGCAACGAGGCCAGACGCAAGGATCTCATCAAAACCATTAAATACGGTTTTATCTGGGTTTTGGCGAGTGACCTGCTCCATCTGGTACAGGTTGGCTGATGTCTGTTTTAAAGCAACAACCCCTTCAATATTAAGCAGCTCGCTGATCTGTTCACCAGAGAGGTTCATGCCTGCAAATGCAGGGAAGTTATAGACGATCATTGGCTTGCCTGCAGCCTGAATCACATCGCTGTAGTGTTTTTTAAGTTCAGTGAAAGCGACAGGGTAGTAAAATGGCGTTACTGCTGAGATAGCATCATAGGGCATGGCGCTAGCCGCTCGCGCTAACGTTTCACTCTTACGGGTTGAAATATCACCGACATGGGCGATGAGCTTGACGTTCTCTGTTGCAGCTTCCGCTGTTAGTGCAAGTGTTTCGATACGCTCTTCTGTCGAGCATAGGAAAGCCTCTGCTGTTGAACCGCCAACATAGAGGCCGTCAAGACCGCTGGCACAGTTGAATTTAATCAGTGATTGAAGATCGGCGGTATTAATTGATTCGTCGTGATTGAAAGGTGTCAGTGTTGCTGCGTATAAACCAGAGAAGTTCATTTTATTCCTACATGTCATGGCTAGTTTGGTGTGGTAAGTATCCTGTTATACCAGTATGCCAGCTGTGATTGATTTCACAGCTCGTAAAAAACAGGAGCAAAAAAAAGCCAATGTGTGATCTATTAACGCATTAAATGTGCTTTTACTGACAAGTGTGAAACTTTTGTATGCACTTTTTTGATGGGTGTCATATTTTTGCTGCGGGTTAATTGATATGTGTGTTAGTTAGTATGAGAGGGTTACGGAAGTTGATACCGATTTTTTGAGCGCAGGACAGATTATTATTGATGTCTGTTTAAGGCATAAAAAAGCAGCCAATGGCTGCTTTTTTATCACGAGAAATATTATCGCTGTTCAAGCGGGTATGAACGGTAGCTCCACATACCATAGGTACGCAGGGCATCGCGGTAAATACCAAGTAGCTCACCGTCTGTTGGGACTTTTAGCTCTTCCAGCGGTTTGTCGGCTGCTGAAACGGTATCGAACGTAATGCCTTTTGGCCCGGTTTGCCAACTAGCAATTTCAAAGAGAGTTTGGCCGCGGCGGACATGGCTAGCCGAGCTGATCAACGTGGCGTGACCGATGTCATGACGTGCCAATGCATAGCTACTGTATAGCGCGTTTTCAACAGTGCTACGGGCATAGTTGTCTTCGATAATACGATCGCGAGCAATGCCGTTTTCCACTAACCAATCGGCCATTAACTTACCTTCGGTCTTATGGTTTCTTGGCACTCCACCTGTTAGCACGATCAGTGAATCAGGTGACTTTTGAGCCATCGCCAGTGTCATTTCTAGACGTTCAATCAAAATATCATGCATGCTGCCATCTGGGTTTAGCGCATAGCCAAGGGTAATGATTGCGGTGTTGCCCTTGTATTCTTTATCTTGTTTGTCTTTTAGCGGGGTTGCGACAATACGGTTAACAGTGTCAAAGATACGCTGGATGTCATCGGCACGACCTTGGTTTAGCGCTTTAAGTGTCGTCATGTGCTTGGTTGATTCAGCTTGGTTGCCTTTAAAGTGTTGCCATACTGCAAGGTAAGCGTGTGCATCTACGTCTTGCGGAGCGACTTCTAACACTTGTTCGAAGAACTCAATTGCCCGGTCGACGTTTTTGTTATAAATCTGGGCATTGGCCGCTGAGATCAGTAGATCGGTACGGTAAGGTTCAAGTTCATAAGCTTCCAGCAAGCGGTTCGTCACGATTTCCATATTGCTTGGCATTTTAGCGGTAAAGCCAGCATGGGAAATACGCGCGGGTGACTTAAATGCAGTTACTGCATCAGCCAATAGCTGATCAACCACTTGGCGCTTCGAGGTAAATTGGCTGTACTCTGCCGTGGACTGAATGCTCTGCTGCGGAGCACTATCTGCAAGCAGCGAGGTTGAGGAAAAGCTAAGCAGGCCACCTAGAGCTAGGGCTAACATTGTTTTTTTCATTTTGATGCACCATGGTGTTGTATCACAATTAACGCGTACTATAGATAAGTCACATAGTTATTTTTGTGAACTGATAGCATTTTTTCGTGTTCATTTTTAAATACTTAGATTACTTGTTAGCCTGCTTCCATTGTTTATGCTCTTTCCTATCTGTTTTTTTGATGGTAAAAATTCGCTTCATTTTCGTCTTTTCATTTGAAGTGGCGTCTTATAGGTACAAAACGCACTGAAATGCGCAGTCCCGTAAAGAAAAGGCGAAAGTAATGATTAAAATAATTAGTTTTAAAATTTGTCCGTTTGTTCAACGTGTCACTGCTCGTCTGGAAGCACAGAATATTCCTTATGAGATAGAATTTATCAGCTTGAAAGATAAGCCACAGTGGTTCTTGGATCTTTCGCCAAACGGTCAAGTGCCTGTTCTTGTGACCGAGTCGGGCACTGCGTTATTTGAATCTGATGCCATCGTTGAATATATCGATGATGTGTATCCAGCCTTAGAGCAAAATATCAGCCCCGAGCAACGTGCAATTGATCGAGCTTGGAGCTATCAAGCATCGAAGCATTATTTGGTGCAGTGCAGCACCATGCGCAGTGCTGATGAGGACACGTTGACTGAGCGTAGTGAAAAATTGGCAAAAGTTTTTGCTAAGGCGGAAGCGGCATTAGGTAATGGCCCATATTTCAAGGGCGAGTCATTAAGTAATGTTGATATTGCATGGTTACCGTTATTGCACCGAGCGGCGATCATCAAAGCTTATACATGTCACGATTTACTCGCTGGCTTCCCGAAAGTGCAGAAATGGCAAGAAGCCTTGATGGCAACGGGGCTTGCTGACAAGTCAGGGCCAGAAGACTTCGAAGAGGCATTTAGTCGTTTCTACCTATCGGAACAGACCTTCCTTGGTCAGAGCAAGTGTTGTGACGGGGAAACAGCCTGTAAAGTGGGCTGTTGTTAAATTTACTCCTGATGTTAGTGCAGATTAGATGTAAATAAATTGGCGATAGAGCCCGTCGAGTTGATGGCGAATCGCCTTTACTTGTTGCTCATCATTTTGATCGACCGCTGCTAAAAGGTATTGCTCTTTCGCGGTGATTTGTTGACATAACATCGCAATGTTTTCACAAAATGCTTCAGGGTGAGTCATCGGTTCTCTTGCGTCATCTTGCTCTGAGGAATGCTTGCGCACCGATGACATTGGTGTAATACCGTGTGCTTGGTTGAAAGCCATTTGTCGTTGGCGGCGGCTGGTAGATTGATTGATGGCCTGCTGCATTGCTGGCGTCATTTTATTCGCATACAAAATGGCTTTGCCATTCACATTACGTGCGGCGCGGCCGATGATTTGAATCAATGCCTGTACTGAGCGTAAAAACCCAGCATGGTCCGCATCTAGAATTGCCACTAATGACGCTTCTGGAATGTCTAATCCTTCACGTAATAGATTAATGCCAATCAACACATCAAATTCACCAGCGCGCAAGCCATTTATGATGTCGACGCGTTCGGCTGTTTTTATATCCGAATGTAAGTAACGGACTCGAATGTTTCTCTCTGACATAAAATCATTGAGGGCTTCTGCGCTGACTTTGGTGAGTGTTGTCACCAATACGCGCTCATTATCTTTGGTGCGTTGAGATATTTCAGCAATTAAATCATCAATATAGTTATCAGATGGCCTGATTTCTACATCTGGGTCAAGCAACCCAGTTGGACGGATAATTTGTTCAATGGCTTCGCCTTGTGAACGATTTAGCTCGTATTCCCCTGGGGTGGCAGAAACAAAAATAGTTTGAGGTTTTATTTTTTCAAACTCAGCAAAGCTCAATGGACGGTTATTCTTCGCTGATGGTAAACGGAAACCATAATCAATCAAGGTCTCTTTACGACTCCTATCACCTCTATACATGGCTGAAATTTGCGGCACCATTACATGAGATTCATCAATAAAGAGCAGGCCATCTTTAGGTAAGTAATCAAGTAGCGTGGTGGGCGGTAGGGCAGGATCACGGTCATTGAGGTAACAAGAATAATTTTCTATCCCTGAACAATAGCCTCGCTGTTGCAGCATTTCCACATCAAACATGGTGCGTTCATACAAACGTGCTGCCTCAACAAGTCGGTTCTCATTATTTAGCTCGGCGACCCGCTCTTCCATATCTCGAATAATCTCGATACTGGCTGCTTGTATTTTTTCTTTTGGGGTTGCATAAAGGGTTTTGGGTGAAACAAAGTAGTGCTCAATATTGTCGAGAACTTTATTCGTGATCGGGTCTATCCATTGCAAGCGCGTTATTGTGTTATTAACCAGCTCTACTTGTATGGCTTTGTGTTCTGAGTCGGCAGGAAAAATGTCGATTACATTAGCATGAGGAAGAAACGTTGCTCGCTCCAAAGTGCCTTGACTCTCGATATATTGCAAACGAGTTAACCGCTGAATAAAGTCAGGTTGTTCCATGTGCATACCCACCGCGAGTGGAATTTGTAATGCACGATAGTCATTTGGGTCACCTAAGCCGTACACAGAGGAAACTGACGCAACGACAATTACATCACGTCGTTCAATTAAAGATTTTGTAGTGGATAGACGAAGTCGTTCAAGCTGTTCATTAATGGCAGAATCTTTTCTAATAAAGCGATCACTTCCTGGGATATAGACTTCAGGCTGGTAATAGTCGTAATAAGAAACGAAGTATTCCACGGCATTTTCAGGGAAAAAATGTTTCATTTCACTATATAACTGAGCGGCTAAGGTTTTGTTGTGAGCAAGAATCAAGGTTGGCTTCTGTAGGCGATGGACTACATTCGCCATCGTAAACGTTTTTCCTGAGCCAGTGATACCCTGTAGCGTTTGGTGTGTAGCTCCCTTTTTTATCCCTGATATTAACCGTGCGATTGCTTCGGGCTGATCACCTGACGGCGAGTACTTGGAGTGCAGGATGAATGAACCCTTAGCCATGAAATTCCCCTTTTAAGTACGTCTATTGTTTGTGTGAGTTAGCTGAATGAGCATATTAAGTGTAGTGAGTGAATGAACGAATAAGAGGGGATTACCTATATTGGTCTTATTTTGTTATGACTGTTATTGAGAGTATTAAATTCGTTGCTATAGAAATTGCGAACGTTCAGCCGAGTTGAAACTAAGGTGGGTAGAGGAGGGCCATTGATGTAGATTGAAAAGTGATTAAGAGGTCGTTTGATGTTGCTTTTAGAAGAGAGATAAAAGTCTCACAGACGTGAGCCTTTTATCATGGTAAGCCAGTGAGTAAAATTATGTAGAGGTGTCCTAGATAAGCGCATGACGACAACGCGCCGAGACCCACTCAGAGAAAACGACAGTAGCAAGGATTGAAATGAAGATAACCGTTACCTGAGGCCATGCTAACACTGACATCGACTCTTCCAGTTTCAGGCCGATACCGCCAGCACCAACCAAGCCTAGTACGGTCGATTCTCGAATATTAATATCCCAGCGAAAGATCGATGTACCAATAAAGTTAGGCAGCACCTGTGGCATTACCGCATAGTCGAGTATCTGCAATGCAGATGCGCCAGTAGCCGTAATGGCTGCAACTTGAGTCTTGTTCACTTCTTCGATCGCTTCGTACATTAGTTTGGCAACAAAACCTACTGAACGCAGAGCAATCGCAATGATCCCAGCTAATAAACCTGGACCAAGCACAGCAACGAGCAATAGCGCCCATATCAATGAGTTGATTGAACGACTCGCGGCAATTATATAAAGCGCAATCGGCCGAACAAACAGTGTTGATGGTGTTGTGTTTCTCGCGGCCAAAAAAGCAACTGGAAACGCGATGATCACACCGAGTATGGTACCCAATGTGGCAATGTTGATGGTATCCCACAGTGGTTGCCATAATTGCGCCATGTAAGACCAGCGTGGCGGCCACATTCTTGAGCCTATATCAGACACCTGATTGGGTGCATCAGTTACAAAAAACCACATAGTTTCGCGGTTCATCACCTGCCAACAGAATACACATAGCATGACAAAGGCAAACCAACCTAACCAACGGGTTAAGCTTTGCTCGCGGGTGTGTTTTTGCCATTCTGCCTGATAAGACGAAAAGGAATTGTTAGACATGTCAGACACCCTATTGGATACGATTACGAATAATGGCAGAGAAGTATTCAGCCAACATCACCAAGGCAATGATAATTAATAAAATAGCGGCAGCAGAGCTGTATTCGTAGCGATCCATTGCCGTATTGAGGGTTGCACCAATACCGCCTGCACCGACGATACCAATCACCGCAGATTCTCGGAAGTTGATATCAAGGCGGTAAAGGCTCAAGCCAATCATACGTGGCATCACCTGTGGCTGGACTGCGTAATTAACCTGCTGAAACCAGCTAGCACCGGTGGCCTTCATCGCCGTTAGGGCTGCTGGGTCGATGGCTTCAATTTCTTCTGCAAACAGTTTGGCTAAGAAGCCGATTGTTGCGAAGGTTAGGGTAATGAAGCCTGCAAATGTACCGAAACCAAACAGGGCAACACATAAGATAGCGATGATGATTTCTTGAAAGCTACGAGCGATGGCAACAAAGCTGCGACAGAACAGGTAAACTGGGCGCGGGGCTAAATTTTTAGCCGCACCTAAACCAAAAGGCACGGATAAAATAACCCCTGCAACGGTAGAGGTCAGTGTCATTGTCAGGCTTTCAACCAAACCGATAGTAATACTGTCCCAGCGGCTTGAAAAATCAGGCTGCATGAAAGCCAGAATAAACTTCAAGCCTCGCTCTGATCCCTCATAAACTCGCATCCAGTTGATTTCAATTGAGCCAACAGCAATGTAAAAGTAGATGACAGCTAGTAGCCAGAGCAACCAACGCCAAAAAGGTTGTTGAATAAAAGGGGGCTTCTTCCAATGGGTTGGGTAGGTATTTGCCATTATGCTGGCTCCCCAACCATATCCATGACGATGTGTGGCATGGCTTCTTCCTGCTCATCGTCTTGCGTATTCCAGTCTTCTGCGCCATAGATCTGGGTCAGCACATTTTCATCGAGCTCGCTTGGCTTGCCATCGAACACGACTTCGCCGGCACGTAGGCCAATGATCCGATCGACAAACTGTTTGGCGAGATTTACATCATGAATGTTAATGATGGCTGGAAGGTTCTGTTCGCTACAGATATCGCAAATTAAACGCATAACTTGTCGAGCCGTACGGGGATCAAGTGCTGCTGTTGGTTCGTCGATTAGCAATAACTCAGGCTGTTGAGCAAGTGCTCGGGCAATACCGACACGCTGACGTTGACCGCCTGATAAGGCATCGGCGCGTTTATTGGCATGCTCCATCAACCCAACACGATCAAGCAGAGCGTAAGCGGCTTGAATATCGTGACCTTGGTATTTACGTAAAAAACTTCGCCAGAAAGGGACATAGCCTAAACGGCCTGATAAAACGTTTTCCATAACAGTTAAGCGTTCAATCAGGGCATACTCTTGGAAAATCATCGCAATTTTACGGCGTGATTGACGTAGATCGCGGCTATTGAGTTTAGTCAGATCGTGTTCTTTAAAGTGTACTTCACCGGCTGTTGGCTCGGTTAGGCGGTTGATACAGCGGATTAGTGTTGATTTACCGGCCCCTGAGGGGCCGATAAGTCCAACTACTTCACCTGCATCAATATCTAAAGAGACATTGGTCAGTGCTTTATCCGTTGATGAGTATTGCATCGACAACGAGCGAAGTTGGAGTGTTGACATGGTTTATCCTATTAACGGCAAGCGTAAGAAACGTCGTTCGCTTCATCGATGGTGCGGATCACTGCCCAATGTTCTTGGTAAGTGATTGGAATAAATTTCGCTTCGCCGTTACGAGTAAATTCTTCTTGTAACTTCGTGCCTTCCCAATCGAAGCTAAAGAACGCGTCTTTGATCTTCTCTTGCAAGTCTGGATGGAGGTTGTGAGCCATGCCATAAGCCGTTGTTGGGAATGTTTGTGATGTGTAGATGTTCTTAATGTCCGACGCTTTAACCACTTCACGATCTAGCATGCGTTGCAGCACTGAGTTGGCGACAGCGGCTGCATCGTAGTCACGGTGGGCTACACCCATAATGGAGTTGTCATGTGCGCCAGAGAATGCTGGTGTAAAGTCTTTATCTGGAGACATGTTATATTCAGCGCTGAGGATCGCTGACGGGGCTTTGAAACCAGAGTTCGACGTTTGTGAAGTAAAGGCGAGGCTTTTGCCTTTCAGATCTTCCACTTTCTCGATACCAGAACTTGGGTGAGTGATGATTTCCATTTCGTAACCGAATGAACCATCTTCACCTGCCATTATCGTGAATGGTACGAAGCCAGAACAGTTAACCGCAAGTGGTGTTGAGCCGGTATTAAAGCCCGCAATGTGCAGGCGGCCAGAACGCATTGCTTCAATTTGAGCTGCATTGTTTTGAACCGGGAAGAAGCGAACACGTTTATCCGTTTTCTCTTCCATGTGTTCTAAAAATTCACTCCATACGCTTGCGTAAACCGCAGGATCTTCAACTGGCGTGTAAGCAAAGATAAGCGTTGATGGGTCATTCCACTCTGATTCAACCTGAGGAAGGTCAGCAACGAGGTTGCCAGTACGGTCTTCATAGCGCGTATCCATTGCAAAAGCGGAAGCGCTCACTGCTAATGTTAGTGCAGTCGCCAAAGTTGTTTTTAACATATTTATCCCATTCAATATATGCGTCTAATTGTTGTGGGAGGAATATAGAAATAACTAATGACAGATTTCATTAAATTTTATGATGGAAAAAAGACAAGTTGTTTCAATAAGTAACAGTAGTACGCGTTTCCGTTAGCTAATAAAACTAAGATCTGTTGATATAAAGGTTGGTATGTACTGTCCTTTGGGCACCAGGGCAGATTAATGTTTGCTGTATTAAATAAATATAAATACGAGGTTTTTACAAGAGGTTAATGACTAACAAATTATAAGGTTTACCTAAAGAAAAATAATAACATTTATAGTTCGATGACATTGGATTTATAAAACATCATGTACCTCTTTAGGGTGGGTCAGTAATAATAGTTAATATAATAAAGTTTTATATTTTATTAATTATTGTTGCATTCGTTTCATTTGTTTTTGGGAATAATGTATCTCTCCTTTTGAACTGTTTATTTTCAAGGTTTCATGATGAATTAAATTTAGAGAGATACTAATTGGTTGACTAGTCTTAACCGTATAAGTTTATTTTTTGGAATACGGGAAATGGATATCTCAAATATATCACTTCGTGGACGTTTGTTTGCGAGCAATTCTATTATTTCACTATTGCTGTTTGGATTAATGGTTGTCGTTTTTAATGCTATTTCGACTATGGGGAAAACATCTCACTGGGTCGAACATACTCATAATGTTATTCGACAGAGTAAAGGCTTGGTGAGCGCGATGGTTGATCAGGAAACGGGCTTGCGTGGGTTTACCATTGCTGGGCAGGAAGATTATTTGGAGCCGTATTTCCAGGGCAAGAAAGACTTTCAACAATATTTGACGACGGCAAAACAGCTAACCAATGATAATCCCGCTCAACAGGGGCGTTTTAATGATGTTGCAGAGCAGGCCGAACGGTGGCAGGTCTATACTGAAGATATCATTACATTGCGAAAAGATATACGAAATGGGGAGGCGGTAAATAATGAGCTTAACGAATTGATCGCTTCAGGTATCGGTAAGCAAAAAATGGATGGGCTACGCGGTGAAATTGCCTCACTGGCATTCGGCGCTACCGGGGATGAGATCCTCAATGCAATGATTAATATGGAGACTGGGCTTCGGGGGTTTATGCTTAATCACCAAGACTCGTTTCTGGAGCCCTATCAAGCTGGAAAAGTTGTAATTGGCCAATATCGCTCAATTATTACAGGTACCCAGTTGGTTGCTGATATTGATTCATGGATTGAAAACTACGCCGAAATTGCGATTAGCCTCGTTCGTAAAGCGAATCAATTTAAAGCCATGGATGATCTTTATATCCAATTAGAGGCTAAAGAAGGCAAGCTGTATATGGATAGTTTGCGTCAGCAAGTTAATGACATTATAAAGGTGGAGCAGGCGTTGATGGAGAGCCGAGAAACCGCTTCTCGTTCTTCTGCTTTGCTGGCGAATAATACCATTCTATACGGTGGTGGTGTGACTTTGCTGTTGACCTTTGTACTTGCTTACTTGGTTTCAAGAAGCATTACTCAGCCGATTGATCAGGCCGTGGTATATGCGAAAAAATTGGCTGAAGGGGATCTCAGTCTTAAAATCGGTAAAACAGGCAAGAATGAAATAGGTACTTTGCTTGAAGCGATGCAAACAATTACCGATAACCTAAAACAGATGATTGGCAATATAGCGACGACAAGTGATCAATTGAGCGAGTCAGCGGCTCAGCTAAGCCAGACGCTTGATAAAACAGGTAATGGCGCGAAAGAGCAGCTGAGTATGACCGACCAAATCGCGGTTGCAATGAACCAAATGTCTATCTCTGTACAAGAGGTTGCCCAGAATGCCATTACCGCTGCAGAAGTAGCGAATGAGGCAGATCAGGAAGCAGAAACAGGAAGTGGTGTGATTGACGGTACTGTGCGTAATATCGATAAGTTAGATGGTGAGATTAATCATACGTCCAGCCAGTTATCGCACCTTGTCGATGAAACCAATAATATCGGCAAGATCCTTGATGTCATTGGTGGTATAGCTGAACAAACCAACCTTTTGGCCTTGAATGCGGCGATTGAAGCTGCGAGAGCTGGGGACCAAGGTCGGGGCTTTGCCGTTGTTGCTGATGAAGTACGAGTGCTGGCGCAACGAACACAAGAGTCAACTACCGAGATTCAAAACTTGATAGAACGGATTCAGCAAGGGACACTGGAGGTGGTGAGCAGCATGGCACAAAGTACTGATCTGCTTCAATCAACCATTACCTCTGCGGCTCAATCAGGCGATGCTTTCGGTGCGATTTCGAATTCCATATCTAAAATCAACGACATGAATACTCAAAGTGCCAGTGCGTCAGAGGAGCAGAGCGTGACGGCGGAGCAAGTGAACAAAAACATGCTTACAGTAAATACTATTTCACAAGAAAGTTACGATATAACAATGCGTGCAGTGGAGTCTTGCCAGGAATTGGCCCATTTATCAGAAACGCTTAATGCAACGGTGAAGCAATTTAAGGTGTAAGCGAATCGGATTAAATCGATAGCAGTGTACTGTTTTATGAAGCCAATGATTATGGTTAATTTATTCCATAATCATTGGCTTTTTTATGCATTTATCTTGCAGCGCTGCTCCTGCATTCTTGCCTCATCAATTCGAGACAGGATTAACGACAATGAAAGATCAAAACCAACAGCTAGCAATTCAGAACCAAATTATTGATGCTTTCGAGCTTCGCCATGCAACTAAAGTATTTAATCCTGAAGCGAAAATCAGTAACGACGAATTTAATACAATTTTGGAAGCTGCGCGCTTATCACCAAGCTCGTTTGGCTTTGAACCTTGGCAGATCCTTGTTGTGCAATCGCCAGAAAAGCGTGAGTTGTTCCGTGAGTTTACGTGGGGTGCAAACGGTGCATTTAATGGTTCGGCTGGTCAGCTCGGCACTGCGAGCCACTTTGTGATCCTGCTGGCACACACTGAGGCGACCATGAAGCACAACTCTGACTACCAGCAAAACTTTATGAAAGAAGTGAAGCAGTTGCCGGAAGAGGTAATTGGCTTTATCAACCAAGCATTCCAGAAGTTCCAAGAGCACGATTTTAAGATTGAAGGTGAGCAGATCACTGAATGGTCTGCACGTCAATCTTACATTGCGCTAGGGAATATGATGACGGCGGCGGCTCTGATGGGGATCGACTCTTGTCCAATCGAGGGCTTTGAAATCGATAAGACAATGGCAGTACTGGAAGAGCACTTCGGCGTCGATCCGACAAATTATAAACCAGCAGCCATGGTTGCTTTCGGTTACCGTGCCGATGAACCAGCGTTTGCTAAAACTCGCCGAGACATGGATCAAATTGTTTCTTGGCACTAATGTTTTTATACTAAGAAGCAATGGAAAGGCGTCCCTCTGGGGGCGCTTTTTTTTAATAATCTTTCTTGTAATACAATATTATTATATTATCTGTTTAAGGGTACTACAGACATGAACGCTATAGTTTCATGAATTCCTTTGGCAGAACTTATAACTCATTGAAAGAGAGCATTGAAATGTCTAAAAAAATTGCATTTATTTCTGGCGCAACAGGTGGTATCGGCTTCCAGATTGCTAAACGTCTTGGTAAAGATGGCTACACTGTAGTGCTTAATGGTATTGAAGAAGAAAAAGGCGCGGGCTGTGTTGCTGAGCTTAAAGATGCTGGCATTGAAGCTGAATACTACGGTTTTGACGTGACTGATGAGCACGCAGTAACTGCAAACATCAATGCTATCGGTGAAAAATACGGTCACATTGATGTTGTTGTAAACAATGCTGGTGGCCTTGGCGGTCGTAGTTCAATTGAAGAGATGACGACTGAGTTCTTCCGTAAAGTAATGGCTCTTAACCTAGACAGTGCATTCTTTGTTTCTCGTGCTGCTATCCCATACCTGAAGAAGTCTGATAACGCATCAATCATCAACTTTACTTCAAACGCGGCTTGGAATGCTGGTGGCCCGGGTGCTGGTATTTACGGTACTTCAAAAGCAGCCGTTCACACGCTAACTCGTGCTCTTGCAAAAGAACTAGCACCAGCGAACATTCGTGTAAACGCTGTATCTCCAGGTACTATCGATACACCATTCCACGCGCAAATTAAGTCAACTAAGCCTGAAGTGTTTGCTTCTTGGGCTAACAACATCATGCTTGGTCGTCTTGGCCAGCCTGAAGAAGTTGCAGCTGCAATCGCTTTCCTTGTTAGTAAAGACGCATCATTTATTACTGCTGAAACACTGCAAATTGGTGGTGGTCAAGCGCTAGGTATCTAATCCCAGTGTAACTTGATAAGCTAATTTGTTAGCTTTAATGGCTGATGTATATGGAACACTGCAACTATTTTGATGAATAGCTGCAGTGTTTTTTTATGAAAGGTTTTCTAACGAAGAAGCTTGTTGAAACTATGTGTATTGAGTGAACAGGATCGTGTTACGACAAGCAACGAATTCTTTTAATTTCATCAGCATCAATCCCCAGCGATTCTAAGAACTGTTGATGGGCATTGGGCTCCATTTTCTCAAATTGAATGTGCCAGTTGGTCATATCATCCTCATTCATACCAGAGGCTGCGAGTAAGGCTGTCCATCGTTCTTTAGTGAGCATACCCGATGCCAAAAGTGACGGCTGGTTCAGCGTTGCAACGATGGCATTTTGTTGTTTACGCAACCGCTGTATTTCGCTTTCCAATGCATTGAATTGATCATGAAGTAGTTGCTGTTGGTTTTGCTCGCATTGGGTATTAAGTAGTGGCGCGATCTCTTCGACTGACACACCGAACGAGCGGTAAGACAAGATAGTTTCTAACCGTTTGATCTCCTTATCACCATAGTAGCGGTAGCCGTTGTCAGCACGATGGGCTGGCTGCAATAAACCTGCCCTTTCGTAGTAGAGCACTGTGGTGCGCGAGATCTTGCACCGTTTTGCTAGTGCAGTCACTGTTAGCATGGTATAGAGCCCTCATTCATTAGCGCGAACATTTGGTCTTCACTGCATTGTATAGGTGAGGGGCGACAACGCTGAAGATAAGCACTGCAGTCCCCAAAAATACTAAGGCGTTAGGCGTTTCTGAAAATAGCAGATACCCAAGTGTAATAGAGTAAAGAATACTGATGTATTCAACATTAGCAATGACATTTGCTTCTCCCCATTTGTAGGCAGAGACGCCGAACCACTGAGCAACCGATGATATCACTCCCACCAGTATTAATAGGCTTAGCTCATGCCCTGTCGGCCATTGCCAGCTATAAAGGCTTGGCAATAACGCTAGCAACCCGACAAAGATGGCTTGATAGGCCAGTAAGGTAATTCTCGGCTCGGTTAGGGCGACTTTCCTGACACATACCACAGCCGTAGCGGCGCCCAATGAGCCAAGCGCGCCAAGGGTGATATAACGAAAGGATGCATCGGTAAAGTTGGGCTGAACGATGAGCATTACGCCAATAAAGCCAACTAATATTGTAAACCAGCGTGATGCCGTCACGACTTCAGACAGGAACAATCTTGAAATCAAAGCAACAAAAAGTACCTGCAGAAAGCCAATTGCTTTTGCGTCAGCAAGCGGGATATTACTGACGGTCACAAAGCCAAGGTATAAGGCGAAGAAGGCACCAGTGATCCGAAGTAAGTGTAGCTTTATCTTCTTGGGCTTTAGCAATATTGGGATATTGGCTTTAATCGCTGGCATCAGAATCGCGAGGAATACGACTTGGCGAAACAGTAATATTTGAAAGGTGCCGATAGTGTCGCTGAGCATCCTCACCAGTACCCCGACGACGACAAATAGCCCAGTCGAAACCAAGGCAAGTAAGATCCCTTTGAGGTGATTAGGAATAGCGTCAAAAGCAGCCCTTGCCGGTTTGCATACTGGCTGGCTGGCCGCTTTTAATGTCGATAGTATAGAATGTGGCATATGAACCCTCCTTATAAAGCGGCGGGCATTATCAACCCTACACTTGTAGACGGGTCAAGGG
Organism: Photobacterium minamisatsumaniensis; assembly: GCF_050336695.1. NCBI lineage: Bacteria > Pseudomonadati > Pseudomonadota > Gammaproteobacteria > Vibrionales > Vibrionaceae > Photobacterium > Photobacterium minamisatsumaniensis. Next base: position 43,376 of record NZ_JAKJSI010000011.1, on the reverse strand, counting down.
TGTCTAACATTCTTCGCTTTAATACAGGAAGCGGCCAACAGCCTTTTAACTAATCAATTTCAAAAATTCAGCTTCGGTGACATAGTCTTTTGAGTCGGCACGGTCGAGAAACACAATGCCGTTGAGGTGGTCGAGCTCGTGTTGGAAGATACGAGCAATAAAGCCTTTCATCCTACTGTTGATCACGCTGCCGTCTAGGATGTGGTAGCGTACATCTATATGGGTAGATCGGCTGACTTTGGCACGCATACCTGGAATGCTTAAGCACCCTTCCCAGTCTTTTTCCGTCTCTTCGCTCTGCCATATGATTTCAGGGTTGAGCATCAGGGTCGGTGCCATCATTGGCGCGTTGGGATAGCGCGGGTTGGGTCTTGAGGCCACAATGAAAGCACGGACAGACTCGCTCACTTGCGGCGCGGCAATTCCTACCCCGTTATGCTCAAGCATGGTATTTTCAAGCCCGGCAAAAAATGGCGCATAGTCGTTATATTGGCTTGGGGTTAGTGTTGCGGCTTGTTGACGCAGTATGGGATTACCAAGTTGGGCAATGGTGAGAGCATCCATAATGTCGTTCCTTTATTTGTTGATATATTAAGGTTACATATATTTGCCCGGTGTTTCTCCTGTTTGTTGGCGGAAAAATGCCACAAACGCACTATCGCTTGAAAACGCTAAATAAGAAGCGATATCTGCCACGCTTTTGCCTTCAGATAACAGTTTAACAGCCACAAATAGCCGCCATTGTTGACGCCATGACTGATAAGGCATCCCTGTTTCTTTATTGAAAATTCGGGTAATGGTTTTTTCACTGGCACCTACTTGGGTGGCGACTTCCTTTAGTGGTGGGGGAAGCTCATGTTCAGCAATGATCCCGGCCAACCACCTACTGAGTCGGCGGTCTTGCGGAAACGGCAACGTCATAGGGACTTGCTGGGCACTTTGTAACTCTTCAATGAATAGGGCGAGGGTGTTGGTTTGTTGGTGTTTAGGCTTATCCCATCGCCAAAACGCCATACGTTCAATCAACTCGCGTAGCAATGGGTTGATGGTAAAGATGGTTACCGTATCCGGCAATGCATGGCACAGCTTGGTATCGAAGTAGAGAGAACGGTAAGCCACTACATTGCTCATTTTTGCATAATGGTTTGTTCCTGCAGGGATCCATGCTGCACGGGTTGGTGGCAAAATTGATTTTGCCCCTTCTAGCGAGATCGACATACAACCCGAGGCGGCAAACAGCAGCTGGCCTTTTTGATGACAGTGCATACCTGAGTCATGGGAACCAATTGTTGCGGCAATGCCGACAACACCGTTGTCGATGTCATCGGCATTGAATTGGGTTGATCTGTCGATAACCGCCATAAGTGCCTCTTTTTAATGCCTAGATGCGAGCTTATAGTTAGGGTATCACTAACTAAGCAGTAAAGGCATTTACTCAGCAGGCAAGGCATCAGAATAGATAGTGAGCTGGTGGTGCCTATTTTTGAGCTCAGCGAAAGCGGTTTGTACCATTTCATAACGCCCGCAAATGTACGTATCGGGTAACGCGCTAAAGTCACATTCCTTGTTGACGATATCGAGTAGCTTCCCTTGACAAATTTGCTGACTGACAGACTTGGTCTCAGTGACTGGAATATACGTAAAGCCAGTGTGTGATGCTGCCAGCTCATTTAGGTAGTCGTTTTCATATAAGTCATCCTCACTATATGCGCCCCAGTATAGTGTAATGTCACTATCTGGTGCGTGTTTCAATGCTTCTTGCAGCAAACTGCGGGTATAGGTGTACCCCGAACCTCCAGCAATAAGCACCGTTTTTTCTGTATTCGGCCGTAGCCATGCATGGCCTGCAGGTTCATCGATACGAATACTTTCACTATTATTAAGGCATTGTTGTAACCAGTCGACATGGCTGGCGAGCTCACTTTGTGCGGTGATACCACCGAGGTGAATTTCAAATTCGTGGTTAGGTGTCGGCGCACAAGCTATGGAAAAGGGAAGTTTTCTCCCTTTATCCAACTCGACCATGACATATTGTCCCGCCAGAAATTGAAAATCTGTTTCTGCCTGAAGTATCAGCCGTAACGTTTTGGTATTTAAGAAGTTTAGGTTCGATATTTTACAGTCAATGGCCATACTGCCTCCTAATATTGTGTATCGCTAAGAGCGATCACGTCACAGCGTTTGCCGGTTGAAGCTGCTGTTGCATCAAAGCTGATGGTGAGTGCGATTAGGTGATCTAGCATTGCGCGAGTAAGGCTGACATTTTCAATGACAAAGCAATCATGACTTTCACAGCGTTTGTCGAAGTCGATATGCTCGTCACCGTGGGTGCCGATGCCATAGCTGTCGATCACAATGAACATTGGCTGGCAGGCTAGTATCGCATCGAGTACGCCACTATCGAGTACGGTTGATTGAGCCCCATAATTTGGGTTGCCGTAGCCGTTTTGTTCTAGGTTGCTGGTATACAGCACCAATGATTTATCGGCTAAATCGAGCCCTTCGATTTGCTCTAACGTCGGCATGGCCTGTGAGCAGTCGATGATATGGACTGATGTGCGGTACTTCGTTTCTTCTGGCACCTTGGTATAACAGTCAATGTGGGTGCCAATATGCCCCATAGCATTCACTGAGTCTGATTGACGCTTTGCCCATTGGTAAGCGGGGTGCGATTCGTTAATGTCTATGCTGATATTTTTCTGGTACATGTAAATTCTCCTCTGCATTTGATGGGGAGAATTTTATGCATTTTTGTGGTGGCTCATTACAAGCATAAAGACATATAACATCAAAATAAGGACACAGTGATCGCCTAACATTGGTTAGGCGATCTGGTGAGGGTTAGAGTTTACTAGTCACGCATAGTCAGGATGATCACGGCTGCAACAGCAAGAAATCCTGTCATCATAAGGAAGACATCGTTATACGCCATGATTGCTGCATCGCGCTGCATGGTTGCCACTAAACTAGCTTGAGCCTGAATCATGGCAGTATTGGTATCACTACCGGATTGGACAAAGAACTGGCTCTGTTGCAACAGTTGCTGCCATGCATTGGTGCTGACACTTGGTACCGACTCTCTAATGTGCGCCAGATGTTCTCGGGTTTTATTATCAAGCAGCGTGGCTATGAACGCGATGCTAAATGCGCCACCTAAATTACGCATTACGTTGGTCAGCGTTGAAGCGTCGGGCGTATCTATTTTGCTGATATTTTTCATGGCTACCAACGACAGTGGCACCATGATGAACGGGCTGCCGATAGCACGTAAAAGCATGGATAAGATCAACTGTTGCCCACCAAAATCAACCGACATATGGGTATTCACAAAACAGCTCAGTCCAAACATGGTAAAGCCAAACGTCACAAGGTATTTAGGTTTGATGATGCTGGTCAGTTTGGGTACGACTGGAAAAATCAGTAGTTGCGGGAACCCCATCCACATTAATACCTCACCAATTTCCATCGCGTTATATTGCTGTATTTGCGTGAGGTACAACGGCAATACGTAGATAGAGCCAAGCAATGCCATGCCAAGAATGAGGTAGGCCAAACAAGACATAGCAAACTGCCCATTCTTCAATAGCCTTAAGTTAACCAGTGGTTTCTTGTGCTGAAGCTCGTTAATCACAAAATACACCAAACTCACCCCAGAAATGATCGCGAGGATGACAATGAAGGATGAACTAAACCATTCTTCACGGTTCCCTTCTTCCAATACAACTTCCAAGCAGCCTAATCCGAGTGCCATGGTGATGATGCCAAACCAATCTGCCTTAAGTAGGGCTGCCAAGTTTAGTGGTTCATCATCGAGACCATAGCGGACCATCGCAATCAGCAAGATAGCAGGCGGGATATTGATATAAAAAATGTAGTGCCAAGATAAGTTTTCAGTTAACCAGCCGCCAAATGTCGGCCCGATGGATGGCGCAAAAGTGGCAGTAATACCAAATAAGGCCATGCCAACAGCCCGCTTCTGGATCGGTAATAGTTGAACGACGAGGGAGAAAGCTAAAGGGATCAGGGCGCCACCACTGAATCCTTGTAGAGCACGGAAAGCGATCATAGAACTCATGTTCCATGAAAATGAACACAGTAGCGATGAAAGGGTAAAAACCGTTGTGGTCCATGTTAGGTAGCGGCGTTTACCTAAGGCTTTTGATAGCCAGCCGCTGAGCGGGATCGCGATCATTTCAGCGACGAGGTAGGAGGTTGAGATCCAAGAGCTTTCATCCAATGTAGCCGATAGTGCGCCCTGAATATCTTTGAGCGACGAGTTGGTGATCTGAATATCAAGGATCGCCATAAACGCACCAATGAGCCCACCAAAGAGGGCGATCCAATTCCGGCGTGGTACGACGGTATTCTCAATGGGTGTCGCAGCCGAGTGAGTGGTAATAGCTGTACTCATTGTATTAGCCTCGGGTATCGACGGATGCAATAACGGATAAACCTGGGATAAGACGTCCTTGCAATGCTGGAGGAGTTGAAATGGTAATTTTCACCGGTACCCGCTGAACAACCTTGGTGAAATTACCTGTCGCATTTTCTGGTGGTAATAAGGCAAATTTAGCGCCTGTGGCAGGAGAGAAACTGTCTACAACCCCTTCAAGCGTTTGGCCTGGGAATGCATCCAGCTCGACATCGACTTTTTGCCCTTGGTGAATACCACCGAGTTGGGTTTCCTTGAAGTTGGCTTCTATCCATACATCAGATGTTGGCACTAAGCTCATTAATGGCATACCGGGTTGAATATATAAGCCAACGCGTAGGCTGCGTTTGCCGACGATACCGTCGACGGGGGCGTATATATTGGTGTAACTCACGTTGAGATCAGCTTGTTCCAGTTGTGCTTCGGCTTCGGTCACTGACGCTTTAGCCTGAGTAATTTGGCTGGCGATAACAGCCAGTTGATCGGTCTCAGCTTGTTGGCTTGCAATGGCTTCATCGAGTTGGGCTTGGGTCACTTTCATATGAGAAATCATGCTATCCAGCTCATCTTGTGATGAATAGTTACGCTTGAGTAGGCTGCGAGTACGGGTAACTTGCTGTTGGGCACGCTCAAACTCTGCTTGTGCTGAGGCGATTTGGCTTTTGGATTGGCGAATTTTGGTTTGCTGTAATTGCTGTTGGGCTTTGAGATTATCAATAGCAGCTTGGCTGACGGCCAGCTTAGCTTTAGCCTGATCATCTGCAGCGATAAAATCACGGTCATCAATTTTCGCGAGTAGGTCGCCGGCTTTAACTTTTTGATTATCTTCAACAAAAGACTCAACAATATACCCTCCTACTTTAGGGCTGATGTTGGTGATATCCCCTTGCAGATAGGCATTATCGGTTGATTCGAAATATTGTCCGTAGCCAAACCAATAGCCGCCGCCAGCCAGTCCTAACGAAAGCATGATCAAGGTAGCGATTAATGGTGCTTTATTTTTATTACGACGTGGGGCCGATTTTTCTGTGATGGCTGAACTCTCTGTCATGGGACTCTTCTAGTTTGGATTGCTTATTCGATACTTGTAACAAATTGTAAACTCATTGGATTGATTGATAAGATAGGAATAAATGAAAACACTGTTGCAGAAATCTTACCAATCGAGAGAGGGTTATTAAGATATGGACTTGAATGCTATCGCTGTTTTTTCACAAGTCGTTGATTGTGGTAGTTTTACGCAGGCCGCTGAAATACTTGATATGACCAAATCGACTGTGAGCCGAAAAGTCGCTGAGCTTGAACAGCATTTAGGTGTGCGTTTGATCACGCGTTCTACGCGCAGTTTAGTGCTAACCCCAGAAGGGGAATCGTTTTATCAATCTTGCTGCCAGATGCTCGATATTATGGGGCAAGCAGAGCTAGAGGTTACCGCGAATCAAGATTTAGTTCGTGGTCGATTGAATGTGGTTATGCCTGTTGAATTGGGCCAACAAGTTTTGGGGCAGTATATTAATGACTTTCTAAAGCTATACCCGCATGTCACGGTTCATTTAGAGTTAACGAACCGTGAAGTGGATATTATCGGCGAAGGGATTGACCTCTATGCCCAAGTCGGGGAAATGGATGACTCAAGCTTAGTTTCCCGACCTTTGACATTATCAGCCCGTGTCTTAGCCGCAAGCCCAACTTACCTTGAACAGTTCGGTGGTATCACGACGCCTGCGGATCTGAAGCCTCCGCACCACCAAGTGAAGATCTACAATAAAGCGGTCAAACTCCCTAATTGGCATTTGATGCAATCCGGTGATGCGGTGAGTATTGACCTACCATACCGACTTAGGGTTAATACCATCACTTCGTCACTCGATGCATGTCTGGGTGGGTTGGGTATTGCGATTTTACCTGAGTTTATTTGTCGAGAGCACTTTGCGAGTGGGCGGTTGATAAAGCTGTTACCCGAGTGGGATATGCCCTTGGTGCCCGTGAGCTTGGTATATCCGCAACGGAAGTTAATGCCTAAGCGGTTACGGGTATTGGTAGATTTTCTGGTTGAGCGTTTTGAAGATCGAATGAAAAATATGCCTCATCCCCATTAGTCATGATGATGTGATGCTAATGGAGGAGAGGAGTATTGACGGGTCGATGCAATGATGGGTTAAAGCGATTAGCGAGATACCGATTTGTTCGTAGTGACTTGCTGATTATTGTCGCTATCATTGAAATCTGAATCCATATCGATACTGGCCAGATCTTTAGCCTCCGCATCAAGGATCTCATAACCTTTGAGTTCCATACAGCGACGCAGTACTAAAGACTGAGTCTGCGTTGCCTTGACCGAGCCTACGGCAGCCCCTGTGCCTGCGCCGAGCGCTAACCCAAAAACCATACTTTCGCCCATACCGACACCATCACTGAACAACCCGCCAACGGCACCAGCGGCTGTGCCTATAAGGGCCATATTTGTCGCGCTTGTCCGTACGGTTTCCCCTTTATCCACCTCTTGGGTTTTCTGTTGGCACTCAGCAAGATCTTGCTCGTATTCGAGCTGTGTTTTGCCATGGTTGCCGACAACTGGCGCGGAATTATAGGAGCAGGCGGTTAATAGAGAAGTACAAATGAGCAGGGTGAGTTTTTTCACAGGGCTAATAACCGTTTGCAGAGATAAATATGAGCACTATAGTATTGTTAAAGCGTCTTCATTTAAATACAGTGTTTTCTATATTATGTATCGAAGTTTTCGATAATCATGACAAAGGCTCATAATGCAAACCTCATTACTCTCTAAGCTTGTCAAAAAAGATCTCAATCTGCTGGTGTATCTGACGGTATTGCTTGAGCAGCGCCATGTTAGCCGAGCAGCAGAAATCTTAGGGGTTAGTCAGGCTACCATGAGCTACTACCTACAGAAATTACGGGTTGAGTTTAATGATTCGCTGCTAATCAAAAGCAAGCAAGGAATGGTACTTTCCCCTTTAGGTGAGCAGTTAGTTGTGCCACTTAATCAGCTGCTGCGTCAACTTGATAGCGACGTATACCAGCGTAACTTTAATCCGGCGTTGGCTGAGGGTGTCATTCGATTTTGCACACAAGACGCAACATTGCTCCACCTGCTACCGGCCTTGATTAATGATGTTGCCAAAAGAGCACCGCATTTATGCTTAGAGTTTTTAGATTGGCCTAAAGATATTTTTTCTTCATTGGAGTCGGGAGACATTGATTTGGCTCTGGGAGGGCTTGATGAAGTACCACCGAGTGTACATGGCAAGTGTTATTTTCAATCACAGTTTTCAGCGATTGTTTCTAAGCAGCACCCGTTGGCGAAGCTCATTCAACCTTCCTTGGAAGACGTTATTGATTACCCGCAAATTCGAATTTCACCGGGTGCTGTTGGTGAGATGATGCTCGATGAGATTATACGAAGAAAAGGATTACAGCGGCGGGTTACATTGCGTACCAGTTCGTTCAATATTGCATTAGAATCGGTTCGTCAGGGTCACCATGTCGCGTTTTTTAATCGGTTGGTTGTTGAATCATGTGCAGCGTCACCTGAAGATTTTCATATTATTGAAATTCAGGAATTGCCTGCGCCAGAGATTTATCTTTACTGGAATACACGGGTACATCGTGAGCCCGCGCAGATATGGTTTCGAGAACAGCTGACTCGCCTAATTCAAGATGGATTTGAACGCTTAGGGGTAAAAACGATCTCATGAATTGTTTCGTATTTACAATGTAAATACGAAACAATTAAAACAGCCATTGATTAATAGAAATACTCTATGAATGTATTGATGCCTTCATACCTCGGTCATGCATTTTATACGAATTAAAGTTGAATTTAATTGGTGAAGAATCGTTAGTGTTCTACGCAGTTCGCCTGATTAAATGTATTTATTATCAATTGGATAGAGAGGGGTGGGTTGCTTTGGTGCGAGGAATGCTTTGATGTCTAATTGCGGCCTGCTTTCCGCTCATATAAGGGGTATTGCGAAGATGAATTATTGGTGATTTACTTACCTCTTCTAAATGATAGAGGTATAAAAATTAATGGACGACCCCTTTAGTCGACTGAGTATTTCCCCGCGCTTTCAATCAATGGAAGCTTCATCATGATAGATCTTTTCCTACAGCCAGAAACTTGGGCAATATTCGCAACCTTATTTGCGCTTGAGGTAATACTTGGTGTTGATAATGTCGTGTTTATTTCTGTTCTCTGTGAGCGACTTCCAGTCGAGCAACGTAAACTCGCGCGAAATTTGGGTATTGGTCTAGCTGTTATCGCACGAATCGCTTTGGTCTTTTCGATTTCATGGCTTATGTCTTTAACTCAACCGCTACTGACTGTTGCTGGCGTGTCGTTAACGGGGCAGGAGCTGATTATGATCGCGGGTGGTGCATTCTTATTGGCTAAAAGTTTTAAAGAGTTATGGGGCTGGTTGATGCATGCTGAAACCGGACACTCGACTCACGTAAGAACGGGCCTTGCCGTTGTGTTATTGCAGATAGTAGCTGTCGACGCGGTATTTTCTATGGATTCGGTGATCACTGCTGTGGGGTTAACTAACGATATACCGATTATGATCGCGGCAATTATTTCATCGGCCATCGTGATGATTTTCACGGCAGGGAAGATTAACAATTTGGTGATGAAGTACCCTGGCTTTAAAACATTGGCATTGTTATTTTTGATGCTGTTAGGCGGTTTGTTAATGGCAGAAGGCTTCGCTATCCATGTAAATAAAGGTTACGTCTATTTTGCCATGGCATTTGGTTTAATTTTAGAGCTGTGCCATATACAGCTGAAGAAAAAGGATCGAATGAATATTGCTAAAATCCGTCCATTAGAAAATCGTTTAGTTTAAACGGCATAAACAAAAAATAGGAGGCTTGTCCTCCTATTTTTTATGTGCTGAGTGTTTCTTTATTGTTGAGAGCTAATGAAAAGGTTAGAGAATAATATGGGGCAGGTAGCGTGACATGTCTTGAGTGACTCTCGAGCTGTCTTCACGAATCGAAATGCCTCCCGCTTTGTCATTAACCAGCCAACTGCCAATCAAGGTGTAGTAGTCATTGAATTTTGGTAGAGGGTGGTACGCTTGGTAAATCACCCCTTCATCGCCGTATGGGCCGTCAACGCGTAAGGTTTGTTTGCCTTTTTCAACAATCGTAATATTGGCACCTTCTCGGGCAAAAATAGGTTTAATCACATAATCTTTGAGCTGGCTAAGTTCTCGGTCATCAGGGAAGTAGCTTGGTAATAGGTTGGGGTGCCCTTTGTGGTTTTTCCATAAAAGAGGGAGTAACGCTTTGTTGCTCAGCACCGATTTCCACATCGGTTCTAGCCAGTTAACTTTGGCGGTATCAAGGTGCTTGGCATACTCTTCCCTGAACATAAACTCCCATGGGTAGAGTTTGAACATCCAGCGAATTGGGCGACTTTGTAAATCAGTAAACTCATTTTTGCTGTTTAAGCCGATATCTTCTACAAAAACAAAATTTGTTGAAAGCCCTGCCTCCTTGGCACAGTCTTCCATGTATTGCACGGTACCGCGATCCTCTTCAGTGTGTTTGCAACAAGAAAAATGCAGGGTTTGCCCCGGCTGCTTTAATGAAAGTTCATGGAAACGAGCCATTAATAGCTCTTGTAGTAAATTGAATTGGTCGGCATCTCGTCGAATTGAACCATTCTTAACGTTATCTTCTAACCATAGCCATTGCCAAAAGCCTGTTTCATAAAGCGAGGTTGGCGTGTCGGCATTGTTTTCAAAAAGCTTGGCATGGCCAGTACCGTCATAGGCAAAATCAAGACGAGAATAAAGGGATGGTTCGCGGCTGCGCCATGAATCAAGCACACCTTGCCACATAGCTTCGGGGATCTGGAAACGGCGCAGCCAATATTCATCTGCCACAACGGTATCAACTACATCGAGGCACATTTGGTGAATTTCTTCCGTTGGGTCTTCTAAATCACGCTCAATTTGTTCCAGTGTAAATTGGTAATAAGCGGTTTCATCCCAATAAGGCGCATCGTACATAGAGTGAAACCCAAAACCGAAGTCTTTGGCTTGCTCGCGCCAATGTGGCCTTTCCTGGCAGTCAATCCTTAACATGCCGAGTCCATTAGTAGGTGGTTAGTGCTGTTATTTTAGCGCGTTGTAAATAGAAGGGGATACTAGGATATGGAATAAATTGGAGGTAGCGCAGGGTCAAAATGATAGAAGAGTGCTTTTTCGCGGAGGTATTTTGGATGGTAAATATGAAGGAAAATATAACGAAGTATAGAGAGGGAAATGGAGTGTATTACTTGCTTACAGTTTGAGCTTTTTGGTAGCAAATAACCCCATTTGAAATTGATATAGATCATACATTCGTCATCTGGAAAATGTATATTTACCCCCGTTAAATTTCAGTTGCATGCTGTAATTCCCTGAAAGTTTAACCATCACTACAAATAATCGTTCGGCAAGTTACTTTGAACAGTTGATGTTCACCATTTTTGAGTAGCTACTTGGCTTACCACCTTTGCTTTGACTGGGTAACTTGCTGTTTTTTTCGATAACGCCACATAAGTATAACTTCACGATACCTGCTAAAGTGGACGATTAAAAATAATACTCCACAGCCATTTCAACATAACTTTCCTGCTGTAAATATGCCATAGGCTCTGTGGCGGCCATTTCTGCTAACCAAAACCCTTCGACAGTTAATTTAAGATGATTACTTAATCGACGTGATGCCGATAGCTTATAAAGCTGAGAGTTTTTCTCAAGATCGACCAAGCCTGACAATAGCATTTCGGTGTCGTTGACAGAATTGCTTTGCCAACGGACCCCTACAAATACATCATTGTTATAAATCGTTGGTGGTACCCAGTTGCCAGTTTTGGTTTGTCGGTTGTCAAAGGTATATTCAGTGATCAGTCCTATTTGCCCATTAGAATGTGTAAAACCATAAAATGCATACTCAAATCCTGTGACTAGCGTGGTGTAGGGGCGCCCTTCCCCCCATTTATGGGTAGCTTCCAACTTTAATAACAAATCGTCTTTGCTGTGTTGGGCTTCAACACCCAGTTGGGTGATATTGGAATAGTGCTGAAGGTACTGGGTTGGGGTCTCTTGTAAGAAAGGCTCACGGCTATTACCTTGAAAGAGGCTAAAAGCAATGTCCAGCGTATCGTGCCAATAAGTAAGGCGAGCAGCGACATCGAGGGCTTGTTTTCCTGCTTCATATATTGCGGTGTTGCTTACGGGTTTACCCAGTGATAAGCGTTGTTCGGGTTCACGAAAGGTCCGTATTTGATGAAAGGGTAATAAGAAAAGGTGCACTTCACCCCAAGTTGGCCAATATTGATAATGCACCATGGGTTGGCCCATTTTATCTTCATAGCCCAGTGCTAAACGTCCATCATATTGATTTACGATATTAACGGGTTGGTAAACTTCGGTGACCCCCCAATACACTTCACTTATACCAAAGGTGAACGCTTGTTGTCCTCCTTGGTAACCAATGTTGGCTTCACGTATATTCGCAAACATTGTTTCAGCTTGAGTGTCCCAACGTAGATAAGGCGATATAGCCACGCTAACCCCATTGTTATGCCAATACTGGTAACGTGGGTACATAACGATGTCGGCATTGAAGTGCTGGCAGCATTGCTCGGAATAAGTGGGATCATCGGCAAACATGCTGAGATTAAGCGAGGTATAGCCTTCTATTGCTGAGTTTGCATGGCAATAAAAGGCTGAGGTTAAGCTCAGCAGTATTCCACTGCATTTTGTAATATGAAGTACTTTCTGGAGTATGCGGTGCCATTTCATGGTTTGATTGGATCCATAGAGAGTGCGAGAACTCGCTTCGTTTGAACAGTGTGAGATCTGTTTATTGGCGCTGATAAGCAAAACGGAGTTGGTTTGGCTCGAACTGTCGGGAGTTTAGTGGTAGGCCAAGCTCAAAGTTATGCCATGTTAAACGGGTTGTACGCTGATTTTGCAAGTTGACCATGGTTGCTACATGGGCTCGCCAATACTGTTGTTGGTATTGCTGGAAGTCTGTCAGTGTCAGCACTTTTAGAGGGCTATTCTTACGGTCGAAATATTCAATTTTTCGAGGTTGAAAGATCGTCTGATCAATCCATGCAATCATTTTTGTATAACCTGAATTGGCATATTGTGGATAGCAGGCAATGACCCAATATTGCTTCCCTCCTTCACTGCGCGCATCGATAAATTCGTAGCGATATTTATCGAGCTCCCACGAACTCATATCTTCATAGGCAAATTCACTGCCCATAAACGGTCCTGAACGGTTATTTGAGGAAATACGCTTAACCCGTTTAATTGACGGCAAGTAGAGCCATTGGTCATCGGCTTCGATGGCATGGCTGTAGGTGAGTAGTGTGGTACCTGCTATATCTCGCGGTGCTTGAAATGCCGTAATGATCCTATCACCATCCTCGCTTTGCTCTTGCCCTTTGATGGTTAATTCACGGTGTGCGCTGTCCCCATTTGCCGCAATGATATCCATAGTGACTTCTGATGCGTAGCTTTGGTAGCCGGTATCGCGATTGACCATTTCTGTCGCAATAACCAAGCCTTTTTGTTCAGCCGATAAACCTTCTTGGGTTATCACCGTATCTGAGAAAACAGGAAGAAGAGTGTTGGTTTTATTTGACGTGTCGGGGGCTGCATTAACATTGATCACCATGCACGCTGTGATGACGACACTGATTGTCAAAATTAAGCGGCAACAATGAGCGATAGGAGATCGAAATCGAACAGTGGAAAGGGGACTACGTGTCATGAGGCATTCCTTGGCTTCGTGGGGCTAACCGCGTATTGGCACAGTGTATGAGGTTAGGAAAGCTGTTACACCTGTCCAATTGGTCAGGTGAAACAGATAAACGGGCAGGTTAAAACTAATAGGCAATTTCTTAGCATAGACAGACAACAAATATATAACGTCAGTGCTAGGAGATAATTATGGATACGGAGAGCACGATAGATGCCCCCACACGCACGCCACATTTGAGTACCTTGGATGGAGTGTTAATTGCTGGTCAGGTGTCATGTGCGTGATCGCGACGCAAAAAGTGAAAGCTGAAGCGATTGAGATTGAACAATCTCGTCAAACTGTACTGGCGATGCAACAGTAATATCCAAGGATGGACGCAATGAAAATAGAAACCAAACAACCTCGTCGTGGCTGGAAGCCGCTGCTGATCATCGGCATGTGGCTAGTGGTATTAGCGGTAGCCTTTGTCGGTATGGGTAAACTCACTTTTGTAAATGATTACAAAGTGTTTTTCAGTGATAGCAACCCTGATTTAATCGCCTTTGAGCGTATAGAAGACAAATATAGTAGTAACGATAGTGTGTTGGTTGTGATCACGCCTCGGCAAGGTGATGTATTTCAGGCTGACGTATTGAAGGCAGTCGCGGCCTTAACTGATAAAGCTTGGCAAACACCGCATTCATACCGGGTGGATTCGTTAGTTAATTATCAGTATACCCGTGCAGATGGGGACGAATTGCTGGTGGAGGATTTCTTTCCTGCATCAGTCGTAACTTCAGAGCATGCGCTGACCCAATCCCTTGAGGAAAAAAAAGCCTATGCCATGCAACAGCCTGAGCTCGTGAACCGCATCCTCGCGGTGGATGGCCAGGCAACAGCAATTAACGTATTAGTGAATTTGCCGGGTAATAGTCAAGCCGAAGAAGTCAGAGAAGTGGCGCAGTTTTGGCAAGATGCAATTGCAGAAGCACAGCAAAGTTACCCTGATATGACGTTTTACTTGACGGGCCAAGTCATGCAAAACGACGCATTTGGTGAGGCTTCGCAGCGTGATATGGGCAGTTTGGTGCCTTTGGCCTTGTTACTCATTATTCTCGGTACTGGAATATTCTTGCGAAGTGTGTGGAGTACCTTGCTCGTTACTCTAACCATCATCGCATCGATTATTTTGGCTTTAGGTGGAGCGGGTTGGTTAGGTATCGCGATTACATCACCATCAGCATCAGCCCCTTTAATAATTCTAACGATGGCGGTGGCTGATTGTATTCACTTTTTACAAGGTGTCAGAAAAGCGCAGTCTGAGGGTAAACTGAAACATGAAGCCATTGCGTATTCTCTTCGTGTACATCGGCTCCCCATTATTTTAACCAGCGTTACGACGGCGGTTGGTTTTCTTTCGATGAATTTCAGCGATTCTCCCCCGTTTAATGACTTAGGTAATATTACCGCGATGGGGGTGCTGTGGGCGATGTTGTTGACATTGAGCTTCTCACCAGCCGTATTGTCAATTTTGCCACAGCGTAAAACGGTAAAGGCTAGGCCGAGTCGCTTGCAGCGTCCGTTAGCAGCCATTGCAAAGTTTTCAATGCATCATGCAAAACTCATGGCGGTAGGCGTAATTACCATCAGCGGTGCCATTGCTGTTAATTTGGTCAATAACAATATTGATGACACCTTATTTGAGTATTTTGATGATTCTTATGCGGTGCGTCAGGCCAATGACTTTACTTATGCCAATCTAACAGGGGTTGCGAGCATCCAATATGCCATTCGTCCGCCTGTCGGTGAAGCCGTCACATCACCAGCTTTCTTGCAGCATTTAGATACGTTTGTGCAAGCGGCTCGGCAAGTTGATGGGGTATATCACGTGCAAGCGCTCACTGACATCATGAAGCGCTTGAACAGTAGCTTGCATCAAGATGATCCCAATTATTATCAATTGCCGAGTGATCCTGAACTATCGGCGCAAACTTTGCTGCTATACGATATGTCGTTGCCATATGGCCTGACGTTGAGCAATCAGGTTGCCCTCGACAAACAAGAGCTGCGCGTTGTTGTGACTGCACGAAAAATGTCATCTAATCAGTTAGTGGCATTAGAAAGTACATTACGCCAGCAGTTGTTGAATCAATTTGGTGCTGATCAGGTTAGCCCTGGGGTGAGCCCTGACATCATGTTTGCCCATATTGGCTATCGTAATAATGTCAGTATGCTCACAGCTTCAGTGGTGGCATTGGTTATTATCTCGCTGTTAATTGGTGTGGTGCTACGTTCTGTGCGTTTAGGCTTGATTAGTATCTTGCCCAACATTTTACCGGCAGCCATTGCGTTTGGTGCCTGGGGTTTGATGGTCGGTGAAGTCGGTTTAAGTCTCTCGGTGGTTGCGAGCATGACGTTGGGGATTGTGGTAGATGACACTATTCATTTGTTGTATCGCTACTATGCAGAGAAGAAAGCGGGTCAAAATGAGCAAGAAGCCATTGTTGCAGCGGTGAAAGAAACAGGCGTGGCGATCATTGGTACAACCCTGGTATTAAGTGTTGGCTTTTTCGTGTTAGCAACCAGCAGTTTCAAAATGAATGCAGATATGGGACTGATGACGGCTATTACGATCGTAATAGCCTTGATAATTGATCTGTTGCTGTTACCTGCGTTATTGGCACTGACAATGCGTAATGCAAAAGGGGTGGCACAAGCCCACGCGGTAACAGCAAGTTAATCTATTTCATTAAAAGGGAAAATGCGCACCTTGAAGGATGAAATGAGGTGCGCTTTTCTATGTTCGAAAACGCCTGAAGTCTCAGTGCCATTCTAACTCTAATGCTCTAGCGACAGCATGTGTGCGATTACTGACGCCAAATTTGGTGTAGATATTGTGTAAATGATACTTCACTGTGCGTTCGCTGATCCCCATTACTTGACCCATCTCCCAATTACTTTTACCGATTTTTAGCCAATGAAGTAATTCTTTTTCTCGAGCTGTAATCGTAGCGTTAAGCCGACTATTTGCTTCTACTGGAGGCTTGGAAATATTGTTGAGCGTTAGGTAGAGATGAGGCGCGAGTAAAAAAAGGGCATTGACTTCATCATCAGAGGGTTGTCGGTCGCCGAAAGACAGCATCAACATAGAGAGCTCTGATTGTCGCTGCCTTCCTGCAATCACTAGGCGTTTACCATAAGAAGGGTGAGTGATCGGATCCAGCAGTGCGGATATGGGGTGGTTGTTTTGTAATAACGAAGCAAATAACGGATCGCTGGTTAGATCGTTGTTCTGAAAGCAGGCGTTAACCTTGTCCGAGGGGAAGTCGATACAGATAGGCTCGTTATTTTTGTGCTCTGAAATATGCCCCATAATACTAAAAATAAAGGGGATCTCTTGTTTTAGCTCGCTAAACCAAGATTCAATGTCATGGTGGCTCGTAATGGTATGCAACTGCTGTGACATTTCAAACAGTCGTTCTTTATTCATTCCTTGCATCTCGCTATATCCATATAACTGGGCAATTTAGACTGAATGTATTACAAAGCTGGAGGGGTGTTTATGTTAAATCGATCAAGCTGGATTCATACCGCTGTTCTTTGCAAAGGTATGTAATTACGTAATGTGATAACAACAAGCTGTTCAGTAATGTGCTAGGTAACTTAATGAAAAAAAAGGTCTCTCTAACTTGTTAGTGATGGTCGGTAAAGAGACCCTTTGTACCAAAGGTGGACGCTAGTTTCACTTTTTGGGGTACGAACATCCGTTAGGAATGCAGAGGAATTGTATGCATTTTCATTAGAGTAAAAAATCTAATTTAAACGTACAGGAAGGTAAGATAGAAAGGCCAATGTGAATATTTGAAATGAAAGAGTAAAAGTGAACAGGCTATGCTGGGTTCACTTTTACTATTGTGGGAGGGGAAATGTTAGTGCTCTTTGTTACAACCCCATTCGCAAGGTAGTTCAATCAGAATGTCGGCCAATTTTTCGGGGCGAAGCATTTGCTCAGGAGTGACGTTAAGGCGTATAGCCATGTTTTGATTAAACAGCTCCCAGTGGTTAAGCAAACACTGCTCATGATTTGCCTTATCGTGCTGCCAAGTATCAAGTAAAAAAGGCTTTAGGTTCACTGCACCACTGGCAAAGATCATCATCTGCCACTTCATTTCCCAGACATTTATGGATGATTCTGGAAAATCCTTATGGAAGGTATCAACGAGTTGGTTAACGAAGGTTTCAAGTTCACCGTTGCTATCGAAGAAGTAGTCCATGAGCTCATCTCCCTGCCTGACACCATCCGTGATTAGCTGGATAGGCTGCTGATGAACGAGCTGTTGTGCCAATAGCATCGTAATAAAACGATATAAGATGATATTACTAGGGAGCTCTTCAGGAATCTCTTCAAGTAATTTATACATGTAGCTGAGGAAATACACGTGTAAGCAGTCGCTGATGCTATGCCAGATTTTTTCTTTGCTACCAAAATGATGGCGGATCAGACTATGGGAAACCCCAGCTCGTTCGCTGATATTTCTCAATGATACTCGTTCATACCCTGACTCACAGAACATTTCTGCGGCAGTGCTCATGATTAGCAGCTTAGTTTCTTCGGCGGCCTGTGCGCTGCGGCGGCCTTGTTTTCTTTCAGTCATCATTATCTTGATTTAATCCCCTACCACCTTTTGTACCAGAAAATCGTTTTGTCGTCATCTCTGTGCTCACAGAAAACCTTTATTGTCCACCTGTAAAATATACTTGATCTTCGATTAAATCAACCTATACTGCACAGGTGTGTAATAAATACCAAAGAGAGAAATGTCAGTGAAAGGACAGCAGCCCTCACTAACCCCGTTTGCTAAATTAGCCGCCATTGTGCTGCTGGGTAGCATTCTTGTTGGGTGTAATCAGGCAAATTCAGAGCCAACAACTGAAGTTATTAAACCGGTAAAACTCTACGAGGTGCCGGTTATCGCAACACAAGAAAGTAATGAGTTTCCCGGTCAGGCTGAAGCGTCTCAGCGGGCTCAATTATCATTTCAAGTGTCAGGCGAAATTGAAAAAATGTTGGTCAATGTTGGCCAGAAAGTCGGTAAAGGGCAGGTGTTGGCGAAACTAGATGATAAGGATTATCGTTTAGTATTTGATGCGAAATTTGCTGAACTTGAGCTAGCAAGAAGCCAATTTGAACGAGCTCAACAGTTATATGCGAAAAAATTGATTAGTACCGATCAATTTGATCGCAATGAAACGAGCTATGAGACTGCGATAGCCAATATTGAACAGGCAAAAACAGACTTAGAGCATACCTTGGTGAAGGCGCCTTTTGATGGTGTTGTGTCACTTCGGTTAGTCAATCAGCATCAGTTTGTTGGGGCCAATCAGCCTATTTTGAATATTCAAAATGTCGACAGCCTTGATATTTCATTCAACTTACCTGTGACGTTTGTTGAGCAATCGAATATTGAAATGATTAAAGCGACACAGTCGTGGGTTGTTATGGATAACTTCTCTGATTCGCCAATAGCAGCTCAGTTAAAAGAACTATCAACTCAACCTGATCGTGATACCAATACCTACACGGCCAAAGTTACGATTCAGCGTCCTGATAATATGAATGTACTGTCAGGAATGGCAGGGCAGGTGCATTTTGCGAAACAACATGTCGTTTCGGCGTTACCGCTGCCGGAAGGGGCGTGGGTCGATAAGGACGATGGCCGTGGCACGTTGTGGCAGTTTAATCCAACGACCTCCGTTATTGAGGCGCTGGATGTGGTGTTAGATGAAAACGGCAATGTCATCAGTGGATTATCGCAAGGAACAATTATCGTTATTGCAGGTGCCAAAGATTTATACCCAGGCCAACAAGTGCGTGCTTGGGAACGAGAGGGTGGTATCTAACCATGATGAAGAAAATGTTTGTTATTGCCCTATCCGTAGCCTTACTGCAAGGGTGTCAGGAGCCGCCGACGGAATTTGAACAAAAACCATTAGCTGTTTCTACTCTTACTGTTTCTGACCCGATTGATAGTCAATATAGAACCTTTAATGGGCAGGTTGAAGCTGCTGAAAATACGCCATTAGCCTTTCGGGTTGAAGGCGAGTTGAAAGGCGTGATGGTTCGTACGGGGCAATTGGTCAAGAAGGGGCAGTTGCTTGCGGTACTGGATGCTGACAAATTTGAGCAGCAACAGCGTGATGCAAAAGTGCAGTATGGACTTGCATCAAAACAACTTGAGCGTGGTCGTGAATTATACGGCAAGAAAATGATTTCGAAGGCTGAATTTGACGAACTGACCGCTAATCAGCGGTTAACAAAAGTCGCGTTTGATTCTGCCAATGCACGTTTGGGGTATACCCGCTTAATCGCGCCATTTGATGGGGTTATTTCTGATGTACCAAAAGAGTCGTATGAGGCCGTAGCGCCAGGTGAAACGGTGCTTAGTCTCTATCAGGATGACAAGATTTATATCAATATCCCTGTTTCAGACAACGTTATTGCGATGATCAATCCACAGCAACAGGTACAGGGCTATCAACCGTTGGCGCAGTTTGGTTCAGATAGCCAAGCCTTTCCTGTTCGTTATCTAAAACATACCAGTGAGCTTGAACCTCAAACGCAAACCTATCGGGTATGGTTTGAAATGCCGCAACTCACATCAACTATTTTACCGGGTACCAGTGTATCGCTGAACGTCAATATGGCTGAAGCAGGTTTAAGCACATTGCAAGGGTATCAATTGCCAATGATTGCATTAGAAGCAGGTAGAAAAAATGGTCAGTTCTATGTTTGGAAAATCGTTGATGGTCAGGTTGCTCGAGTGGAAGTGGCTGTAGAGCAGATTAATAACCAAGGCGCGATTGTGAGCAGCGGCATTGACCTAGGTGATGTGTTGGTTACGTCTAACCTACGAAAACTACGTAAAAATATGATGGTTTCTCCTATTCAGCGATCTGCTGATAACTCAGGTATTGCGCAGTGAAACGGGCTGTATTCAGACACAAACAAGTGCTATTGCGATGGATTGTCATGATTGTAATGACGGTTTCAGGAGTACTTTTTTTTAGTGAGCTGGGGCAGTTTTTAGTGTGGCAATTAATTGGTGTAAAAGTGCCAGGTATTGAAATAAAAGTATCTCCTGATAGTGCGATGACTTCGGGTCAGGGGCTGGGGCTCATAGCGCAAGATAAAGCGTTAGATATTGAGTTTGATTTTGCAGGATTAGCGGTGGAGACAATACGGTGAGCATTGCCGAGTATTCAATTAAAAATAAAGTGATCAGTTGGCTATTTATTGTCATTCTGGCTGTCGGTGGTGTGACATCATTTTTAGATTTGGGGCGTTTGGAAGATCCTGCGTTTACCCTTAAAGACGCCATGATTATTGCGACTTACCCTGGTGCGACGTCTACAGAAGTGGAAGAAGAGCTGACTTATCCGCTGGAGAAGGCGGTAAGGCAGTTACCGTATATTGATAAGGTAACGTCGACGTCATCGTCAGGCATGACCCAAATGATGGTCAGCATGGAGATGATTTATGGTCCCGATGAGCTACCTCAAATCTGGGATGAGATGCGTCGAAAAGTCGATGATTTGCGTCCAATGCTTCCGGCTGGGGTGACCTCTGTTCAAATCATCGATGACTTTGGTGATGTGTTTGGCGTCATGATAATGATGACTGGCGAAGGCTATTCTTACATTGAACTGAAGCAATATGCCGATTATTTAACGCGCGAGCTAGATCTGGTTGACGGTGTTGGCAAGGTGAGTGTAGCGGGTGATCAACAAGAGCAGGTTTTTGTTGAGATCTCTATTGAGCGAATGGCGGCATTGAACCTCGACATGAATACTGTGGCGGGTTTATTGAACCAGCAAAACAGTGTCATCGCCTCTGGTGAGATGATGATCAATGGGCAGATGCTGACTATTCGACCGAATGGCAACATGAGCAGCGTTGAAGAGTTAGAAAATCTGGTTATTCATGGCCGTGATACGGGTAACCTTATCCGCCTGAAGGATGTCGCGACTATCAGTCGTGGTATTCAAGAGAAACCAACGAATATCGTTACTTACAACGGTGAGCCTGCCATTAACCTTGCGATTTCTTTTTCTTCGGGTGTAAACGTGGTTGAGGTCGGCCAGCGCGTCGAGGCACGCCTTGCCGAACTTGAAAGTGTTAAGCCTGCAGGTATTTCGCTCGACTACTTTTATAATCAAGCGCAAGAAGTTGATAAATCAGTTAAAGATTTTATTGTGAGTCTGGGGCAGGCTGTCGCGATTGTTATTGTTGTACTGCTGTTTGCCATGGGACTGCGTAGCGGCATCATCATAGGTACGGTGCTGCTGCTAACTGTATTTGGCACCTTCATATTGATGAAGTGGAATAATATCGAGTTGCACCGTATTTCACTCGGTGCCCTCATTATTGCATTGGGTATGTTGGTGGATAATGCCATCGTCGTGGTTGAAGGTATTTTGGTTGGGCTGAAAAAAGGCCGTACTAAGGTTCAGGCCTCGGTTGATATTGTTAAGCAAACCCAGTGGCCATTATTGGGGGCGACTGTTATTGCTATCACGGCTTTCGCACCCATTGGTTTATCCTCGGATGCCAGTGGTGAGTTCATGGGCTCGTTATTCTGGGTGCTGTGCTACTCCTTGTTCTTAAGCTGGGTGACAGCCCTAACAATTACACCGTTTTTAGCTAATTTACTGTTAAAGGATGAGCCCGAGAGAACAGATAACCAAGTAGAGGAAGACCCCTATAAAGGCGCGTTATTCGTTGTATTTGGTAGCTTGCTGAAATTAGCATTGCGCTTCCGTTGGTTAACCATGACTGCGATGTTGGTGTTACTGGTTGGTTCAATCGTTGCATTTGGTCAGGTGAAACAGTCGTTCTTCCCACCGTCGAACACTCCGATGTTCTATGTTGATATGTGGATGCCAGAAGGTACCGATATTCGTGAGACGATTAAACAAACCGATAAGGTTGAGAATTACATTCGTCGCCAAGATAACGTGGAGTTCGTAACCACCTCTGTTGGTCAGGGCATGCAGCGCTTTTCATTGACATACCAGCCAGAGAAAAGCTACGAGGCGTACGCTCAGCTTCAGGTGCGTACCACTAGTCGTGACAACATGTTTGCTTTGTTGAATCAGCTGGATGATACGTTAGCCGTTGAGTTCGATCAGCCGACATTCCAATTCAAGCTGATGGAGTTTGGCCCATCACCAGCGTCGAAGATAGAAGCGCGGATCATGGGGCCGGATCCTCAGGTATTACGTGATATTGCGCAACAGGTTGAAGATGTCCTGCTGCAAGACCCGGAATCACGCAATGTACGTCATGATTGGCGTGAGCGAACCAAAGAGCTGGTTCCGCAGTTCAACGAGTCGAAAGCACGACGTTTGGGGATCTCAAAAGAAGACTTGTCGAATACATTGCAGATGGCTTATGGCGGTAGCACTATTGGTGTGATGCGTGACGGAACACACTCGTTACCTGTTATTGCTCGTTTGCCTGAAGTTGAACGAGTTGATTACGACACCCTGAAGAACCTCAAATTGTGGAGCCCTGTACAGCAGGCTTATGTACCCATTGAGCAGGTAATTGATGGTGTAGATTTAGCTTGGACTGAGCCGCTAATTCAGCGCCGAGACCGTAAACGTACGCTAACGGTATTAGCAGACCATAACGTACTGGGTGATGATACTGCCGCGACCTTGTTCGCACGTGTCCAGCCCAAAGTTGATGCGCTGCCGCTTCCTGAGGGCTACAGCATTGAATGGGGTGGTGAGTACGAATCGTCGAAAGAAGCGCAAGAAGGTATGATGGGCTCAATGCCAATGGGCTACCTGCTAATGTTTATTATCACCATGTTGCTGTTTAACTCATTGAAAAAGCCTTTGGTGATTTGGGCAACCGTACCGTTGTCAATCATAGGTGTTTCTATCGGCTTATTAGTTACTCAAGTACCGTTTAGTTTTACTGCGTTGCTGGGGTTATTGAGCTTAAGCGGGATGATTTTGAAGAACGGTATTGTGTTGTTGGATCAGATCAACATCGAGCTGGAATCGGGCAAGGTGCCTTATGATGCTATTGTTGATAGTGCTATCAGTCGTGTGCGTCCGGTAAGTATGGCTGCACTGACCACGGTACTGGGTATGATCCCATTAGTGTTCGATGCCTTCTTTGATTCACTGGCTATTACTATTATGGCTGGTCTTGGCTTTGCAACGGTACTGACCTTAATTGTTGTACCTGTGCTGTTTGCGTTGTTCTACAACGTAAAAGCACCGATTAAAGCGTAATTAAAACCTACATTGAAAAGCCCTGCTTTATCTCGATAAAGCGGGGCTTTTTCATATATAGGATAAAGAGGGATAACCTGACGTGATTAGCTCTCAACAGCCATGTTATTTAATTGCTTTTTTTTCATTATATTATCCGCAACTAACAGCATGGCCACGGGAACCAATAAACCAACGGCTTGGTTCATTACGCCCATATTAGCGGCCACCCAATCAATCTTCGAAAAGACAAACTGTAGCATGAAACCTGCACCAGCCGTTACAACAACGGTTAGGTAAGCGTGCAACTTGGTGACTTTACTGACAAACAAAGCCCACAAGGTTGGCATCACCATCGGACCCACAAACAGACTAGTGATACTAACAATCAGTTTTTCGGCACCACCAAGGTAGGGAATTGACATACTAAGGCCAATAACAAACAGACCAAGCATTATTGTGACTAAACGACCAATATGAATCAATTGGTTGTCAGATGCATTTGGGTTAATGCGCTTACCATAGAATTCAGTCGTCAGTGCGCCAGAGAATACATTGAGTTCAGACGAGGCCATACTGGCTGTTGCCGCCAACATTGATGACACTACAAGACCGAGCATGCCGACAGGCAATACTGCTTGAGCTGACAGAATGTAAGCTTGTTCCGGGTTGGCATCAGGGTTGATAGTGCTGTAGATAATCGGCGGTAGCATCCATAGTACAGGGGTAATGATGTACAGTGCGCCGAACAAGTAAGAGGCTTTACGTGCATCTTTAGGTGATTCAACACAGAGATGACGTTGCACAAATGCCCATTCACCACCCACCTTAAAGACATGAACTAAGATCCAACCAAGGATAAAGATCTGCGTATAGCTACTGTTGAAGAACGATAAGTGGCCTTCTGGTAGATTGGCAAGAATATTTTCAGCCCCACCACCTTGCGAGATAATCATGGGTAAGATCAGGCATACAGATAGCATTAGCACTGCAAACTGGGTAACGTCGGTCAGTAGAACTGCCCATAAACCACCAAGGAAGGTGTATAGAATAATGACAGTACCGACGAGCAGGATTAGCCAGTTAACGCTCAAGAAGCCATTTTCATTGGCAAAGAAATTGTCAGGAGAAAGTGGGATCAACGAGCTAACAATTACCGACACAGAGTAAAGCGCAACCGAGACACCGATAATGCGGGTGACAATACCGAGCCATGTGTACATTTGCAGTACACCTTGCCCGTATCGCTGACCCACAAACTCCGCGGCGGAATTAACCCCCGATTCTTTCCATTTACCAGCAAAGAAGTAACCGGCAATCAGTGCTGCTATACCCATGCTGATACACACGGTAATGGCGACGACGCCAAGCCGGTAGGCAACACCGCCCCATACCACGAAAGTACCAGCAGAGAACATGGTCATGTACGCGGAAATACCAGACATCCACCAAGGTGATTTCCCCCCAGCAGAGAACATGTCTTTACTATTGGTCACCTTTTTTGATGACCAGTAACCAATACCGATCATGCCTGCCAAAAAGGCAAAAAGCACTATTACGTCTAAGATGTTCATCGTTTCATTCCTGTCTAATTATTAGAATACTTTAACTTCGAAGATCCGGGCACAAGGATCGCCGTGGGTTGTGAGGACAGTTAGCTTAATGGTGTCACAAACCACGGGCTTAGCGAATATTATTTTGTTATGTCGTAGGTAGTTATCGTTAATGTCTTGCTGGTGAATGGACTCGCCATTAAGTAAGCACTCAATGCGGTAGTCTTTGACGATTTCTAATGGAAAGCCTTCTCGCTGGGCTGCTTTGTTCGGCTTGGAAATCGTGATCATGATTTCATTCGATAGGTTGGAATCGAAGTTAACCACCATTTCCGAAGCGTTGATAGCTTTGTCAAAGTGTAGGGTTAGGCTGGTATCGCTTTGTGCTAAAGGTTCTGACATCCACAGATTTTTTTGGTCGCCAATATTGCGCTGGTAGCCATTAATCACGTTGCTGGCCTCGAAACCAACTTGTTCAGATGAAGCTGTCACTGTCGCTTGAAGAGCAAGGTTATTTGGATCGGTATCTTGGATACCAAATAGATAGCAATCATCTTTAAGCAGGCGGTGTTGTAGCTCTTTAATGTGAGTGTTCACTTCGCGTGGTGATAGTAATTTTTCGATACTCAATGCCGCAGCTGTACCAATGGCTTGACCAATGACACCGCAGGTTGCCATCACGCGGGTAGATCCAAATGCCATGTGCGAAGCGCTAATGTTGCGTCCGCCGACAAAGAGGTTATCGATATTGCGTGAGTAGAGACTCCGGTAGGGGATAGAGTACATGTCGTTGGTTTCGATCCACTTGGTTGGTGAATCCTTACTTTTGAGTCCGTCTTTAACGTGCATGTCCATCGGCCAGCCACCATAAGCGACGGTATCTTCAAATACGCGTGCACCAAACAGATCGTTAGCGTTCAATACGTAGTCACCCAGTACGCGACGGCTGTCACGCTTACCCGGCAGCATGCCAACCCAGTCGAGTACATAGTTGTCTGCGCCGTGATCGCCACCATTTTTGATGTGATCCCAAATACCGTAAACGGCTTTGAGTAGTTCATCACGGATCACTTCACCGTCTTTGGTGGTATCTAATTGTGTGCCGCCGAGTTCGATCCACCAGTAACCGGCAGTAATGTCCCTATGGCTACGATCTTTCAGATCGTCTTCTGTGTAGGTATTTGCCCAGTGAGGCTTTATGAAAGGAACTGGGTAGCCCATGTCTTTTGATTCAAACATCAAGGTATTACCCATCATCACGTTATCTGATTGTTCTGGTGCAAGTTCTTCATCGTATTCATGGCGGGCTTCACGGCCAGTACGCATGTCGGCACCAGCTCGCAGCGAAAGAACAGCATCACCTGTGGTATCAACAAAGTTGTTAGCAAAGAATTCATATCGGCGTTCTGTCGTGGTCTGCTCGGCTTTGATCGAGACGATGCGACTACCATCCATCTCAACATCAGTCATGTGTGTGTTGAGGAAAAGATCGAGGTTCTCTTGGAATGTCGTTTTTTCCCAAAGCACGGTGTCGAGTACCGAGAAAGAGTGCTGTGGGTTAACAAATCGGTTGTCTAATAGGATCTCTTCGATGATCCCGGTCTCTCTGGCGTTTTGTTTGCTGGCATGGTAATCCGCGCCACAGATGTGCATGCGAACTTCAGAACTGGCGTTTCCTCCCAGCACAGATCGGTTTTGGATCAACGCAACCTTAGCACCGTGACGCGCTGCTGCGAGTGCGGCGCAGACGCCCGAAATACCGCCACCTACGATAAGAAGATCATATTGACGGTGTTCAAATGTGTAACTCATGGTTCTTACTCACTATCTGTTTAGCGTTTTACTACTTGCTTAAGCGTTTAAGCAAAATGTGTGTAAATCATAATCACGGAAGCATGAACTGGGAATATTTATCGTTTGTAAATGTGAACTCGGTAGGGTTACGAAGGAGTCCTCTGTGCGCTAGCTCATGTTTCTGTATAATGCGAGATGCAATGTTGTACATGTGAAAAAAGGCAACAATAGCCTTTAGTGCAGCATGAAGTAACGAATGAATTGGAGAGTTTAATGGCAGCGACATTAAGTGATATCGCGAAGCTTGCAGGTGTATCAACAGTCACTGTGTCATATGTCTTGAATAATAAGAATCGAGTCAGTGATGCGACAAAGGCGAAAGTATTTGAGGCTGCCAAGTCTTTGAATTATGTGCCAAATAGAGCTGCGAAAATGTTGGCAAGTAAATCGACTAAGCATATCTGTTTAGTGATTTCTGGCCCTGACTATGAATACCTGACTAACCCTTATATCTATAAATTAGTTAATGGGATTGGTGCGACACTGGAAAAGCACGGCTACGAACTGACCTTGCGTATGGCGACAGCGGATAACGAGCGAACCTTTATTCAAGGTGAGTTGAACTCAAATCTTTATGACGGAGTGCTGGTGTGGGGGACGCGAATGGATGATGAGTCATTCCTCTCATTGTTCAGTCAGCGCAAACCCGTAGTTTCTATTGCCCGAGATCACGATTCAAGTGATGCGAATGCGGTACTGGTTGAACACTATCAATCAGCGTATCGAATGACTGAATATTTAATTCAATCTGGTCACCGTAAAATCATGTTTCTTGGTCGACTTGAAGCAATAAAAGCGACGCGTGATCGATTTGAAGGCTATCGTCAGGCGTTGCTTGATAACGGCATTGAGTTTCAAGAAGAATGGGCTTTTACTGCGGATTATTATCAGGAAGATGCTTATCGTATTGTCACTGAAATGACTGAGATTGATTTCGATGCCATTTTTGCGGGATCCGATCTAATGGCAATCGGTGCGATGAAAGCGCTTTTGGAGAAAGGGCTATCTATTCCTGATGACATTGCAGTCGCAGGCTTTGATAACATTCCCAACAGCGATATGTTGCCAGTTAGCTTAACCACGGTTGATACTCCCATTTATCAACTGGGTGAAAAGTCGGCTGATATGCTGATAAATATCATCGAAGGGAAAGAGACTGTACGTAGAGTCGAACTGGGGACTGAGCTGGCGATTCGAAAATCAGCTTAAGTAGCAGTTATTCATTGTGATGTTTTGATAAGGCAGAGTAGGTACTCTGCCTTTTTAATTCGTTGCTTATTTAGCCAATGATAGATTCACCAAGAATAGACAGACGCTTATGCAATAACTCTTTTGACATTGATTGTGCGGTGATCCGCATCCCTTTTTGTTCTAACCCAATCAGTAGTTGCACGCGTAAATCTTCGGCTCTTTGTTCCAGAGCACGACGTTCATTATGGCCTTCCGGTTTTCCTGCTGCTTTCTCGTAGCAGCCAATAACCGATTTAAAGAGGTGTGATTCGAAGCTGGTACGCTCTTCTTGTTTAATGACTTTTGTTTCATCAACTTCGCCATTCGCCTTGCGGCGGTTCCAGTCTTGAATTTGGTTTTCAGCAATTAAATCGAACACACTCATAACATTACTAATCTTGTGGCTTTTTGTTAATCGCATCATAGCGCTTATGATTGAATGCCAGCTGAAAAATCATGAGCACAAATGTATCAAAATATGTCATTAATGGTGTTGAGGGCTTTAACCGTAATGTTACCCCTATTTAGGATTTATTCTTTTTATCTTTGTGATCTTTTTTATTACCTTTTCCTGGGTTGTCATCTCCGTGAATACTACGATTGTCTTGATTGTTCTTCTTCCATTTTTCGCATTCTTCAGAGGTGATTTTAATGTTGTCGGACTCAAGGCGAAGGCAGTCTTTACTAAGTTCGAAGCCGTCACCAGAGACTTTGACATCGGCAATGGCAGTTGAACTGGTTAAAGCAATCAGGATGAATAACCATTTAGTCATATTGAGCTTCCATCAGTTTAATTGGTACTTCAATCAATATTAGCTCAAGGGCAAATAGCCTTAACGCTTTATTTCATAAGCTGCAATGAATTGACTAACGGCACCTTCAATGGCGATTTTTTGAGTTTGCTGATCAGGTGCTGGTAAGTGCGCCAGTAGTTGCGGCCAGAACACAACCGATTTAAGGCTCGCGATAAATTGCTCGGAAGCGATAGCCGGGTGAGCTACATCGAGTCGGCCAGCTTCTATCCCTTGCTCGATCCATTTTGTTAATCCGTAGCAACCATCTAAAGGCTCGAACTTTTCCAGCATTAAGTTGGCCAGTGGTTTAGATCGGATGCACTCACTCATTACCACTCTTGCTAATGCGAGAAAACAAGGGCTACAAAGTAGCTCAATTTCCTTTTCAGCAAGTTGGTTGAGTTGTGCTTTCACTGGTTGTTGTGGGTCAAATGGAATGTCACTGAGGGTTTTCACATTTGACAGCATACGCTCGACAATCACACTAAACAGGCTTTCTTTTGTTGGGAAATACTTGTAAAGCGTACGCTTAGACACTTCCGCTTTTTTCGAAATGGCTTCCATACTGGCTTGATCCAGCCCTTTATCGGAAAAAATTTCTATGGCTGCGCAAATAATATTTTCTTGTTTAATTTCAGCGATCTTTACCATATTTATTATCCAATTCGCTCAGCTTGCAGAATTAAAAGGTAAACGCATGTGTTTACTTTTTTTGATTCAAGGTTATGATTGAAAGTATACACCATCGTTTACTTTTGAGGCTAGCAGCAAATGAACACAACTTTTAAAGCATCTTTAATCGCCGTGCTTGGTGCATTAGGTCTTAGTGCCTTTGGTAGTGGTGATATAGATGGACGCTTGGTGCAGAGTGAAGATATTCGCCAAGAGCGTATCGCGCAATCGCCTCAATTTGTCGATGGTAAAGTGATTACCCGTATGCCGGCAGTGAAATCTGAAGAAGGCATGTTATCGGTTATGTGGAAGTTCTTCATGCAGCGTGATCAGTATAAGCCGCAGCAACCTTTGCAGTTTCAGGCGGTTGATACAGGATTACTATCGGTACCTAGCAAAGCTGTGCGGGTAACGTGGCTTGGCCACTCATCATTGTTTATCGAAGCGGATCAAACCCGTATGCTGATTGACCCTGTGTTTGAGTATGCATCACCTTCAGTTTTTGCACGCCTGTTTTCCCGTAACGTTGATGCTCCCGTTAGTCGCGAAGCGTTACCATTGCCTGATGCAATTTTGATTTCTCATGACCATTATGATCACCTTGAGGAATCGACAGCACGTTTTTATGCAGACAAAGATGTGATGTTTTATGTGCCACTAGGCGTCGGGCGCCATTTGGAAAAATGGGGCGTAAAGCCGCAAAAAATCAAGGAGTTTGACTGGTGGGAAAGTCAGATGATCAACTCGGTACGTATAACTGCAGCCCCAGCAAACCATAACTCCGGTCGTGGGCTGTTTGACAGTAATACTACTCTTTGGGCATCGTGGGCGATCCAAGCTGAAACGGGCAGTATCTTTTATAGTGGCGACTCTGCTTATGGTGATCACTTCAAAGAAATTGGCCAGAAATTAGGGCCATTTGATATGACTTTTATTGAAGTTGCCGCCAATGTGAAAGATGGTAAAGGTTACCCGGTGGAAGGCTGGGGTCATATGCAAGCTGCCCATACGATGCAGGCACATTTAGATGTCGGTGGTGATAAGCTGTTTCCTGTCCATTGGTCAACCTTTGAGTTGTTTCTACATAAGTGGGATGAGCCGGTTAACGACTTGATCGCAGAAGCAAAAATGAGTGATGTTGAGTTGGTGACACCGTTGATTGGTCAGAGTTTAAATTTATCTTTGCCATATCAAACGACTTACTGGTGGCAAAGCCGTCGTCAGTGGCAGTCAGGCTTAGATTTTTCTCAGTTAGCCTATCGTTCTGAATAGTTAGGTTTATGGTGGAAAGTTAGCCGGGAAATGAATGTTTTACGTTCATCATTTTATTAGAATGTTAGCGAGCCATTCAAGGAAGCCTGTTTAATGAAAGAAATGATGAGTTTTACAACTGAACGATTATCTGCTGAGACACTTGATCGCACTATATCTGGAACACACAGTGAAATTATCGCTATGTTTACCGAGCAGGTGAGTCGATATTTACCACCATCGTGTCAGCAATTACATACCCCTGAAGCGGTTAATAACTGGCTTAATACTATGGAGGAAACCGGTACGGTACTGAGGTTGGTTGATCAGCAGCATGTCGATCAACAGCAACACGGTATTGGTTTTATATTTGTTTTCCCTGAGCCTGATAATTGTTATCGGGTTGGCTATGTACTTGATGAAGCCTATTGGGGAAAAGGGTTGGCGACAGAAGTTATGCGAGGGCTGGTTGCTTATTTGAGTAACCAAAAGCAAGCAGCCTCTTTCATTGCTGGAGTCGAACCACAGAACCAAGGCTCGGTGAATGTCTTGGTCAAACTGGGTTTTCATCTAGATTATTCTGAGCAGGGCGTGGATTACTACAAACTTCTCACTTAAGGCTGAAATGCAGCCAAGGCCATAGTATGTCACGGAAATGCATGAGCTCAGACTATTGGTAAATGTCCTGTTTTCACTAAGATCACTGTTTCTTGTTCCACAAACGGGAAGTGCTCGCTCATGTGCGGACTACGCAGCCAACTGTGAGCGGGATAGCAGCCAAACTCGTCGCGAAACACCCCTGACAACACGAGGATCTCTTCACCGCCAAAATGTTGGTGAGGCTGAAAGCGTTCGCCCGCTGGCCATTTGACCAATGCAGTATGTTGATGGCCGAACTCATGCAGCGGCATGACTTGAAGTCCACCAATCCCCTGCAGCCACTGCGCTTGCTGAGTATCAATTCTAACTTGAGTAAGATCCTGTGGTTCGAATTGGTTCAGTTTGACGAAAATAGTGCAGCCTTCCTGACTGAAAGGGGCATGTTTACTGCCTGGCGGGTTACGGATGTAAGTGCCGGGCCCAAAGTCGCCGGTTTCGTCAGAGAAGGTCCCGTCGAGTACCAAGATCTCCTCGCCCATAGGGTGGGGGTGGGTATTGAACGCCGAACCAGCTTCATACTTTACAATACTGCTGGTATGGCCCGACTCTTTGGCTTCTCGTTCTAGCGGTTTACGCCATACACCAGCTGCGGGACTCGCTACCCAGTCCATGGCGGCGGTATCGATGACAATACGTTGTGAGAAATCCATGTTGAGCATGGGTACAGTCCTTAAATATTGGTGAAAGAGATTGTCACTATTTTCAAGCTATTTGTTTCTAGTTGTTAGTTTCGACCAGCCATAACGCCACCGTCGACATCCCAGATAGCACCCGTTACCCAGCTGGATTCATCTGATAATAAGAAGCAGATGCTATTCGCTATGTCTGCTGGTGTACCGATGCGACCGATAGGGTGAAAATCATTGAACCCTTCTAAAGCTTCATCGATAAGATCTGGTTCGATAAAGGCACCATAAATTGGCGTTTTAACAACGGCTGGCGACACCGCATTGACGCGAATATTATGTTCAGCAAGCTCCATCGCCATGTGCTGGGTAAGGGCATGTAATCCAGCTTTTGCCATCGAATAGGCGGATGACGGTGTGGCTTTTATCGCTTGCTTCGCCCACATTGAACCGATATTAACAATGTTGCCACCACCGTGTTTTATCATATTTTGTGCGACGGCTTGGCTGAGTCTGAAAGTCGCTCTGTTTAGCTCCATATAAGTATCATAATCAGCGGCTGAATGGTCAACGAATGGCTTCGGATTAAAGTAACCCGCGGCATTCACTAGGTAGTTGATGGCTTTGCCGTTGCTGTTAATTAGCTCAATGAGCTTGTCGACATCCTGCGAGTGATAAAGATTGGCTTGAATGCCTGAAACCTTACCTAAAGCACTCAGCTCTGAAATGGCTTTGGTGAGTTTGTCTGGGTTATTGCCCACGATAATGACGTCGATATCATGACTGACCAGTTGTTTAGCTGTTTCAAGCCCCATACCGCTGGTTCCACCGATAATGAGTGCGATGCCTGATTGAGTAAAGGTCATTTGTTTTCTCCTGTGTTTGTACGTTAAGCTAATATTAGGCTCACAACTAACCTGCTGAATAGTCAGTACAAATCGGTAGGGTAGGCACTTTTTGGTACATCTTTATGAAAACACAGGAAAACTTTTTTTCGCGAAAATCAGCCCCAGAACGCTCGGCACGTATGGTGGAAACAATTTATGGCTGCAAATGGTCGTTAACCGTGTATCAGCTGTTGGCCAACGGGATCAATCGGCCAGGCGAGATGGTACGCTCTGTTGAAGGGCTATCAACCAAGGTACTGAATGAATGTCTAAAGAAGAATGTAGAGTTTGGCATTCTAAACAAAATGACATTCAACGAATTACCACCTCGGGTGGAATATCAAGTAACACCATTTGGGCAGAAATTCTTACGGATTTTGGATGAGCTAGAAAAATTACAATTAGAAATAGACGACTAGTTTGTGGTGCTGAGCCTTTGTGAATAAAAAACGCCGATAAAATCGGCGTTTGGCTAACCAGTGAAGAGGATATTTTTATAGTTCAAATTCTGGTTCTTTTTTCTGTACAGGGTCATGTGTACCGATATACAGCAGTTTTTGAGTACCCATTCCACGCATGAAAAACGACATACACATCGGACATTGTAATTTTTCTTGTCCTGGTGTTGTAAGGGCTTTTTCATGCCAGCGACGACGTACTCTGATTAATCCGCTTGAGCATTTACATTCCGGGCAGTTGATAGCTACTTTCATTTGTAATCCTCCTTATCGCGCTTCATTGGTTATAACTTAACCAGTATTGATGGCGAAAAAATTGATATGCATCAGAATTCGTCATTGATTTTTCCGATATGCAACACAAACTTTAATAAGTGGGATGAATGTCTTTGAGTGATGATAAATTGCGTAACCATAGCTTACAAAATGACATGATTTGAAAGAAAATGTAATTTAAAACAGTTAGATAATAGAGTGGCGGAGTTTATTTTTTATGAGTGGTATTACCTATCAATGAAATAGAAAAGACGCATTATACCTATTAATTGTTTGAGTCTAATCTTTAGGCATCCCCAAAGGAGGTGTCTCATGACAAACAAAAAAATGACTCAAGCAAATGGTGCCCCAGTAACTGATAACGATAACAGCTTAACCGCGGGTGCCCGAGGCCCGATCTTATTGCAAGATACATGGTTGCTGGAAAAGCTAGCCCATTTTGATCGCGAACGTATTCCTGAGCGTGTAGCCCATGCGAAAGGTTCGGCAGCGTTTGGCACTTTTACCGTGACCCACGATATTACTCGCTATACTAAAGCTGATATTTTCTCTGATATTGGTAAGCAGACTGATGTGTTGTTACGTTTTTCTACCGTAGCTGGTGAAAAAGGGGCTGCTGATGCTGAGCGTGATGTCCGTGGCTTTGCACTGAAGTTTTATACCAACGAAGGTAACTGGGATTTAGTGGGTAATAATACCCCAGTATTTTTTATTCGCGATCCGCTGAAGTTTCCGGACTTTATTCATACGCAAAAGCGTGACCCGAAAACTAATTTGCGCAGTGCTGAGGCGGCTTGGGATTTCTGGTCTCGTCATCCGGAATCACTGCACCAGATTATGATCTTGTTCAGTGATCGTGGTATTCCAACCGATTATCGACACATTAATGGATACGGTAGTCATACCTTCAGCTTCATTAATCATGATAATGAACGCTTCTACGTGAAATTCCACTTTAAAACCCAGCAAGGTCATCGTTATTACACCGATGAAGAAGCAGCACAAGTGACAGGGAAAACCCGTGAGTCGTCGCAAGCTGATTTGTTCGTGAATATTGAAGAAGGCAACTTCCCGCGCTGGGATGTCAAAGTTCAGATCATGACTGAATCGCAAGCCGATCAGTACCATATCCATCCGTTTGATATTACGAAGGTATGGCCGCATGGTGATTTCCCGTTGCATGATGTTGGTGTGTTGGAACTGAACCGTAACCCTGAGAACTATTTTGCTGAAGTAGAGCAGGCAGCGTTTACCCCTGCCAATATGGTGCCGGGAATTGGTTATTCACCAGACCGTTTATTGCAAGGGCGTCTGTTTTCATACGGTGATACTCAGCGCTACCGTTTGGGTATTAATCATGGTCAGCTGCCAGTTAATCGACCTAAATCGACAGTCAATAGTTCACACCGTGATGGTTCGATGCGTGCTGATGGTAATGGTGCTGGACAAGCTAACTATGCCCCTAATCACCATGGTAGCTACCAACCAAGCCATGATTATGAGCCGCCATTAGCGCTAGAGAAAGAAGCATTGCACTTCAATTTCCGTGACTATGACAGCGACTACTATTCGCAGCCGGGTAATCTGTACCGCATTATGGATGCAGCACAACAACAGCGTTTAGTTGGTAATATTGTTGGATCACTGGGTGAGGTGAAATCTGAGCAGATCAAACGCGATCAGCTAGCGCACTTCATGAAAGTCGATGAGCAGTTGGGGCAAGCTGTTGCTAATGCCCTAGGTTTGACCACTGACTAAAATTGTTAGAATAAACAACGCCGCCTGTATATACAGGCGGCGTTTTTATTTGGGCGGCAATAATTCAAGTTTTACTCGTCGTCGAATGGTCCGCCGAGCGAAAAGGTATCAGTAGTGTCGGTAAAGTCGCGGGTATGGACAATCACTAGTTCATTGTCGATGAGCACCACATTGTAAGTTGGTGATTCGAAGCTGGCGTTGATCACATCGGTGGTATGCATATCCAGCGCAACTTGGTGGTTCATGCTTTTTAAGGTAGAAAAGCCGATGCCCTGCCAGGTGCCATTTATCGGACGGTGGTAATGACCAAAAAACAAATGCTTTACCTTGTCATGGCGTTTAAGCATCTTGGCAATGGCTTGTTTATTGCCTTCGCTAAAGCCAATAACATCCATTGAAGGGATACCGACGGCAAAAGGGGCATGGTGCATCAGCAAAAATACCGGTTTATCGGCTTTATCTAGTGCACTATCAAGCCATTGAAGTCGCTTTTCACAAAACTCCCCAGCATGTGTACCCTGCTGGACCGAATCCATCACGATAAACACATTACCACCTTGCTCGAAGGTGTACTGCACAAAGCCATCTTCGTTTAGCGGCAGCTCGGGAAAGATTTCACGTAAGGTATCGCGGTCATCGTGGTTGCCGATCACCAGATGGTAGGGAAGTTGCAGTTTCTCAAGGCTTTCTTTTAGGCTTATATAAGCTTCTTTTTCACCCCAGTGGGCAAGATCGCCCGTGATAATGACGCAATCTGCATCACTATGATATTGGTTAACATCAGTAATGGCTGCATCGAAAGCATGCTTAGGTACGCGGCCATAAATTTTCTGATCATTGAGGCCAAAGTGAGTATCAGTAAGGTGGATCAGTTTCATGCTCGCTTTCCTTGTTGGGCAAACTGAAGAAACTCTGCAGCAATTGGCAGGAGTTGTTCTGGGGTTTGAATTTGATAGTTAGGCTTACGTTGCTGAAGTGTGTCGGCCGACTGCCAGCCCCAATTGACGGCAACTGAAGGTATGCCAGCTGCTTTCGCGGCATCAATATCGCTGACACCATCCCCAACCATTACCATAAAACCATTATGTTGAGCTTTGATTGCAATTAGCTTGTCGGCTTTGCTGCCAGGTTTATCACCGCCAATAACACTGGTGAAACAATGGGCGACGCCATGGTGAGATAAAATTCTATTGAGTACCTCGGTATGGCTGGCCGATAACACGACGAGAGGCATCTCATGGGTAAGTTGCTCAAGTACTTCTTTGGCCTGCGGGAAAAGAGCTGGGATCTGTGTTGATGCTGTCATTCGTATAGCGACATCTTTGGCGTATTGATGGCCATCAATACCAAGCGTCTCCCCCAGAGCTTCAAATGTTACAGGGTCAAGCGTCGCAAATGGATTGGAAGCTAGTTGCGCTTGATAGCCTCTAGCTGTTGCGGCTTGCTGGCAAACCTGCTGGTAAAGAGAAAGTGTGTCGGCAATGACGCCATCAAAATCAAATATAAACATAGGGACTGTTTTCACTTGTACTTGTTGTTCGCGTTGGGTACCTGCCATATCCATGGATATGACAGGTAAGTCTTATTAGCTGCGTGGCAGTAGTTTTTGCACATCTTTGGCCATCTTTTCATTAACGGCCTGTGGCTTGTCAGCCATTCGTCCACTGAAAATTGACTCCATGTGATCAGAGATAACATCGGTGATTTTTAGGCCATTACGACCCGGAAAAGCGTGCCAAGTGTCCATCAGTGGCAGTTGGTTAACCACGGTCTTGTAATTGGGGTTTTGCTCTAAGAAGTCAGTTAAGCTCGCTGCGGCGATAGGGTTTGGCGACATATAGCCCGTCATTGGGCTGACCAAAGCATTGCCTTCAGGGCCGGTAATAAAGCGGATGAACTGCCATGCTGCCTGCTGCTTTTCTTGATCTTTGGTTAGCATGACCACGGCGTTACCACCAACAGGCAGTGTGCCGCCTGCTTTTACGTCAGGGAATGGACCGGTTTTTAATTCGAAATTATCGCCAGCCATGCGAGTGAATTTACTTAGACTACCTGTTGAGGTGAAGTAGATCCCCATATTGCCAGCGACAAAAGATTGCTCTTTGGCGCTACGGCTATAGTTCTGGGCTTTGGCTTCTTGGGTCATGCGGGCAAACAAATCCATGGTCCATTGGCCTGCTTCATTGTTGAAGGCGACCTTACCGTTCTCATCTAATGGTTTCCCGCCTTGGCTCATCATTGGAGCCAACCACAGCCAGCTGCCAGTGATGTGCCAATCGTAGGCGAGCCCCGACTCTTTACCATCCAGAGCATTGATTTTCTGCGCCAGTTCGATAACACCATCCCAAGTGGTTGGTAGGCTATCGTTGCCTTGTGCTGATCGAACTAAATCCATGTTGTAGTAGGCAACGGGTAGAGAGATGGCGAATGGGAATGCCCACGTTTTGCCATCGAAACGAGCCGGAGACATCATGGCATCACCATAGCCGTACTGCTGTCTGTCGTCTTCGGTGAGAAAGTCATCCAGTGCGATAGCGATGTCTCGTTCCATAAGTGGACGAATACGGTTTAGCCCCTGAAAGCTGATATCGGGCATACGCTTGGTGATAGCTTCACGCATGACACGCTGGCTCGCATCCTCGTAATTTTCGTAGCTGGTACGATACGTGATTTTAATATCATCATTTTCCGCTTCAAAACGGCTCGCGAGCTCTTTCATCAACGGATCAAAAGTCGGCCCATAAGGGTATTGAACAACCAGCTCAGTTGCCGCGATCGCTGGGTTGAATAGGCCAGCAGCCAGTAAGCCTGCAGCTAGTGCTGTCTTTAGCAGTTTCATGATCTTTCCTTGTCGGTTTGCTAATTCGTAAGTGTGTTATTGGTAAACGTTATTTCATGCCTGACATGGTAATGCCTTCAATGAAGCGCTTTTGAGCTAGCAGGTATGCAATGATCAGCGGAGCGATGATCAAGGTGGCTGCAGCCATCAGCGGGCCATAATCATTGCCAGCTTCGTCGTTAGTGAAGGCCACTACACCAAGCGGTGGGGTAAAGTAGTCCTGACTGCTGACAACAATCAGCGGCCAGAAATAATCATTCCAGTGCGCGACAATCGAGAAGATGCCAAATGACACCAGAGCAGGTATAGCCGTCGGCAGCATGACCCGCCAGACAATGGCGAATTCGGTATAGCCATCGATACGGGCAGCATGAACCAGATCATCCGGCACGGTTTTGAAGAACTGGCGCATAAGGTAGATGCCAAACACCGAAATCGAAAACGGGGCGATAAGTGCAGCGTAAGAATCCAAGAAGCCGAGTTTGAACATCAGGTAGTACCATGGAATCGAAACTGCATGTGGCGGGATCATCAAGCACAGTAATACCGCGCTGAACATGATGTCTTTACCTTTGAAACGCAGTTTCGCGAGTGCATAGGCTGCCGGTACAGCAACAGCAACTTGGCACAGGAAAATTCCGACAGTGACAATCAAGCCATTGAGCATGTACTTGAGCAATGGTGCTTGAGTCAGTGCCTTGTGGTAGTTCTCGGCGAAGGCCCAGCGCTCTGGCAAAAAACGTAGCTCATTGACAAATATTTCATCTAAAGGCTTTGTCGAAGCAGACAGCATCCAAACGAAGGGCATCAGCACGATGATGGTCAAACTTGCCAGAACCAAATGGCGGAATAGGCTGTAGAGAGACATTTTCATGAGTAATGCACCTTCTTTTCCATGTAACGAGTTTTAATGATGGTAACCAGCAGAATAAAGAACATGAACACCACGGTGATAGCGGCTGCATAGCTGGTACGGAAGTACTCAAACCCTTCGTGATACATGGTCAGCAGTAGCATTTCTGAGGACTTACCTGGTCCGCCTTTGGTCAGCACGTGCACGGTATCGAAAACCTGAAATGCTTTAATAGCAGTGATAACGATAACGAACATTGCAACAGGACCGAGCATTGGCCAAGTAACCAGAGAGAAGCGTGATAGAGGGTTGCTAACACCATCCATTTCAGCGGCTTCGTAGAGGTGCTTTGGAATTGCCATCAACCCTGACATAAACAGCACCATGTTGAAGCCAAGTTGGTGCCAGACGCCGATCCCTGCAAGGACGTACACCACGGCATCTGGATCATTTAGCCAATCTCGTCCTGCAACGCCAACAAGGTTTAGCACCATATTCAGCAGGCCGAACTCAGGGTGGAGGATGTATTCCCAGACAATCGACATTGCTATCAGGCTTGCCATTACAGGAAGAAAGAAAACGGTGCGATAGAAACTTTTGCCTGATGGGCGAGATTCAATCAACATGGCAATGGCGAGTCCGCCAATCACTGATCCCGGCAAGACAACCGCCACATATAGCAGGGTATTTTTAAGTGAGATCCAGAACACTGGATCGTCAACTAACTCTTGGTAATTCGCCAAACCGACAAAATCGAAGCTATCCATACCCAGTTGCCAGTCCGTAAATGACAGCAATAGCACTGCGGCCATCGGCCCGATCAGAAATAGCAGCATCAGAAATAATGCGGGTGCAGACAATAACCAAGCTGTGACGGGTTCACGCCACTTGGCTGGAACGGCGAAGCGAGAAGGGGTGACGACACGTCCCAAGCTAGGTGCTAAATCAGCCATAGTTTACCCCTGTATTCATCGTGAAAACGTTTGAGCAAAAAGGTGAAATTCGCTCGCCAGATTCGCTAAATGCCAGCACTTTTTCTTGGGCAATCTGTACGTGTAAATTTTGGCCGATGCTCAGTTGGCGGGTGCGTTCTGGGCAGCACTTAACGACGATCTGGGTGTTTTGTCTCGAAGCTTGCGTTAGCCAGTCAGCCGTTAAATAGACATAACCTTCACAACCGGTATTTTCTGTATGGGTGATAGTGACAGGTAGGCTGTGGTTGCTTTCGATATCGCTAAGTATCAGGTGCTCAGGCCGGATCCCAAGGCTAATGGCGGTATTGTTAATATCTTGCCATGCGTCACCCAGTGTAAAGGCAAGAGTATGCTGGCCAATGGTGACACCTTGCTGGGTTAATGTGGCTGGTAAGATATTGATTTTCGGGCTGCCGATAAACTCAGCCACCTTGAGGTGACATGGGTTGTTATACATTTCATCAGGACTTGCGACCTGCAGAAGCTGCCCTTCTACCACTAAAGCAATACGGTCAGCCATGGTCATGGCTTCGATTTGGTCGTGAGTAACGTAGATAAAAGTGCTACCGAGCTGGCGATGTAGCTGGGATAGTTCGGTTCGCATGTGAACCCGCAGTTTGGCATCAAGGTTTGATAGTGGTTCATCCATTAAGAATGCTTTGGGCTTTCGAACCATGGCACGGCCAAGTGCTACACGTTGACGCTGGCCACCAGATAACTGAGCAGGCTTTCTATCGAGCAGAGCCGTTATTTGCAATTGTTCGGCGACGTGCTCAACCCGAGTGTTGATCTCTGCTAACCATTCTTTCACTGTGGCAGAAGCCTTCGCCGCTCCCGGCAAGCGGTAATAGAACGGTTTGGCCATTTTTAAGGGGACGAGCATGTTTTCCTGCACCGTCAGGTGAGGGTAGAGCGCATAGGATTGGAATACCATAGCCAGATCGCGTTGGCGTGGTTTGAGCTCACTGATGTCATCGTTAGCGATGGTGACTTGCCCTGTGGTTTGTTGCTCAAGCCCGGCAATGATACGGAGTAAGGTTGATTTACCGCAGCCTGATGCGCCAACCAAAGCGATGAACTCCCCTTCACGGATCGTTAGGTCAACGCCTTTGAGAATGGGCGTTTTATCGTATGATTTAGTGATGTTGTGTAACTGAATATCAGCCATGATAGTTCTCTGCCAATGTAGTTGCGTAAAGGGGTACGGCGTCCTTCCGCTTGTTCAAACAATGAATTTCCCTTCTTGGACAATCGATTGTCCTTTTGTTGTGTTATACGTTAAGTTTGAAACGTGACAGTAATTGTCAGCTTCCATGATCAATAGATGACATTTATATTAAATATAATGACTTGGACTAGTTATGATGATGAATCTCAGGATAATGACAGGGCGTTTAAGCTATAGTGACAAGTCTGAACAGTGAATGCTGGACAATCGTTTTCCTTGTGGGTTTTCCTTGCAAATGAAAAGGGCGATATAGACACAAAATGAAGTTATTCGTAGGCGATGATGAATAGTAAAGTAACGTTAAAAGATGTGGCCAAAAGTGCCAATGTCGACCCTTCAACGGTGTCACGGCACCTGAACGGGAAGAAGAAGTTTGATATCGAGACCGTAGAACGGATTGAATTGGCGGTAAAAGAGCTGGGTTATCGCCCCAACCGAATAGGTAAAATTCTCCGCCAAGGGCGCTCGAAACTTATTGGGGTTGTGGTACCAGATATTACTCACCAAAACTATGCTCTTGCTATCGAGAGTATTCAGCATGCTTGCCGAAAGGAAGGGCTAGGGATGCTGCTATTCACCACAGGTTATGACTATGAGGAAGAAAAGAGCGCCTTAAGGCAGCTTATTGATTTGAATGTCGATGGGGTGATCCTGAACTTGGCCTCTCATTCCGTACATCGTCATCAAGCATGGTGGCCAGAACAACTGCCAAAGGTGTTGCTATTTAATGACGGTGAGCTGGAAGGGTTACCGTCAATTGCCTTAAATAACCATCAGGCCATGCTGTCGCTGACAGAGCACTTGATCGAAAGGGGGCACCAGAACATCGTCATGATCGGCGCTGACTTTACTCGGGTACACCGTTATAAAATGCGTGCCGAAGGTTACCGTGAAGCCATGCAACAGGCGGGATTAGCCGATAAAATCCAAATAGAAGAAACCCAGTTGGGGTTAGAAGACCTCTCTTCAGTATTGTGTCGTATTTTAAGTGTTAAGCACCGTCCGACAGCCATTATTAGTTCTCATGCCCAGTTACTGATCAAATTGCATGGTGAGTTAAACCAGATGGAGTATCGGATCCCGCAAGATATTTCATTAGCAGGCTTTAACCTGTATGAAATGGGTAAACTTCTCTCACCAACGATTTGCACCGTTGACCAGTCGATCAGCCAAATTGGCGAACAGACCCTTGCGCTGTTAAAACAGCAAATTGATGGAGAGGCCAGTTCAGAACGGTACTATGTGAGTAGTGACTTTTCTTACGGGCAGTCTATTAAGGTATTGCAGCC
The DNA here is from genome assembly GCF_050336695.1 of Photobacterium minamisatsumaniensis. NCBI lineage: Bacteria > Pseudomonadati > Pseudomonadota > Gammaproteobacteria > Vibrionales > Vibrionaceae > Photobacterium > Photobacterium minamisatsumaniensis. Next base: position 683 of record NZ_JAKJSI010000011.1, on the reverse strand, counting down.
TAGTTAATTAGAGCGTTAAAAATTTTCCAACTGTAAAAGATAAATAGCCCTGATGTTGATCGATATTTAACATCGGGGCAATATTTATATTTCCTAGCCATTTATGGGTACTAGTTAATACTAGATACTGGCTGTTACTTAATCGATTAGTTGTTTTTCACTTTGGTATTACTTTTATTTAAACGTAAAAACTGGCTCGTAAAATATTTAATCTTTTTGATTGATTTATATTCTTAGTACCACTGGGTTACTGGTGAGCACTTATTAGAAATAAAAACGATTTAATCGAAAAACCGTATTGAAAACTTTACACTGCTATGACTTTAGCGCTTCAGCAACACGCAATGTGTTATTTGCTTTAGATGTGTAAATTACTGTTTTAAATGGTTATATTTGGGGTAAGTTTGATTTTTTAGAGTGACCTGTAACAATTCATTGCTCCGAGTTTCAGGATGTATCCACATACTAGTTTATAAATGCTTTTATCGTAATAATAAAAAAGTACTCTTATTGTTATCAATGATCTTTAATTTCTATTTTAGTCTTATTAATAAATTTAGTACCAACCCTAATTTTATCGTGTGGGGCTGATTCTATTTATTTTTTGACAATTTTAGTGAAGGTTAACAATAAAAGTAATGCTCATTAAACAAACGAAATACCCAATAAATATAATTATTGGG